>CBDUKB010000001.1:0-75455 GCA_965367695.1 uncultured Putridiphycobacter sp.
CCCATATACTTACTTATGGAGTAATGGAGCAACTGGGCCTGCAAGTATCGGATTGTGTGCTGGGACTTATTCAGTAACAGTAACTGATGCAAATGGATGTACTTTTACTGAAAATAACATAGTAATTACTGAACCTGCTTTATTGGAGAATTCAAGTACTACTGTAGTTGACGTAACATGTAATGGATTAAGTGATGGAAGTATTCAAGTGAGTCCAATTGGTGGAACTGCACCTTATGCTTACTCATGGTCTGATGGGCAAACTGGGGCAACTGCTACCGGGTTAGCTGCAGGTACCTATAGTGTAATAATTTCTGATGCAAATGGTTGTTCAATTGGTGTAAATAATATCGTTGTATCTGAGCCAAATTTATTGGTGAGTGTAGATACTACTGTAATTCACGCTTCTTGTTTCAATGTTTGTGATGGATCAATTTCTGTAGTGGTTTCTGGAGGTACAATGCCTTATACTTATGCATGGTCTGCAATTATTTTTAATCAAATAAATGGAGATGGCACGGCAACAGTTACAGATTTATGTAAAGGACTATATTCCGTTACAGTAACTGATGCGAATGGATGTTCAATTTCAATTGATAGTATTGAAATAATTGAGCCAAGTCCTTTATACAATAATAATCCAGTGATTACACAAGTATCGTGTAATGGTGCTGCTGATGGAAGTATTGATTTAGATATCATGGGCGGAACGGCTCCATATACATATGCGTGGTCAAATGGTGCAACCACTGATTTGAATGATAACTTAACTGCAGGATCTTACAGTGTAACAGTAACAGATGCAAATGGTTGTACATTTGATGTGAGTAATGTTGTGATAACAGAACCTGCTACTTTAACAAATTCAAATACAGCAATAGTAAATGTATCATGTAATGGATTTAGTGATGGGGCTATTACAGTAAACCCTAACGGTGGAACTGCTCCATATTCATATGCTTGGTCAAATGGAGCGACTACTTCATCAATTACAGGTTTAATCGCAGGATTTTACCAGGTGACGATTACAGATGCAAACGGATGTACTTTTACTGAAAGTAATATTACAGTAACGGAACCAACACCTTTATCAATTGCGACGCCAATTATTACACATGCATCTTGTAATGGAGTATGTGATGGTTCAATTTCAATTAATGTAAGTGGCGGAACAGCTCCGTATACTTATGCTTGGTCTGAAATTGTGATTAACCAAATTAATGGAGACGGGACAGCGACAATTACTGATTTATGTAAAGGGTTATACTCTGTGTTAGTGACAGATGCAAACGGATGTACAATTAGCTTAGATAGTATCGAAATAGTTGAGCCACCAGCATTGTTTAACAATAATATGGTAGTAACAACTATTACGTGTAATGGAAGTGCAGATGGATCGATAGACTTAGATATTTATGGCGGTACAGCACCATATACCTACGCTTGGGATTTTGGCGCAACAACAGAAACAATTACCAACTTATCTCCGGGTACTTATTCGGTAACGGTTACTGATGCGAATGGATGTACTTTTGACGAGAATAACATTTTAATTACAGAACCTTTACCATTGTCAACTCAAAACAATGTGGTGAACAACGTTTCGTGTACCGGGACTTGTGATGGTTCCATTCAATTAAATGTATTAGGAGGAACACTTCCTTATGCATATGCATGGAATACTGGAGACACCACTATGGCCATTTCAAATTTATGTGCTGGTGTATATTCAGCGGTGATTACAGATGCAAATGGTTGTACATTTAATGTAAGTGGAATTAATGTAACAGAACCAATCAACCTTACGGCTCAATTAAATGCTACAGATGTACAATGTTACACTGCTTGTGATGGATTAATTGATGCGGTAGTAAATGGTGGAACTGCCCCATATACTTATAGTTGGAGTAATGGTTTGACAAATAGTAATATTACTAATTTATGTGATGGAACTTATTCAGTAACCGTAACAGACGTCAATGGATGTACGGTAACAGATTCAGTAGTAATTACACAACCAGCAGAGTTGCATGCTATTTCAAGTTCAACGGATGTAAGTTGTTATGGAGAATGTGATGGAACAAGTACAACCATGGTCACTGGTGGTGTGATGCCGTATTCATATTTATGGAATAACGGTGATACAACCAATAGTGTTTCAGCATTGTGCCCAGACTCATATAATGTAGTTGTAACAGATGCCAATGGATGTATTGCAGTTAGTTCTAGTCTTGTTTTAGAACCAAATGAAATTTTAGTTAATTTCTTAGTGGACTATAATACTGCAAGTATCCAAGCAACTGGATTAAACGGTGTTTTACCTTATACTTATACTTGGGGTAATGGTAGTGTAGGAAGTACTATTTCTAACTTAGGAAATGGAACTTATTACTTAACGATTACAGATGCCAATGGATGTTCTACCAACGATAGTATTATTTTCGTGGAAGGTGGAGGAATCATTAATCAGTTTACTGTTAATGTAGGTCCAAATCCATTTTATAACGATACTAAGCTGAGAATTTCTTCAACACAGTCAAGTAAAATTGTAGTGGATTTGTTTGATGCAACTGGAAACATAATTGAAGAAACTTTTAATGGCATGTTAGAAGAGGAAACAGTTTTAGAATTAATGATAAACGGAAACAGTATTGAACCAGGAATGTACTTATGCAGAATTCTTGCTGAAGACGGAAGTTCAATTACTAAAAAGTTAATCGTACTCAAATAAAAGATTGGAATTAATAAATAATAAAACCCTGGCCTTTTGGTTAGGGTTTTTTTTATGTTGAAATTACAGATTGACTTAGTACAAGGGTCCTTGCAATCATACCTGCTTTTGAATTGACTATTAAATTGAATTAGTGCAATAGCTTGGACTGAATAAAGTTGTTCTAAATTAATAGTATGCTTTTATATAGACATAAGATAGCTTGATATTAGGAGTAAGGTTTCTTAGGATGAGTCCATAAAAAAAGCGTATTCATTTAGTTGAATACGCTTCTCTAATTTATATTAACTTATTATTTATTTACCTGTATTTTTCTTATCCGCATCAAAATCTTCGTCTTCATTTGGATCAGTTACAAATCCAAGTGAATCTGAAATTGTTGGATTTGGTAAGTTGGTAGACCTATCATTAAAGAATGGCGCTTCGTTTTCTGTTGTAACGATTTCTATCACTTCTTTTTTACATGAAGTAAATCCTGTTACAAACAAGGCGGTGAATACTATTAAAACTATCTTTTTCATCACAAAAATTGATTGAATCAAATATACAAATTTTATAGGGGGTCTCCAAAAAATAATTATTTTCTGTAGTTTTTATTGATTTAACGGTAATTTTAACCTTTTTTTAATCCCAATTCAATTAATCTTTCTGTTAAAAATTCTCCTGCATTCATATTTTTATATGCTTTCGGATTTTTTTCATTGATACAGGTCGGTAAACATGTAAGGTCCATTTCTGAGCGAGGATGCAAGAAAAAAGGAGCCGAATATCGTGGTGTTAACCAAGAGGCTTCGTTGGGTGTAATAACACGGTGTTGAGTCGATCTGAACCTGTTATTAGTCAACCTTGCTAACATATCGCCAATATTAATCACAATCTCATCTGCTTTCGGACTAACTGGTACCCATTCACCACTTAATGTTTGTGCTTGTAATCCTTCCGCACTTCCACCCATTAACAAGGTAATTAAATTAATGTCACCATGTGCGGCCGCGCGAACTGCTCCAGCAGGAATATCTTCTAAATTTTGAACAGGGTAATAATGTAACAACCTTAAGATACTGTTTCCATTGTGTACTTTCGGTTGAAAATAATCTTCGGCTAAATCCAAATATAAAGCAACAGCTTTCAATAAATTAATTCCTGTTTGTTCAAAAGTTTGATAAACTTCAAGACCAACTGATTCAAATTCAGCAACCTCTTTTGGCCAGATATTCTTTGGGTATTCTTTTTCAATTGGGTCATTGTCTTTCACTGTTTGACCAATATGATAGAATTCCTTGATATCAGGAATGTTTCTTCCTTTCGCGCTTTCTCTGTTTTTTGCTATATACCCACGTTGACCAGCTAAGGCCAAATTTTCATATTGCTTTTTAATCTCATTTGGCAATTCAAAAAATGCTTTTGAAACTTCAAACAATTTGTTGCGAAGTGTTTCAGAAACGCCATGATTTTTAACAATGGCAAAACCCATATTACTGAATGAATCGCCAAAGTTTTGAATAAAATTATTTCTTACTTCTTGGTCTTTCGATAAAAAGTCATGATAATCTACTACCGCAATTTCATTCTGATTCATCAAGCAATTTTTAATTTCGACATTTTAGATTTTTCAAATTTTGATTGGGCATAAGATAAAGTTACCTTAAAATCTTTTTCTGTATTGCTAGAAGGTAGCTCAAACATTGCATCTGTTAAAATAGCTTCACAAATGGAACGCAATCCACGGGCGCCTAATTTGAATTCTAAAGCTTTTTCAACGATAAAATCTAAGACTTCTGCATCAAATTTTAATTGAATACCATCTATTTTAAAAAGATGGGTGTATTGCTTAATGAGGGCATTATTCGGTTCAGTTAAAATTCTTCTTAAAGCGTTTTTATCTAATGGTTCTAAATAAGTTAAAACTGGCATACGACCAATTAACTCAGGAATTAAACCAAATTCTTTGATATCTGTTGGAATAATATATTGTAATAAATTCTCTGGGTCTATTGCTTCTGAGTCTTTATTTGAAAACCCAATTGCACTTGTATTCATTCTTCTACCAATAATTCTTTCAATACCATCAAATGCGCCACCAGCAATAAATAATATGTTGGTAGTGTTTACCTTAATCATTTTTTGGTCTGGGTGTTTTCTTCCTCCTTGTGGCGGAACATTTACTTCGGTACCTTCTAACAATTTTAACATGGCTTGTTGAACGCCTTCGCCAGATACATCTCTCGTGATAGAAGCATTATCTGATTTACGGGCAATTTTATCAATCTCGTCAATAAAAACAATCCCTTTTTCAGCGGCCTTTACGTTAAAGTCAGCGGCTTGTAATAATCGAGAAAGGATACTTTCAACATCTTCTCCAACATAACCTGCTTCAGTCAAAACAGTAGCATCTGCAATGCAAAAAGGAACATTTAACATACGGGCTATGGTTCTTGCCAGTAAGGTTTTTCCAGTCCCAGTTCTTCCTACCAATATCACATTCGACTTTTCAAGTTCTGGCGTATCGGTATTCGATAAGTTGTTGTTAATTCTTTTGTAATGATTGTAAACGGCTACTGAAAGATACTTTTTTGCATCTTCCTGTCCAATCACATATTCATTCAATTTGTTTCTAATTTCAATTGGTTTCAAAAGTTTTAAGTCTTTCCCAATTTCAGTTGACTTATGAACTTCCTCTTCGTTTACAATTTCATGCGCTTGCTCAATACAACTTTCACAAATATGTCCAGTTACACCAGCAATTAAAATATCCACTTCACTTTTTGGTCGTCCACAAAAAGAACAACCCACCTCATTTTTTGCCATTATATATTGTAATTATTTAATAATATTTTTTGCCAAAACCTCATCCACCATTCCGTAATTCTTAGCTTCTTCTGCTATCATCCAATAATCTCTATCAGAGTCTTGCCAAACCTTATCGTAATCTTGTCCAGAATGATTGGCGATAATTTCGTATAATTCCTTTTTCAATTTTTGAATCTCTCTTGCAGTAATTTCTATATCAGATGCTTGCCCTTGAGCGCCACCTAAAGGTTGGTGTATCATCACTCTAGAATGTGGCAATGCCGATCTTTTACCTTTAGCTCCTGCACATAATAATACTGCTCCCATTGAGGCAGCCATACCTGTACAAATTGTAGCAACATCAGGTTGAATGTATTGCATGGTATCATATATACCTAACCCAGCATAAACACCTCCACCTGGCGAGTTTAAATAAATTTGAATATCCTTTTTAGCATCTACCGATTCTAAGAAAAGTAATTGAGCAGTAATGATATTTGCAACTTGATCATTGATACCTGTGCCTAAAAATATAATCCTGTCCATCATCAATCTAGAAAAAACATCCATTTGTGCTACATTTAACTGACGCTCTTCTATGATGTATGGTGTTAAAGATGATTCTATGTAGTTTTCTAAGTGCATGCTGCTAATACCGTGGTGTTTAGTAGCGTATTTGCGAAATTCGTTTTGATCTATCATTTGTAATTGTTTTATTAAAAAAATAATGCCTATAAATATAGGCATTATTAAATAAATATATGTTAAAATTATAATTAGTTCTGAGCGTAAGCTTCTTCAACAAATTTTTCGTAAGGAAGTGATTTCTCAGTTAATTTTACATTTTCTTTGATGTAACTCAAAATTTTAGCTCCATAAATACTGTCGTAAATTTTATTTGCTTCTTCTTGATTCGACAAAACATTTTTAGCTTGTGCTTCTAATTCTTTGTCTTCGGGAGCAGGCATGCCGTATTGTGCGTACTGATTCACCAATAATCCTTTGGTGTGCGCAATTACTTCTTCAGATTTTACTTGTAAATCATTTTCTTTAATGATTTTATTTTGAATTAATTGCCATCTTAAACTTTTCTTGTAATTGTCAAAATCTGCCTCAATCTCCTCAGCAGAAATTTCTTCTTTAGCTGATTCTTTAATCCATCTTTTTAAGAAACTTTCTGGTAAGTCAAACTTTGTTTTTTCAACTATCGCTTCAGTTACCTTTTGACTAAATAAACGGTCTGAATCATTTTGAAACATTTGATCTAAATCAGCTTTTATTTTCTCTTTTAATTCTTTTTCTGTTTTAATAGTTCCAGGTCCGAATAATTTGTCAAATAATTCTTGATCAATTGCAGCAGGAATCATGTTTTTGATTTCTGTAATTTTGAAATCAAATTTAGCTGGAATATCATTGATTTTTGACTCATCAATTCCCAGCATAGCAGCCAAATCTTTATCATCTCTAGAAACAGTTTTAGGATCTAAACTTAACACATCACCTACCTTTTTACCTAAAATTGATTTTTTTACTTTTTCATCTTCAATAAATTCTAAAGAAATAGTTGAATTGTTGCTAATTTCTCCTGATGGCTCAGAAAATTCACCAACTACCATGTCTTTATCTCCAACTTTATCAGCTGGGACTAATTTACCGTATCTTCTTGCTAAGTTTTCAACTTCTTTGTCTAACATTTCTTCCGAAACATCCACTTTTAAGTATTCGTATTTTTGCTTTGCATTAATATCTAAGTCAAAAGTGGGCGCTAAACCCAATTCATAAGCAAACTCAAATTCACCTGGGTTGCTAAAATCGCCTTTTACTTCTTCGTCTACTTTTGGTAATGGATTCCCTAAAACTTCCAAATTATTTTTTTGAATAAAGTCAGTTAATGACTCATTGATTAATTTGTTCAATTCATCCGCCAAAATACTTTTACCATATTTTTTCTTGATTAAGCTCATAGGTGTTTTTCCAGGTCTAAACCCAGGCATGTTCGCATCCTTACGGTACTTCTTCATGATGTCTTCTACCTTTTCTGAATAATCAGCAGGAGCAATTTGAATTCTCAATACTGCATTTAAATCATCAATCTTTTCTTCAACTACATTCATTTTCTTAACGAAGTTTAAAATTTATATAAAAAAAAATGGTCTTGGCAATGCCGAGACCATCTTGTGCGGGTGGAGGGACTCGAACCCACAAGCCGTGAAGCACTAGATCCTAAGTCTAGCGTGTCTACCAATTTCACCACACCCGCAATACGTCAATCTCTTCTAATTATAAAGAGGGCACAAAAGTAGTTAATAAATTTATAACTACAAAATATTATTTCTTACAAAATAGTGCTTTAATCTAAAGTTGTCAATTATTTTTGCAGTATGTCAGAAAAGAAAAGAATTGCGATTTTAGGATCGACTGGTTCAATTGGAACGCAAACATTAGAAGTAATTGCAGCAAATCCAGATTTGTTTGAAGTAACCGTACTGACAGCAAATCGAAATGCGGATTTATTGATTGCTCAAAGTCTGCAATTTAAACCAAATGCGGTGGTAATTGTTGATGAAAATTCTTATGAAAAAGTAAATGATGCTTTGTGGGAAAACGACATTAAAACCTACACAGGTGCAAAGGCACTAGAAGAAGTGGTTGAAATGGATGAAATTGACATTGTGCTGACTGCATTGGTAGGATATGCAGGCTTAAAACCAACGATTCGAGCCATTGAAGCAAAAAAGACAATCGCATTGGCCAATAAAGAAACCATGGTAGTTGCCGGTGAAATGATCACCAAATTAGCCAAAGAAAATGCGGTAAACATATTCCCTGTTGATTCTGAGCATTCTGCCATTTTTCAATGTTTAGTTGGCGAATTTCACAATAAAATCGAAAAAATATATTTAACGGCTTCGGGCGGACCATTTAGAGGGCGTTCTGCTGAACAATTAAAATCTATTACTAAAAGCCAAGCTTTAAAACATCCAAATTGGGAAATGGGTGCAAAAATCACCATTGATTCTGCCACCATGATGAATAAAGGACTGGAAGTAATTGAGGCCAAATGGTTATTTGGATTAAAAGATGAACAAATTGATGTAATTGTGCATCCACAATCTATCATTCATTCTTTAGTACAGTTCGAAGATGGCTCAATGAAAGCGCAAATGGGCTTGCCTGACATGAAATTACCCATACAATATGCTTTGACTTATCCCTTGAGAATTAAAACAGATTTTGAGCGATTTAACTTTATTAATTATCCTAACCTGACTTTTGAACAGCCAGATTACGATACGTTTATTAATTTAAAATTGGCTTTTGATGCCATGAAAAAAGGAGGAAATGCAGCTTGTAGTTTAAATGCGGCAAATGAAGTTACTGTGGCTGCTTTTTTAGCGGATAAAATTAGCTTTGTTGATATTGGTTTGATTAATCAAAAGGTGATGAATGCTTTTGAATTTATTGAAAAGCCAAGCTTAGAAGATTTATTTGAGACAGATAAAGTAACCAGGGAACTGACCACCCAATTGATAGCAAGTAATTAGTCTTCAGTTACCAATTCTTTTTCTTTGTTTTTTTGGCCGAAATTCTTTCTATATTTTAAGATTAATAATCCTACTCCGCAAGAGATTGAAAAATCAGCTATGTTCCAAATGGGTGGGAAAATTTCTTCACCTCCCAATCCAAATGGCATTTTTTGAGGCCAGGTAACAGTAAATCTCATCATGTCGACAACAGAGCCTAACATAAAGCCAGTCTCCCTTAACTTATCCGGAAAATAAACGTCATTATCTGCATTGTATTCCATGACCCAATTGGTTCTAAATCTTTCGTCTAAATCAAAGTAAAAGTCATAAAACATACCATCAATTAAATTGCCAGTTGCACCAGCAAAAACAAGGGCAATAGCGACTAAAAAAAGTAAATTATGTTGGCCAGATAGAATAACTTTTCTAACGTAATATCCAATGCCAATAATGGCTAATAACCTAAAGGTTGACAAAGCGTATTTTGCCCAAATTCCAGCACCAAACTCGGTACCAAATGCCATTCCTCTGTTTTCAATAAAATGTAATTCTATAAATCCGTCAATTAAGGTGCGTGTTTCATAAGGATTAAAATGAGTCTTAATCCAAATTTTAAACACTTGGTCAATGAGTAGAATCAAAAGGACGATTCCGATAACCAAAATTGATTTTTGTGAAGTGGATAGCTTAACCTTGGGCATTTTTAGCTTCAATACTAAGCGTCGCGTGAGGAACTAATTTTAATCTTTCTTTTCTGATTAATTTCCCTGTCTCTCTGCAAATGCCATAAGTTTTGTTTTCAATTCTTCTTAAAGCATTTTCAAGGTTAGTAATAAACTTTTCTTGCCTTACAGCCAATTGAGACATTTCTTCTCTTGACATGGTTTCAGAACCATCTTCCATCATGTTGAATGAACGACCAGTGTCATTGGTTCCATGGTCATCACTGTAGTCTAATTGACCACGTAACAACTTTAAATCTTCTTTTGCTTCAACTAATTTAGATTCTATTATTGTACGGAATTCTTTTAATTCCACGTCTGAATATCTTACTAATTCTGCCATTTTTAATGGTATTTATTATCAACAAGCGACAAATATAATTTAATTATTTTTGTTTTTATGCCTTTGTCTAAAAATACTTATGTTTTAGACCTACAATTAGGGCTTTAATATAAAATCGGTTAAAAATCTAGTAAATATTTTCGTTTATGTTAAAAATAAGTTAAATTTGTGTCACACACATTAAATTTAAAACTTATGAAAAAATTATTACTTTCTTTTGTAGCCTTTGCAACTGCTTTAACAAGTATTGCTCAGGTTTCATTTTATGTTAATCCACCGTCTTCGAACAGTGGTAATTATTCAGTAACCTGGGCAGATGATGCTGGTGGTGATTGGTCTATGCCAGATCCTACCGATCCTGCAAATGCGGTTGAAGATACCTTAGTGATTGTACAAGGGATTGATTCTTTAGGATGTGATCCTTTAACAAACGGTGCTGAAATCAACGGACAAATTGCTGTAGTATGGAGAGGGGATTGTCAATTTGGAACCAAAGCTTTCAATGCGCAAAACGCTGGAGCTGTTGCTGTTGTAATTGTAAATCATTCTGGTGAGCCTGTTGGAATGGCTGGTGGAGATGACGGATTAAACGTTACTATCCCAGTTGTTATGATTTCTACAAGTACTGGAGATTTATTATACAATGAAATAATGAATGGTGGTACTGTTACTGCTTTTATTGGAAACAAGTTTGGTTATTTTGCGAATGATATCGGAATTAACCAAAAAGATGTTTTAAGAGCAAGACAATATGCTACTCCATTGGCTTTAGCTGCTGATAATACAGAGTTTGACGTAAAAGTTGGTGCTTGGGTTTATAACTTTGGTGTAAACGATCAAACGAATGTAACTTTAAATGCAAAAGTAACTTTAAATGCGAGTGTATTGTATGATGAAACTTCAGCTGCAGTAGCTTCTTTAGTTTCTGGTGATAGTGTTTGGATTTCATTGCCAACTTTTTCTGAGAGTACTTATTCTCAAGATTTGTATGAAATGGAATACAGTATTACTTCTGATGCAACGGATGATTTTGACGCAGATAATGCTTTAAATTCTAATTTTTTATTCACGGATAATGAGTATTCATATTCAAGAATGGATCCAGCTACATTAGCACCAAACGGAAATCAATTTTTCCAACCAAGTGCTTTTGCTTCCACTTTTGGAGCTTGTATCCACTTCACTGATGCTAACGCAAGTAGAAGAGCTGCTTTAGGGCTTACTTTTGCTGCAACAAGTTCAACTGGAAATTCTTTGGAAGGAGAAATTATATCTGTTGAAGGTTATAAATGGGAAGATCCTATTACTGACATTAATGATCCAGGATTTGGAATTTCAGTTTTAAATGGAGTTGCGATTGGAGAATTTACTTATGCTAGTGATAGTCAACAAATGCCAATAAGTGTATTATTTGATGATCCTTTATTATTAGAAGACAATACACATTACATCTTTTGTGCAATTTCTTCAAGTCAAACTATTTTCTTAGGATTTGATAATGCTTTAGATTATGACGAAAATATTTCAGGAGCAGATGCAACTGGTACAATGCACGGAGATGGTCATGTAACTACATTGGTAAACAATGATGGGGCTTATTCTGGATTAGGATTTGGTTCTGATTTATCAGCTGCTGTTGTATTAAATATGGTTGATCCTATTGAATTAGGAATTGATAACAACCAAGTTGAATTAGAGAAAGCATATCCAAACCCAGTAGTAAATACTTTAACAATTCCTTTAAATGGAGTTGATGGTACTGGAACTTTGAATATTGTTGATCTTTCAGGAAAATTAATTTCAACGCAACAAGTTAACTTGTCAGCTTCTAAATTATTAGTAGATGTATCAAGTATTGCAAATGGAATGTACGTATTTAACTTAAAATTAGAAAACGGAAAATCTTCAACTTTCAATGTAGTTGTAAGTAAATAAGCAGTATTCTAAATAATAAAATTTAAACCACCTGTTACCAATGCGTAGCAGGTGGTTTTTTTATTCGTTTAATTGGAATTTCTTCACAAATAATTCTAAACAAATTCCCTTTAATAAACATTCTAGATCACCTTATAATTAACAGATTTGTTTTGTTAATTTTGGCAAAAAAACACATGTATAAACTTTCACTCCTATTTTTAGGGTTCCTTTTTATAATTGGCTGTAAAAATGAAGCAAAAACCAAAAAGAAAGAAGTAATAGCAGTGATTGATTCAGTTGTACCATCTCAAGTGGAATATGAGTTTGTATTAGACTCCTTTATTGTTCACCACGACACCATTGCACCCAACAGTACTTTAAGTCATTTATTAGCACCCTATGGTATATCTCAATGGTTCATTAATATAGCAGCAGAATTAGCAGCTGACAGTAGCATAGGATTAAAATATGTAACAACTGGAACGCCAGTTTTATTATTGCAAAATAAAAAAGATACTGCACATCACTTATTGTACTGTATTTATCCAAAAAATGAAATTGAATATGTGATTTTTAATTTTTCTGATTCAGTTGAAGTTGAATTAAAAGTGAAGCCACATACCATTGAAGAAAGAATTTTAAGTGGAGAAATAGTGGCCAATTCCAATTTAACTGTAGCGATTAATCAACAATTAAAAAACATTAACATGACAGGTGAAATGGCGGAAGAAATATCAGGTCTTTTTGCTTGGACAATCGACTTCTTTAAATTGCATCCAGGAGATAAATTTAAAGTCATTTACAATGAAAAAAGTGTAGATGGTGAACCTTATGATGTTGGGGATATCAAATACGCTTATTTCAAACACCAAAATAATGAGTTTTATTCCTTTTTTTATGTGTTAGATAGTGCTAAAAATAAAGTCGGTGTTTTTGATGAGAATGGAAAAGAAATGAAAAGACAGTTTTTAATGGCACCCGTTAAATATTCAAGAATCAGTTCAAGTTTCACCAATCGAAGATTTCATCCTGTTCAAAGAAGGTGGAAATCGCATTTAGGAACCGATTATGCCGCGCCAAAAGGTACGCCAATTTGGTCTACTGCTGATGGTTATGTAATAGCTGCCGCATATACACGCGGAAACGGAAATTATGTAAAGGTTAAACATAACGATACTTACACCACCCAATATTTACACATGACAGGTTTTGCCGCAGGAATTCGAAAAGGAGTTTATGTAAAGCAAGGACAAGTCATAGGTTTTGTTGGCAGTACTGGCTTGGCAACAGGTCCACATGTTTGTTATCGTTTTTGGAAAAATGGAAAACAAATCAATCACAGGGCTGAAAAATTCCAACCTTCCACCCCAATGCCAGATTCATTATTACAAGATTATTTGAAATTTATTGCACCGATTAAAGAAAAATTAGATCAGACTAAAATAACCCCTTATATCAAGGAAAAGAAATAGTTTTTCACGCAAATAATCGAATATCAGCTTCGAATACTAAAAAATACTTGAATTAATTAAGTTTTCAACAAAATTATCCTAGTATTTATCCTAAATTTGCAGACATATTTCCAAGGGCAAACTAGAATGGCAGAAGTAAAAAAGATTAAAAATGCGCTAATTTCCGTATTTAGCAAAGATGGATTGGATCCAATTGTAAAAAAATTAAACGATTTAGGAGTTGTAATTTATTCAACTGGAGGCACACAATCTCATATCGAAAATTTAGGAATATCAGTAGTTCCTGTAGAGGAATTAACTTCCTATCCTTCAATTTTAGGAGGGAGAGTAAAAACATTACATCCAAAAATATTTGGTGGAATATTAAATCGTCGTGCATTGAGTTCAGACCAAGCACAAATTGCAGAATTCGAAATTCCTGAAATTGATTTAGTAATCGTGGATTTATATCCATTTGAAGATACCGTAAAATCGGGAGCGAGTCATGCTGATATCATTGAAAAAATTGATATTGGAGGTATTTCATTGATACGTGCAGCGGCCAAAAATTACCAAGATGTAGTGATTATTCCTTCTATGAATCAATATGAATCGTTTTTGTCAATACTTGAAAAAGGAAATGGCGAAACAAGTATAGCAGAGAGAAAGACATTTGCTGGCGAAGCTTTCAATGTTTCTTCGCATTACGATACACATATTTTTAATTATTTTGAGCCTACACAAAAAGAAAGCTTTAAGCAAAGTATTAATCAACCGAATGCATTAAGATATGGTGAGAACCCACATCAACACGGCACATTTTATGGAGATTTAGCAGCTATTTTTGATAAATTACATGGCAAAGAATTGTCGTATAATAATTTATTGGATGTAGATGCAGCAGTAAATTACATGAATGAATTTAAAGACAGCAAACCAACATTTGCAATTTTAAAACACAATAATGCTTGTGGTTTAGCAACTAGAAATACACTCCTGGAAGCTTATAATGACGCTTTAGCAGGAGATCCAGTTTCAGCTTTTGGAGGAATATTAATTTCTAATAAAAAAATTGACTTGGCAACAGCCAATGAAATTCACAAATTGTTTTGTGAGGTGGTGATTGCGCCAGGGTATGAAGAAGCTGCTTTAGAAGTGTTAAAAGGAAAGAAAAACAGGGTGATTCTTGTTCAAAAAGAATGTGAATTACCGAAAAGCCAGTTTAGAACTATTTTGAATGGTGTTTTAGTGCAAGACAAAGATTTAATTACTGACCAAATAAAAGATTTTAAAACGGCAACAAAATTAAGTCCAAGTGAAACGGAATTGTCAGATTTGGAGTTTGCCAATAAATTGGTAAAACACACCAAGTCGAATACAATTGTTTTAGCTAAAAACAAACAATTGTTTGCTTGTGGAACCGGTCAAACTTCAAGAGTAGATGCTTTAGAGCAGGCTATTCATAAAGCCAAGTCTTTTAATTTTGATTTAAATGGAGCGGTGATGGCATCAGATGCATTTTTTCCTTTCCCTGATTGTGTAGAAATAGCAAAAAATGCAGGTATTTCAAGCGTTATTCAACCAGGAGGCTCAATAAAAGATCAATTGTCAATAGATTATTGTGATGCGAATGGAATGAGCATGGTATTTACAGGAAATAGACATTTTAAACACTAAAATGAACTTTAACATAGAAAGTTAATTTGAAATTAATATATTAGTAAGCTTAATACAACGGAAAAATAAAGGATGGGACTATTTGATTTTTTATCACAAGAAATTGCCATAGATTTAGGTACGGCAAATACCCTAATAATAATGAACGATAAAGTGGTTGTTGACGAACCAAGTATCGTGGCCAGGGATATTCAAAGTGGTAAAATTGTTGCAATTGGAAAGAAGGCGCAACAAATGCATGGTAAAACGCATAAATTAATTGAAACAGTTCGTCCCCTAAAAGACGGTGTAATTGCCGATTTTGAATCTGCCGAGCAAATGATTCGTGGTATGATCAAAATGATTAATACTTCCTCACGATTATTTAATCCAAGTTTAAGAATGGTTATCTGTATTCCTTCAGGAATTACAGAAGTAGAAAAAAGAGCAGTGCGTGATTCTGCAGAACATGCTGGAGCGAAAGAAGTATTTTTAATTCACGAACCAATGGCTGCTGCCATTGGAATTGGAATTGATGTAATTGAACCAATGGGTAACATGATTATTGATATCGGTGGAGGTACTTCAGAAATTGCTGTCATTGCATTGGGTGGAATTGTTTGTGATAAATCAATTAGAGTTGCTGGTGATGACTTTACACGTGATATTGAAGAATACATGCGTCGCCAACACAATATTTTGGTAGGAGAAAGAACAGCAGAACAAATTAAAATTGAAGTGGGTTCTGCCATCACTGAATTACCAGAAGATCAAGCACCAGAACCTTATCCAGTTCGAGGTAGAGATTTAATGACTGGTATACCAAAAGAAATTATGATTTCCTATGGAGAAATTGCACATGCCTTAGATAAGAGTATTGCTAAAATTGAAGAGGCGATATTGAATGCACTTGAAATGACACCTCCAGAATTATCAGCAGATATATACAAAACAGGTATTTATTTAGCAGGAGGAGGTTCAATGTTAAGAGGGTTAGATTATAGAATTTCTTTGAAAACAAAGTTGCCGGTGCATATTGCTGAAGATCCATTGAGAGCAGTAGCAAGAGGAACGAGTATTGCATTAAAAAATATTGATAAATTCCAATTCCTCGAAAGATAATATCGGGGAAAAACTAAAGAAGCATTCAACCATAACATGAGAAATCTATTTAAGTTTTTAAAACGTTTTAGAAATTTTTTGATTTTTCTTGTTTTACAAATTTTTATACTGAGCCTTTTCTTTAATAGTAAAAACTACCACAAGGCAAGTTTTGTTAATTCTACCAATGCAATTTCAAGTTGGTTCTTACAAAAAAGGTACAATATTACCCGTCATTTCGACCTGGCAAAAAACAATGAATTATTAGCAAGTGAGAATGCAGAATTAATGGGGAAACTACCCATGAGTTATTACGCATTGCAGCAGCAATTATTTCAAATAAACGATTCTGTTTATGAACAACAATATCAGTTTTTAGCAGCAACGGTTATCAATTTTTCTAATCACAAATTAAACAATTACGCCACCATTAACAAAGGTAGTTTAGCTGGAATTGAAAAGGATATGGGAGTGATTGTTTCCAATGGAATTATTGGTTTTGTAATTGATGTCTCTCCCCATTATTCAATTGTAAGAACACTTTTGTCGGAAAGAATTAATATTATCGTTCAAGTAAACAACATAATGGGTAGTTTAGATTGGAATGGGCGAGACATGCACCTTGGAAAAATAAAGGGAATCACTTCAAGCGCTCAAATTGTTGCTGGTGATACGGTTTATACAAAAGGAAGTAATGGGCATTTTCCAGCAGGTATTCCTATTGGAGTTGTAAATGAAGCTAGGATAGAAAATGGTGCTGCAACATTAACCATTAATATTGAGTTCACTGCAGATTTTGGTGCATTGGGACATGTATATGTGGTGAAAAATATATTTAAACAAGAAAAAGACAAGTTAGAGGAGGCTTATTATGAATAATCAGTGGATTCAATCTGGTAGTTATTTTGTGGCTTTCTTATTAATACAAGGTTTAATTATCAATAACATAGCATTATCAGTTTACATTTATCCAATGGTGTATGTAATCGTAATCATGATGTTGCCCTTTGAAACTAATCTTTTACTGGGTATGGGAATCGCCTTGTTAATGGGTATTGGTTTGGATACTTTGAGTGATACATTTGGACTCCATACATCAGCGGCGTTATTCTTGGCATACATTCGACCTTTTATTTTAAAGGTTTTAAAACCCAGAGATGGATATGAGTCGAATAAATTACCCACTGTACACGATATGGGGTATACTTGGTTTTTGGCATATGCATTTGTTTGTTTACTTTTGCATCATGCCTGGTTTTTTGCCTTCGAAATATGGAGATTTGATTTAATGGGATTACTGGTCTTGAAGGTAATTTTAAGTAGTTTAGTTTCTTTTATTTTGGTTTTTATCTTCCAGTTTTTATTCTATAAACCAAGTAAATAAATGAATAATTTTGACAATCGGAAATTTGTAATTACGTTTCTAATTTTATTGATTGGAGCCGTATTTATTTTTCGATTGGCCTATATGCAATTAATTGACGATCAATGGAAATTAAGAGCGGCAGAAATCTCAGAAGATAAATTAGTCACTTATCCAGCAAGAGGGATTGTTTACGATAGGAAAGATAAAATACTCATTGATAATCAAGTATTCTACAATCTTTTAGTAATTCCTCGTGAAACAGAAGGCATTGATTCGGTAGCTTTTGCTAAGTTATTGAAATTGCCAATGGAAGATTACACCATTCGCATGAACAAAGCCAGAAAGTATTCTAAAAGAAAGCCATCTGTTTTTGAAAAGCAAATTTCACCCAAGGATTACACGCAAATTGGTCCCGAACTATATAAGTATCCTGGTTTTATTGAAGAAGAAAGAACCTTAAGGGCCTATCCGAAACCAATTGGAGCACAAATGTTGGGCTATATGAATGAAGTCAACGATAGGGATATCGACAAGGATAAATACTATAAGTCGGGCGATTACATTGGTAGAAGTGGGATTGAAAAACAATATGAACCCGTATTGCGTGGCAAGAGAGGTGTCAGGTATATTTTGCAAAATGCCATAGGATTATATACAGGGAGCTATGAAAATGGCATGTATGATACAGTTGCCATACAGGGTAAAAATATTCAATTGGGCATTGACGCTGAATTACAGGAATATGGTGAAAAATTGATGAAAAATAAAATTGGCTGTATTGTCGCCATTGAGCCTAGTTCAGGTGAAATTTTGAGTTTGGTTACTTCGCCTAGTTACGATCCAAATTTATTAGTGGGACGTGACCTTGGGAAAAATTATATTGATTTGTTTAAAGATACTTTAAAACCTTTATTTAATCGTGCTTCCATGTCAACTTACCCGCCTGGCTCCACTTTTAAATTAGTAATGGCTTTGATTGGTTTGCAAGAAGGTGTTGTGACACCCAACAGCAGTTTTCCATGTACAAAAAGCCTGGTTAATTGCCATAATCACCCCACTGCACAATCCATTTCTGATGGGGTAAAAATGTCTTGTAATCCCTATTTTTATTTCCTGACTAAAAAAATCATTCAGCAAAACAAGTCACCTAATGGATTTAAAGATGCTGGAATAGGACTAGATATTTGGCAAGATTATGTACAAAGTTTTGGAATGGGAAAAACCTTACCCACTGATTTAAATGGGGTGACAAAAGGCTTGATTCCTGGAAAAAGTTATTACGATAGAATATATGGTGAAAATAGGTGGATGTTCAGCACCATTTTTTCAATCGCCATTGGACAAGGTGAAGTTTTAGTGAATCCTATTGAAATGGCAAATTTAGCGGCCATAATGGCCAATAGAGGATTTTATTACCCGCCTCATTTTATTAAAAAAATTGAAGGTGATACCATTGCTTCCATTTTTGAAAAAAAACATAAAACAAAAGTCGATCCTGAAAATTTTGAATATGTGATTGATGGTATGTACCGGGTGGTAAACGAAGCAGGAGGTACTGCAAGAAGAGCGAGAATAGACAGTATTCAAGTTTGTGGTAAAACGGGAACCGCACAAAATCCGCACGGAGAGGATCATTCTATTTTTATTGCCTTCGCCCCAAGAGACAATCCAAAAATTGCCATTTCGGTGTATATAGAAAATGCTGGTTTCGGAGGTACATGGGCCGCACCTATTGCAAGTTTGATGATAGAAAAATACTTAACCAATGCTATTGGTAAAGCTTCCGAAAAAAAGGAAGCGCGAATTTTAGAGGCAAATTTAATTTTGGCTAAATGAGAAGAAAGTATGCAGTTTTAGGAGATGTTGATTGGGTATTAATTGCCATGTATGTCATTTTAGTGTCATTAGGCCTTTCAAATATTTATGCCGCTGTCTATGATGCCGAACATCCCATGATATTTAATTTGGAAACGGAATATGGGAAACAATTAATGTGGATTGGTATCTCCTTGTTTTTTGGGCTTTCAATTTTATTGTTGGATGGATCTTTTATAAAAAAGAACGCCTATTGGGTGTATGGATTTACCGTTCTATTACTATTACTGGTGCTTTTTACAACCCCAATCAATGGAGCCCGTTCTTGGTTTGGAATAGGGAGTGTAGGAATTCAGCCTTCTGAATTTGCAAAAATTGGAATCAGTTTGGCTTTGGCAAAATACATTTCCGAAATGGGGAATCAATTTAAAGAGTTTAAATCTAAATTCAGAATAGGATTGATATTAGGTATCCCTTCTATATTGGTATTGCTTCAACCAGATGCAGGAACATTTATCATTTTTGTATCTTTTGTTTTGGTCTTGTATCGAGAAGGGCTTTCTGGAAATATTATATTGTTTGGTATCGTAGCAGTTATAGTGGCTATTATTACCTTGATTGTCGCCGATAATTCCTTTTTTATTCCCTTCACCAAAATTAAAGTAACTGGCAAGTTTGGCATATTTTTATTTATTACACTATTAGTTGTTATAGCGATTGTAATGGTAAAAAATTATGTCATTCCAAGGAATAGAAAAAGCCTATATCGTGCCATCATTGGTGGTTTTATTGTTTCCATTGTATTCGTCAATTTTGTAGAGGTGGGTTATTCTAATATTTTGCAAAGTCACCAAAAAGAAAGAATTGATTTATTGTTAGGAAAAATTGATGATCCGGATGGGAAAGGCTATAACATCAATCGTTCAAAAGCTGCAATTGGTTCTGGTGGTTTTTTAGGAAATGGTTATATGCAAGCAAAATTAGCCAATGCCAATCAACGTCATGTCCCTATGCAAAGTACTGATTTTATTTTTTGTACTTGGTCTGAAGAACGCGGGTTTTTAGGCGCCTCCTTTTTAATTATTTTATATGTTGGACTGATGATGAAAATAATTACCATAGCAGAAAGACAAAGGTCACGATTCACCAGAATTTATGCCTATTGTGTGTTGGGAATTTTCTTTTTTCACATGTTAATCAATATTGGAATGGCCATTGGTTTGGCTCCAGTAATCGGAATTCCACTTCCATTTTTTAGTTATGGTGGTTCAAGTATGATGGGCTTCACCATTTTACTTTTTACTTTGATTAAATTAGATGCAGAAAGAAAAAATGTACTGCAATAATGAAAACCCAAGTCAATCAATTTTCAATTTTACTACTAGCTACACTATTTATCAGTTTGCTCAGCAGTTTTCTTCAAGTGTTAGTATTCGAATATTTCGGAATTGAAACCCTTTCAAATTACATCATAAACGGACTAATTACACAGGTACTTGTTTTTATTGGGGGTGGCTTATTATATCTAAAATTAACAGGACAAAAACTGTTTGACACGGTAGCTATCAATAAGCCGCATACAAAAGGACTCCTCATTACCCTCACGTTGTTTTTAACAGCCATGCTTTTAAGCTATTTGTGTTCCATGATAAATTTATGGTTAACGGACTTTGAGTACTTTAAAACGGCTGTATTAAAGAACGAAGCCATTGTTGCATTACAAGCTGAATTAATTGCTTCTTATAAAGGTTTTGAAGTGATTTACGCCCTGGCTTTCTTTGCTGTTTTACCTGCTATTGCTGAAGAATTTTTATTCAGGGGATTATTGCAAAAGATAATGATTGATTGGACCAAATCTGTTTTTTGGGGAATTATATTAACCGCAATTTGCTTTTCTATCATGCATTTTCAAATACAAAGTGTTTTACCCATTTTTACAGTCGGTGTAATTTTAGGGTATGCTTATTACAGGTTGAATAATATTTGGTATCCAATTATCATTCATTTTTTATACAATGCTATTCAAGTCTTAATTGTAAATCTTGGGTAAAAAAAAACATCCCAATCAGGGATGCTTTTCATATTTTCTCAATCAATGTTATTTATTGATCGTTAGGATCTAAATCATTTTTAGTAGAATATACAATTCTATAACCTTTTACTTTAGGATCTGCCAAAGCATCTTTGATGTTGGCAACTGTTTTCATGTTGACATCATCATCAATTTTTAAAATGGTGGCTACATCAAAAACATCTTTTTCCGCTGGCTTATTAGCCAATTTCCATTTTCCAATTGCTGAGGTATAATCTACTTTTAATTGGTCATCTAAAAATACTTCAACCAAAGCATTCGCGCCTCCATTGATTGGAAACCCAGCCCAAATATAATCTACATCATCATCTTTATTTAATTCAATCGCAATTGCAGAATCAGGAATTTGTAAATCTAAATTCGTTGGTTCTTTTTCTTTTGGTCGGGTTGCCACCATAAAGAAGAACAATAGCATGAATACGATATCAGGTAATGCCGCCGTATTTACTGGTGGTTGTCCTTTTTTACCTTTCTTTCTAAATTTCGACATATTCAATCATTAGTTTGTGATAGCTGGTTCAAGCAATCTGTCTGGAACCATGATATCTAATATTTTAATTTTTTCGTTGTCTTCCGGAATACTTGGGTCTAAATCGTAAAAGGAAGTACCGTTAAAAATTTCTTTTGAACGTTCGTCTTTTACCTTGTTCACTACTTTACCAATATGATTGATAATCGCAATGTAAACCCCATAGGAAGTTCCTGCTTTTTGTTTTAATTGAATGGCAGCTTGCTCATTAATTTCCAAAAATTTTCCATCAGGCATGGCTTCTAAAACAGCCAATCTTTTTTCTAATTTAGAAACGGCAGATTTTAAAAATATATTGTCTTCATCCTTTGCTAATTCTTGTTTTGCTAATCCCAACTCTTGTTTGGTTCCAGCAATATCTCTTAAAAAGTATTCTACTTGAGTAGGATCTTTTTCTGGAGAATACATGTTGGCAGTATAAAAATAATAGAGTTTTTCTTCTAATTGAGAAATGTCTAAATTTTCATTTTCTACTAATAATTGGTCATTTGCATTCACATTGATAGAAAACACATCCCGCATTCTAGTTGGAGGTAATGGAAAATCATCCGGGAGCTCCACCTTCATAGGCAAAGTCTTAGGTATCCCAGCTTCCAAATCCATTGTAGTAGTTACAATAAAGAATATCAAAAGCAAGAAGGCAATGTCGGCCATTGACCCTGCATTAATTTCTTCTAATTCTCTTCTTGCCATCTTAAATTATTTTGAAAAAAGTCTGAATAAATTAATCGCTCCTTGGTATAAAATTAAACCAACAGTAATAAAAATCAAGGTACCTGTTACAAGGATTCCTGCTCCAGTATATTGGAAACTTTTATCAGTATAGTTACTTGTTTCGAGCATTTTTCCTTCACCAACCTCAGGGGCCATTTTAAAGCAAATGAATCCAATAATAATCAAGACAGCAAACCCAATTGCTGAACGGATGAAACGTTTTGGATTTTTAATGATGTTCACAACAGTAAACAATAAGATAACAATGAATGCTATAATCATCAACCATTTTGTGAAATTAATTGAGTTGGTGGTTGCATTTTGAAAGTCGTAATTTTTACTCACTAAATCGTTCACCATTCCTTCTTTTAAATCACCTTCAACAGTTTTTGTTTTTCCTTTTGAATCGACAAAAGCTTGATAATTCAACACTTTGTTTTCAGCCAAGTCATACACTTTGTTTGCTTTGGCATCCACCACGTAATTATACAACACTTCTTTTGAAGGTTCTTGTGGTTTACCATCTACATCTGGTTGTTCGTGTTCAACAACAAAAAATGCTTGATCAGTTAAGGCTATATCTTCGTCAGAGCTAGGTGCAAGCGAAATATTGTTCCAAATAAGCACAATGCCTATTAAAAACAGTATCGCCATACCAGCTTTCAGTATTAATGATACTACTTTATTTTCCATATTATTTTAATTATCGATTTAACGATTATTATTTAGCTACTTTGTTTTTCAACATCACATCAATTAAAGAGATTGACGCATCTTCCATATCATTTACAATACCATCTACTTTGGCGATTAAGTAATTGTAAAATACTTGAAGAATGATGGCAACTATCAAACCGAATACAGTTGTTAATAAGGCTACTTTAATGTCACCCGCAATTTGATCTGCTTGTACACCACCGTTTGTTTCAATTGTATCAAAGGCTTGAATCATACCAATTACCGTACCCATGAAACCTAACATTGGAGCCAAGGCAATAAATAATTGAATCCATGACATTCCTTTTTCTAACAATCCCATTTGAACGCCACCGTAAGAGATAACTGATTTTTCAACCATGTCAATTCCTTCTTCAGAACGATCTAATCCTTGATAAAAAATAGAAGCAACAGGCCCTCTTGTATTTCTACATACTTCTTTTGCAGCTTCAACACCCCCAGAAGCCAATGCTTCATCAACTTGAGCAACCAACTTTTTAGTGTTTGTTGTCGCTAAGTTTAAGTATACAATTCTTTCAATAACCATGGCTAAACCAAAAATCAAACAGGCCAATACAACCCCCATAAATTCAGGTCCACCTTCAATGAACCTTTGTTTTAACACATTGGTAAATGAAGTTTCTGCAACTACTGCAACTTTAGGATCTTGTGCGAATAATGATGCTGATGTTCCAAAGGCAGCTACTAACATTAATACTTTTTTCATTTTTTTAAATTTGAGTTATTTTTTGTTTTCTATTTTGATTAAACCCGTTATTTATTTTAACGAGTTGCTAAAGTACAAAAATTTATAATTAATACTAATTTCAATTTATATATTTTACTGCTGTAATGCTATTTTGTAAGCATCTCACCACAAAGTGATAAATTTAACAGCGCGATTCTTGCTTCTTTGTCATTGGTTCTTCCCAATACATACATCAATTTTGTAAGTGCGGCCTCTGTGGTTAAATCTACTCCATTGATGACCCCTAATTTATTAAAAATTTCACTTGTTTCATATTTTCCAAATACTACTTTTCCTTTTATACATTGGGTGATGTTTAACACCAATCCTCCTGCTTCAATATATGCGGCTAAAATATCATTAAAAGCAGTTGAACTAAATATATTCCCACTTCCAAATGTTTCCAATACAATGGCCTCATTCACTGCAACATCAAACAGGCTTTTTATTGATAAAATCGACATGCTCGGGAACAATTTTACCAATCCCACTTTGGTGTTGAAGTCTGTAAAGACTTCTAACTTTGGGGCAACGGTTCTAAACAATTCTAATTCATCAAACTCTATTTCTACCCCAGCAGCTGCTAAATTTGGGTAGTTCGGAGAATCAAAAGCTTCAAAGGCATTGGCACTTATTTTTGAAGCACGATTTCCGCGATATAAATGATATTCAAAATAAACAGCTACTTCTTGTATAATTGGCTCATCATGAATATCAGTCATTCCTGCAATTTCAATGGCAGTTATTAAATTTTCTTTTCCGTCAGTTCTAATTTTTCCAATGGGTAATTGAGAACCTGTTAAAATTACTGGCTTTTTTAAGCCCAATAACATAAAACTTAAAGCCGAAGCAGTATAGGCCATGGTGTCAGACCCATGAAGTATAACAAACCCATCATAATCTTCGTATTTCGATTCAATTAAATTGGCTAAAAATGCCCAATTTGCTGCATTCATTTCCGAAGAGTCAATTGGAATATCAAATGAAATAACATCTAATTGATAATCGATTTGTTTCAATTCTGGTATGTTATTGTATAAATGCTTAAAATTAATCGACTTCAACGCGCCTGTTTTAGGATCGTTGATCATACCAATTGTGCCACCAGTATAAATAATTAAAACTTTAGGGTTTTGCTCCATCTTATTAGTACAATAATAATTAATGAAATTTAATTGACAAGTTAAATTTCTTTTATGTGTAAGTAATGTTTATTTAAATGTATACTTTTTTGTCTATAACATTTAATTGCTTTGGGTTCAAATTTACAATTGACCAAATATTGTAAATGCGTTTTTATTGGTTTGTTCTGCAATTGTCTTGGCATCTACTTGAAAAATTTCTCCCAATTTATCAGCTACTTTTATTAAATATGCACTTTCATTTCTCTTCCCTCTAAAAGGGGTCGGTGCTAAATAAGGTGAATCGGTTTCAAGGACTAAATCTTTTAAACTTAATTGAGCCACTACTTTGTCTAGTCCTGAATTTTTAAAAGTCAAAACACCTCCTAATCCCAATTTAAACCCACCATAGTCTAATATTTTTTTTGCTTGGTCTAGATTTCCGGTGAAACAATGAAATATTCCTGTCAAACTTGCATCATTTACTTCGTCTAATACTTCAAACACTTCATCAAAAGCATCACGAACGTGAATGACAATGGGTAATTTTAGTTTTTTTGCCCATTCAATTTGAATTTTAAAGGCTGCTTTTTGAAGGGGGAGGGTTGATTTATCCCAATACAAATCAATGCCAATTTCTCCGATAGCAATAATCGGTTGACTTTTAATTGCAGTTTCAATTTTTTCGAGTACTGCTGCATAATCGGCTTCAACTGAACAAGGATGAAGCCCTAGCATAGGATAACATTGTTTTGGATACGCCTTAGTCAACGCAATCATTTTTGGAATGGATTCCAAATCAATATTTGGTAAGAGAAATTTTTGAACGCCATTTTCTATGGCTCTTTGCATCATTTCTTGTCGGTCATATATAAATTCGTCGACATATAAATGGGTATGTGTATCAATAAAAAACATAATAATTAGTCCCAATCAGGGCAAGAACCGCATCCATTTTTTTGTCGGCTGTATAAAAATATTCCAGCAACCAATTGCCAGTCTGCATATAAAAATTGTTGTTTGGCGCGGTGACTTGAGTTTTTAATAGTATTTAAGTTAGGCAAGTTTATATAGCCCCCCGACCAATTAGATTGGACAAAAAAGCGGTTAAAAAAATCAGCGCGAATACCTGTGTGAATGGAAGCACCAAAACCGGTTACTTTTAAATCGGTATGGTAGTCTTGATCGTTCCAATTAAAATCAGTTTGCGTAATCACACCTCCTAAACCAACGCCTACTCTTCTTTGTAAATAAAATTTTCTATTTTTTGAACGATAAAAATATTCGGTATTGTTTATTTGAACAGAAATGTAATTTAATCCATTGGAATTTTCGTATTGAATAGCTTTTGTGCTCATGTACTTTAAATCATTATCAAAAGTTCCACTTAAAAAAGCATTACTGGTATCGTCTATGTACCCAGAAATGTAGGCCGATTGATTATCTGTCATCACGTATTTCATATGGTCGTATCCAATAGAAATGTCCCAATGTGGTTTGTAAGTATAACCTAAACGGATATTGAATTGTGGAACAGAAAGCGTTTTAGGATTGAAGTAAGTTCGAAAATTATTTTCAGGCTTATCATGCGCCAATGCTTTGTTCACTGTAAAATCGTAACCTGGCCCTTTGAACTGGATATCACTTTTTGTATAAATAGAACGGTTGTATCCCCAATAAAAATAAAGGGCTCCCTTTTGTACAGCTTGCTTTTTTTTAAAGGAATAATTTTGGCTGTATCCCACTGATAAAAAACAAATAAACAAAAAGCAAAGGAATTTTTTCATAATTTAGTTTATTGCATAACGCATAACTGTTTCAAAATTACGAACTATTTTTAACCTACATGGCAAATCACAATGAAATTGGAAAAATAGGCGAAGAATTGGCCCATGCCTTTTTAGTAAAAAAGGGATATAAAGTGTTAGCAAGTAACTATCGTTTTAAGCATTTGGAAATTGACTTAGTTTGCGAAAAGGACCATACTTTGGTTGTAGTGGAAGTTAAAACCAGACAAAGTTCTTATTTGGCAGGACCAGAAGATACGGTTTCTAAAACCAAACAAAAGGGAATAATAAAATGTGCCAATGCTTACATTATAGAACATGAAATAGATTTGGAAACAAGGTTCGACATCATCTCTATTATTTTAAATGCAAAGGGGACACATATTGATCATATTGAAGATGCCTTTTATCCATTGAGATAAAAAAAAGGCCAAACCTAAATTTGACCCCTTATCTACTATTTATTAAACTTTTGCTATTTAGCTAACTTTAGCCATAGAATTTTTTAGGTTTTCCCAACTAACTAAATGCATTTTTAAAGAACCGACCTTAATTTTTGCTTTCGCCAAAATTGGAATTCTATTTGCATCATCAGTAATCCATACAGTTAAATCTTCTTCACTGTTAAATACTCTTCCTTCTTGCACGACTGGGACAAATTTTAAACACCTGAATTTTCCTTCTTTAATTTTTACAGTTTCTTTTCCTTTGAATTTTATTTTGGTTGGATAAAGTTCATTGTCTAAAAATATATTGACAGTAAACACATCACCAATTTTTGCATTTGAATAATCAATTGTTCTTGCGTAGTAAAAAGAGGATAACATATCTTGAACCATGGCAGGCACTTTGAATTTTTTACCTTCTCCATTATCTACCACTTTTTTGTGCTGATAAAACGTATAGTCTTGGTTTATTTTATAACCACCTTCATTTACTCTTCTAATAAACAACCAAGGGAACATACCTTCAGCATCCATATGTGACTCGTAAACATCATTGACCTTATAGAACCATTCGAATGCAGAGATTGTTCTTCCAACGCCCCTTACACGCCATACTTTTCTGCCTTGAATTGATTTATTCGACTCTTCTACACTTAGGACAGCTTCGCCTGCATCTAAGATGCCATAGGACAATCGATAGGTTAATTTTTCACCAGGTTGAAATGCGGTGTTGTTTACTTTTCTATATGGAGTAGTTTCTCCAGCTTGTATATTGAAACCGAACCCAGTCACAAACAAAGCTAATAGTAGGATGGTAGTTTTCATATTATTAATTTTTGGTTACACAAAGGTATTTGCAAATCCAATGCCAAACTTTTAATTTCAGTTTCTATCAGTACGATTTGGGAAATATTTTTGGAAAGCTCAATTTTATTCCTTACCTTGTTCGTCGAGTAAGTAGTTTTTTTCATTTCAATCGAAAGAGTTCAATTTTATAGTTGGGCTCTTTCCATGTTAAATAAGAAACCTTTCAAGGGCTTTCTTAACAAAATCGACTTTAATTTTCAATTTTTCATTTCTTTCAGAAATGGTTTTTTCTTCTAAAATTAAAACATGTTCTCCCAGTGGTTGCCACCTTCCAAAATGCAGGGGTTTTCGAGGCGTAAACAATCCAATAGTTTTAATATTTGAGAGACCTGCAATGTGTAGCGGTCCCGTACTGGCAGCCATTAATCCATCAGCTGCATGAATAAAAGCAATGAGTTCATTTAAATTCATTTGCCCTGATAAATCGTGAATATGGGGCATGTTTGGCAGTTTTGATCGAAAGGAAGTTCCTTCTTCTTCGGTTCCTGTAAAAAACACTTCATATTTGGTCAATTCTTTTGCCAATTCGATAAAGTTTTCTACACCCCATTCCAATGCACTTCCCTTTGATTTCGGATGAAAAATAAGGTTCTTTTTATCCTTTGAAAGTAGGGCTTTAAATGATGGAGGTAGTGCTGGTATTTTTGTAAAACCCGTTTGTTTTGATAGTGTTTTTAAAGAATATATTTTGTTTATTCCTAAGGGTTTTAAAAGTTTAATATTCAATTGAGATTCGTGTAAAAGTGCTTTTTTCCTCGAAAAGTTGACCCGATAATTACAGGTTAACAAATGAAATAAACGGTGAGAAGTACCTATTCTGTATTTGACTTTTGCCTTTTGGGCTAGCCTGGCAATTTCTCGACGTGGAAACACGTGAATAAACACATCAACATTTTGGTTTTTAAGCCATTTAATTTGAGCTTGGTCCTCCATTTTTTGAAGTTCTGCCCATTGCCAAATCTCATCAACATGCGTACTACAATTGATAATGGGTTGGGTATAGGTATTGCCTAAAAAAATAATGGTTGCTTTAGGGAATTTAGCTTTAAGAATACCGACCATTGGAAGTGTTAAGGCAACATCTCCAATGCTATCTGTTCTACTAATTACAATTTTTTTAACCCCTTTGATCACGTTTTAATGCCTTAATTTTTTTGTATTTTAAATAAGCCGCATAACTAGATTTAACAGAAATTATCCAACCAGCTTTGCCATCTAAAAAACCAAATTTAATAAAATAACATTTAATGAATTTTAAGAAAGGGCTTAAATATTCTTGCATGAAAAAAGTTGATTTTCCTTTATCAACATGTGTTTTGGCAGCAATATTTGTAAAGTATTCTATTTGCTTATCATGGTCTTCGGGTTGGTGATAACTATAATGCAATATATCGCCTTTTAAAAATCCAAGTTGAGCGTTTTTGTCAAATAATTTAAATTCATCATGTGGATTTTCACCTGTCCATTCTCCACTACCTTTTTTCCAAAGTCGAAGTTTTGTGTCGGGGTACCATCCTGTATGCTTGATCCATGTTCCACAATAATTTGTCAGTCTATTCATGGTATAACCAGGAAATTCATTTTTTGTCTTCACCGCTAAAATAGCTTGTTTTAAGTTTTCATCTAATGCTTCGTCAGCATCTAAGGATAAAATCAACTCAAAATTTGCTTGGTCTTTTGCCCAGTTTTTTTGTTCAATATGCCCATCAAATTTATGCGGAATAAAAGTGGTCCCATATTTTTTACAAATACTTTCGGTGCCATCCGTTGAAAAACTGTCAACGACTATGATTTCATCTGCTACACCATTTAATGAAGCCAAACAAGTATTGATGTTTTTTTCTTCATTAAAAGTGATAATCACAACTGAAAGTTTTGACATGGCTTTTATTTATTTGAAAGGGCTAAAGATTTTACATATTGGTGGTAACTGTCATCAATAAAAACAACTGTAGTATCTAACACTTCATTTAATGCTTTAAAAAAAGCTGCTTGCTCTTCCTCAGGAATGACATTTAAATTCAAAAATAAATTAAGGTCTTTTTTATACCTAAAATTAAGCATGTTTTGGTAAACTTCTACCCGTTTTAAGCCCTTGTAATAGTATAAATGCATTTCTCTATCAAAGTATGCCACAAAGGTGGGTGAAACACCAATTTTAAAGTCTTTTGATTTAATTCTAAGCACAATTAAATAGGCGATACTCTCTAAAAGTAAAACTGAAATGATAAGCAGTAAAGGCAAGGTTAACAGATCTGAATCAAGTTTTTGAATTAAAAAAAGAACCATTAAAAAAAAGCCTCCAAATAGCATTTCTATTCCTATAAAAACACTACTCAAGTTAATTTGATTTTTAGCTATGGGAACTTCAAAAATAAATTGTTTGAAATTGCGAATATCAGTCCGACCATTAAGTCTTCTTTTGACACGTATTAAGTTAAGGAGTAAAAATAATATTGAAATACCATAAACAATGGCTTTGATGTTTGGAATATCATTGATTTCATAAACCGAAAACCCAAGGTCATAGATGGAACCAATTGCAAAAAACCCAAATAGGATAAACAATAATAAACTGAAAAGATTGACTACTTTATTCATTCGCTTTCTTGGTCGTAATTATTCAATAAGTTTAGTTTCAATTTAAAACTGCTAATATCTTTTTCAATATTGGCTACTTTTTGCATCACTGATTTTAACATGGGATTGCTTTCATCTGTATTTGCAAAAAAGCTTAAGTTGGTTTCAACTTGTGATTTTTCTTTTATTTTTTCATCAATTTTATTCCGCAAAAAATAAACTTCCTTGTCTAATTCTTTATCAACATTCGGACTATTATAAATGGATTCAATTTTAGCAGCATACATTATTTTTTCTTTTTCTACTGCATCCATTTCAATGGCATCATATTTTTCGTTTAATGCTTTTTTAAATGCGCTATAAATTCTATCTTTTTCTTTAAAAGGGACGTTGCCTATGGCATTAAATTCTTTTGATAAAGGTTGTAAGTCTTTGATTGCTGAAGCTGAATCCTTTGGAATTTTATAAGCTTCAACTTTTTTAATCAATGCTTCTTTGGCTTCCAAATTTCCAGCGTTTGCTTTGTCTAAGGATTCAAAATGGGCATCTTTCTTTGCGAAAAACGCATCAATTGGTGCACGAAATTTTTTCCAGAGTTTGTTTTCATTACGCTGTCCTGCAGAGCCTAGTTTTTTCCACTCTTTTTGAATGTTGACAATAAACTTTGTTGTTTCATTCCATTCTTCAGAATCTTTAATGGCATTTACTTTTTCAATCAAAGCCATTTTTTGGTCCTTGATTTTATCAAAATCAGCATTAATATCTTTAAAAAATTCATTTTTAGCATCAAAAAATTGATCACATTTGGCCCTAAATCCTTTCCAAACAATTTCGTTTTCCTTTTTAGGCCCGAATCCTATTTTTTTCCAATCATTCTGAATGGCTATAATTTTATCGGTGACTGATTTCCAATCTTTAGAAGTTTCACAAGGAATCGCCAATAATTCATCTAAAGTGTCGATTAAAGCAAGTTTTTTAAGGATATTTTCTTTTTGCTCAATTCTTTTACCATCATAAAACTCTTTAATTCTATTATAAATAGCATTTACAGTATCCCAATAGTCGGTTTTTAAAGTTTCCCAAGCTGAAGCGGTGGTCCCTCCAATATCATTCCATTCATCTTGTAATAGATGTAATTTTTGCTCAACTGTTTTAATACTTTTTTCATCAGCCAATGCTTTTAATTTAGCCACTACAGCTTCTTTTAAACCTGCATTTTTAGTCAAGTCATGGTCTTTAATTTCTTTATAAATATTGATATTATATTGAAATTCATCCATTAAATTTGAATAGTCTTTTTGAATTTCCTGACGGAAGTTTCTAGGAATAGGCCCCACACTGCGCCATTTTTCTTGAATGGACTGAATAGTTTGAATAGCTTTTCCAATGTGTTCTTCTTCTTGAATTAAAGTTTTTAAGTCTTTAATCAATTGTTTTTTCACACTTAAGTTATTCTCTTCCGCCAATTTTTTTTCCTCAATAACTACCTTTTTTTTACTTTTAAAATCATGTTGAATTGTCTTGAATTTATCCACCAATTCATCTACTGGTTTTTCAATTGATTCAGCTTGCTCACCAGCTTCAATTCTATTTAATTTTTCAACTTCAAATAGCCGTTCCTCTTCATTAATGATTTTATAGAATTCATCTGTTAAGGTTTTAAATTCTTCGTTCACACTCAATATATCTTCCTGCGCTAACAATGTTTCTAATTTTTCAATAATTTCAGTCTTCATGCTTTTAAAGTTTATTCAATGGTTTTGTCGACCATTTGATAGGAAAAAATACACCTGTTATTTTAAGGTGATTGATTTATTATTATTTTGTAATTGTAAAATCCATTAAATCTACGAATTCTAACATTCTATCGTAAATTTCAGTTTGGTTTAAGCTTTCAATTCTTTCTGTTCCGAATAATTCAACACAAAAAGACGCCATTGCAGAACCTGCAATAATTGCACGTTTCATATTTTCAAAAGAAATATCTTCTGTTTTAGCTAGATATCCCATGAATCCACCTGCAAAAGTATCACCTGCTCCGGTTGGATCAAATACTTCTTCTAATGGAAGAGCAGGTGCAAAAAACACTTTTTCTTCATTAAATAATAGTGCTCCATGCTCTCCTTTTTTAATGATAAGGTAAGTTGGTCCCATTGTTAATATTTTTTTGGCAGCTTTTCTCAAAGAGTATTCACCCGACAATTGTCTTGCTTCTTCGTCGTTGATGATTAAAACATCTACTAATTTGATGGTGTTATGAACCTCTTCCATCATAATATCCATCCAAAAATTCATGGTATCTAAGGCTATTAATTTCGGACGTTCTTCTAATCTTTCAATTACTTGACGTTGCACAGTTGGTGCTAAGTTTCCTAACATTAAGTATTCTACTCCTTGGTATGAAGCCGGAATTATTGGATCAAATTTTTCCAATACATTCAATTCAGTCACCAAAGTGTCTCTTGAATTCATATCGTTATGATATTTACCCGACCAGAAAAAAGTTTTTTCTCCATCTTTCACTTGTAAACCTTCTATATCTATACCTCTTGATTTTAAATCGAGTAAAGTTTCCTTTGGAAAATCATCTCCAACAACTGAAACTATTTTTTGATCTTTAGCGAAATAAGATGCTGAAATAGAAATGTATGTAGCTGCGCCACCTACAATTTTATCCGTTTTTCCAAATGGGGTCTCAATGGCATCAAAGGCAACACTGCCAACTGTTAATAATGAACTCATATTATATAATTGTTTGATTGCAAATATAATTACTTTTTAAGATAGACTTCAACAAAAACACGAGCAATTACACTTTATTATTACCTTAGCTTTCCACCCATTTAGAATTAATATAATAAATGAACATAGAAGAATTAGACCAGTACTGTATGCAGAAAAAAGGCGTCACGGTTTCGACACCTTTTGATGAAGTGACACTCGTGTATAAGGTCATGAACAAAATGTTTGCTTTATCAAACATCAATAACTTTAAAAGCGTCAACTTAAAATGCGATCCTGAGTATGCTTTGGAGTTAAGGGCGAATTATGTTGAAATTCAACCGGGTTATCATATGAGTAAAAAGCATTGGAATACCGTATTATTGAATGAATCCTTTCCAGATGCAAAAGTGTATGCGTTGATTGATCATTCTTATGATTTGATAGTGAACGGGCTGACTAAAAAACTACAACTAGAATTAGCGGCATTACCGGATTAATATTAATTCTTTTATTGCCCTAATTAATAATTTTGTGAAAAATCGATAGGAAGAAAATATGGAAGAAAAAGATTTGAAAAGCGATTGCTATGGGTTTGGGACTAAAGCCATCCATGCGGGTGTGCATCCTGACCCAGCAACAGGAGCAATTATGACACCTATTTATCAAACCAGCACCTATGTTCAAGATGAAGTTGGACTTAACAAAGGCTATGAATACTCCAGGTCAAAAAACCCAACGCGACATGCATTAGAGAAGAATTTAGCAGCAATTGAGAACGGAAAATATGGGGCTTGTTTTGGTTCAGGTTTAGCGGCAATTGATTGTGTGTTAAAAATGTTAAATCCTGGTGATGAGGTAGTTTCAACTAACGATTTATATGGTGGTACTTACAGGATATTTAAAACTATTTTTGAAAAATACGGCATTAAATTTCATTTTATTGGCATGCAAAACGCAACTAATATTGAAGCATATTGTAATACAAATACCAAATTGATTTGGGTAGAAACACCAACCAATCCAATGTTGAACATCATTGACATAGAAGCGGCCTCAAAAATCGCTAAAAAACACAATATTATGTTAGCTGTTGACAATACTTTTGCCACACCATTTTTACAAACCCCCCTTGATTTAGGGGCAGATATTGTTATGCATTCAGCAACAAAATATTTGGGCGGTCATTCAGATGTGGTAATGGGTGCATTGGTTTGCAATGACGATAAAATTGCGCAAGAAATGTATCGCATTCAAAATTCATCAGGGGCAATAACCGCACCTATGGATTCCTTTTTGGTGTTGAGGGGGATAAAAACATTGCATTTAAGAATGCAAAGGCATTGCGAAAATGGAGAAAAAATTGCACTTTTTTTAGCTGGTCATCCTAAAGTAGATCAGGTTTTTTGGCCTGGATTTCAAAGTCACCCCAACCATGATATTGCAAAAAGGCAAATGCGTGCATATGGGGGCATGATATCTTTTAGTATGGTTGACAACCAAATTTCGGTCGCACATGCGGTATTAAAAAACACGCAATTATTTGCATTGGCAGAATCGCTTGGTGGAGTAGAATCTTTAATTGGACATCCGGCAACCATGACACATGCGTCAATTCCAAAATCGGAAAGAGAAGCTGCGGGTGTAGTTGATTCATTAATTAGGTTAAGTATTGGTGTGGAAGATGCGGATGATTTAGTGGCTGATTTGAATCAAGCTTTGGCACAAATTTAAGTAAGCTAGATTGGCAAGGAATTGTGCCATGATACATCATTTATTATTCTAACATGCTGTTTAAATTTGTATCTTGCACTGTTTAACAAATTACAACATAATGAAATGATTGCATACATTACAGGTACCTCTTCGGGGATTGGAAAAGCTTTGGCTGAAACCTTATTGAAGCATAACCATCAAGTTATTGGACTTTCAAGAAAACAAAGTATCAAGCATGCGAATTACACGCATATTGCTATTGATTTGAGTGACTTAAAACAAGTAAAGGCCTTTGAGTTTTCAGCGAATGTGAAGGATAATATCATTTTAGTCAACAATGCTGGGACAATTGGACCAATATTACCGGTAGGAAGGTTAGTGGCTGATGAAATTATTAAGTTAAATAATTTAAACATTACTGCCCCACAAATTTTGTGCAACCAATTCATTCAAAAATATCAGGCCAACATAAAGCAATCCTATCAAATCATTAATATCAGTTCCGGTGCAGGAAAACGGCCTATTGATGCATGGGCGAATTATTGCGCCTCGAAAGCAGCAATTGATTTATTTACACAAACCATTGAAATTGAGCTAAAAGAAAGAGGTAAAAACAATTGGCGTGTTTTTTCTATCGCTCCAGGTGTAGTTGATACACCCATGCAAGCGTTCATCAGAAATGCAAATCCGAAAGCATTTTTAAATCTCCAAAGATTCATTGACTTAAAAGAAAGTAATTCATTGGTTTCTGCAGGAGATGTTGCGATTAAACTCATGGAAATCATTGGCAATCCAAACCAATTTGATAATACCCTCGTTTCTTTAAATACAAAGTAAGGAATGAGATCATCTAATAGCCTTCCTATACTTCTGTATTAATTATTACTAAAATAAATTAAAAATACCGTATTTTTACCAGATAGAAAATCAACCGCACACTATGAAATTTATTTTTTCAATCCTATTTATGTCCCTTGCAATTTTTTCAATGGGTCAAACGAATTGGTGTGGGACTGATTATTATTTCCAACAAAAGCTAACTGAAAACCCTAATTTACAACAACAAGTCAATGAGCATATGAATAGAATGCATATGCAAGGCATAGCTTCTGATCGTTCAGATTCAATCATCATACCGGTTGTTTTTCACATCATACATGACAATGGCATAGGAAATATACCAGATGCTCAAATTCTTGAGGGTTTGAGAATATTGAATGAGGACTTTAATCGATTGAATGCTGATACTGTTGATACTAGGAATACTGCAAATGCTCCGTTTTTACCCCTTGCGGCAAATCCAAAAATATGTTTTCAATTGGCGAAACTAGATCCTAATGGCAATTGTACAAATGGTATTGAAAGAAGAAATTCAGCAGCTGGAACCTATAATGGGAGTGATGCAACATCTAAATTTTATGCTGGCGGCGGTATGAATGCTTGGAATAGGTCAAACTACTTTAATATTTGGGTGGTAAATGACATAGAAAGCGCTGACCCATTCTTTACTATTTATGGGTATGCCCAATTTCCTTATACTGGTGCTGCAAGTACTTATGGGGTTATCATTCGACAAGACCATATTGGTGAAACCACAACAGGAGAAAGAACATTGACACATGAGGTCGGACATTGTTTAGGACTGTTTCATGTATTTCAAGATGGTTGTGGTTCCAATGGAACGAGTTGTGCAAATGCAGGTGATTATTGTTGTGATACCCCACCTTCTTTTCAAGCATTTCAAGCATGTGACACCACCCATAATTCATGTAACCAAATTCAAAATGGAGACTTTTATGGAGTTGATGTATACGACCAGTTAGAAAACTATATGAGTTACAGTGATTGTCAAAATATGTTTTCAAACGACCAGAAGAATATCATGCATTATAATATTGATAATTACGCTTTTTTAACTAGTTTGACTTCATCAACAAATATTATTAATACAGGTGTTTCGTTACCTGCGACCTTATGTAAAGCAGAATTTGCTTCAAGCACAAAAGTAATTTGTGAAGGAAATTCAATTGACTTTTATGATTTATCATATGGAGGAATAACCACAAGAAACTGGACACTCACTGGGGGTTCCCCAAGTAGTAGTGCTGATTCATTAATTACAGTGACTTATAATACACCTGGTATATATGAAGTGTCAATAACCGTATCTGATGGGGTAAGTAGTTTGACTGAAACGAAGACTGCATATATCACGGTTTTACCAGATCCTGGTACTGATTTACCGATCCAAGAAGGGTTTGAAAGCATTACTTTCCCTGACAATTATAACTATTTCACAAGTGAAAATAATTCAGTAAACGATTGGGAAATCACTTCTGCTGCAGCCAATACAGGTGTAAAATCCTTGTGGTATAACAATTATCAAAAAGGCAATCCAGGCAGCATTGTTTCTTTTGAATCTGGCACCATAGATTTGAGTGTTGTGGATCCTTCAGATGATTTAATATTCACTTTTGACTATGCATATAATAAAAGAACGAGTTCAGATGATGATTATCTAAAAATTTATGTTTCTGTAAATTGTGGTGAAACTTGGGTCTTACGTAAATCAATACATGGTAGTTTTTTGAACAGCAATGTAACTTCCAGTTCTTTTACACCCAATAGTCTTGACGATTGGGACAATGTTTCCATTGGCAATATTACAAGTGCATATTTTGTTTCTAATTTTAAATATCGATTTGAATTTGAATCAGATGGAGGGAACAATATATTTATCGATAACATTAATATTGTGCCAACTTCTTGGTTGTCGATTGAAGAGGAAGAAAATCTTTCCTTCATTCAAATCTATCCAAATCCAGTAAACGATATATTGTATGTTCGATTAACAAACCCAAACACACTTATAAAAGTTTATGATGCCATGGGCAAAGAAATCGCAATGCCTTATACAGGACAAACAATGGAAAGCAATATTCAGTTTTCAACAGCTCATTTAGCAAAGGGCATGTATTATATTTCCTTTCAAAACGAACATGGATCTTTCACAAAGAAATTCGTAAAAAAATAATGCAGCAATTAATTATAAATCCGATTGCTGTAGCAACTATAACCTAAATTAACACTTAATAAAAACCAACAATTCATTATGAAATTTATTTTTTCAACCCTATTCATTGCCTTATCAATTTTTACAATTGGCCAAACTGATTGGTGTGGTACTGATCATTATTATCAAAAGAGTTTAGCCGAAAATCCGGATTTACAACAACAAATTGATGAGTATATGGCAAGAATGCATAGCCAAGGGGTTGCGTCTCACCGATCGGACTCAATTATCATACCTGTTGTTTTCCATGTGATACACGATAATGGTATTGGTAACATTTCGAATGCCCAAATTTTCGACGGTTTGAGAGTGCTTAATGAAGATTTTAGTAAAATGAATGCTGATACTGTAAATACTAGAAACACAGTTGATGCACCTTTTTTACCAAGAGCTGCGGATGTAAAGATTTGCTTTCAATTAGCCAAATTAGATCCGAACGGAGACTGTACAAACGGAATAGAAAGAAGAAACTCAGCAATTGGAACTTATAATGCAGGTGATGCGACTTCAAAAAGTTATGCTGCAGGAGGAATGAATGCATGGAATAGGTCAAAATATTTTAACATATGGGTGGTGAATGATATTGAGAATGATGATCCAAATAGCATTATATTAGGCTATGCTCAATTCCCTTATTTTGGGCAACCAAATACTTACGGGGTAATTATTCGTCAAGATAGAATTGGTGATATTGGAACAGGAACAGGGGATAGAACTTTGACACACGAAGTTGGTCACTGTTTGGGATTATTTCATGTTTTTCAAGATGGTTGTGGTTCAAACAATACAGACTGTTCAAGTAATGGTGATTACTGTTGTGATACTCCTCCTTCAGCTCAATCAACTCAATCATGTAACGCCACATATAATTCTTGTAATCAAATCCAAAATGGAGATTTTTATGGGACTGATGTTTTTGATCAATTGGAGAATTTTATGAGTTATTCTGATTGTCAAAGCATGTTTTCTTTAGACCAAAGAAACGTGATGTATAGTGCGATTAACAATTATTCATTCTTGACCAATTTAACTTCTTCTGCAAATCTAGTAAGTACTGGTGTAAGCCTTCCGGCTGTGTTATGTAAGGCCGACTTTGAATCTAACAAACAAGTAATTTGCGCTGGAAGCACCATTGATTTTTACGATTTATCATTCGCTGGTATTACTTCAAGAACTTGGACAATAAATGGGGGAACACCAAGTTCAAGTACCGATTCATTAGTGGCAGTGACGTTTAATACACCTGGTGTATATGAGGTTTCTTTAACAGTTTCTGATGGGTCAAATAGTATGACGGAAACAAAAACAAGTTATATTTCTGTATTACCGGAACCAGGCAATGATTTACCAATTCAAGAAGGATTTGAAAATGTAACTTTTCCAGATAATATTAACTTTTTCACCTCAAGTTTTACGGGTATAGACGACTGGAAGATTACTTCTAATGCTGCACATTCCGGTGCAAAATCCTTATGGTTTAATAATTATCAAAATGGAAACCCTGGTTCAACAATATCATTCGAATCCGGTTCAATTGATTTAAGTGTAATGGATCCTAGCGACGATTTGATTTTTTCTTTTGATTATGCTTATAACAAAAGAACATCTACAAGTGATGATTATTTAAAAATATATGTTTCAAATAATTGTGGGGAATCGTGGGTATTGAGAAAACAGCTTCATGGAAGCTTTTTAAGTAGCACTGTTACTTCTAGCGTCTTCACGCCAAGTAGTTTGGATGATTGGGACAATGTATCAATCACCAACATTACAAGTACATATTTTGTATCTAATTTCAGGTATCGATTTGTGTTTGAATCAGATGGAGGGAATAATATTTTCATTGATAATATTAATATTGTACCAGAGTCATGGTTGTCAATAGAACAAGAAGAAGATTTGTCCTTGATTCAAATATATCCGAATCCGGTAAATGATGTCCTAAATGTTCAATTAGCAAATTCAAGCACCAGTATTAAAGTGTTTGATGCCGCTGGTAAAGAATTAGAGATGATTCAATTTAACCAGACAAGTGAAAATAATATTCAAATTTCTACTAATCATTTAGCTGTAGGTTTATATTATATTTCATTTACAAATGAACAAGGTTCAATTACTAAAAAATTCATCAAGAAATAAATATGAAAATCCCTTTATTATTAGTCACTTTACTTTTACAAGTAGGTGCAGTTGTTCATGCGCAAACACAAAGTTTTCATGACCCAATTATGTGTGCTGAGCACATTGAAAGAGCGAATTTAGCTGCCGAAAATGATTCCTACAAATTTCAGGATAGTGTAGATCAAGCAAATTTCGAAGTGGATTATCAATCGTACTTAGCTACTTTTAATAGTGATGATCGCTCAACATACACCATTCCAGTAGTGGTACATGTTGTTCATTTGGATGGCGTCGAAAATATTTCAATTGCCCAAATAAACAATGCCATTGAAACTTTAAACAGAGATTTTAATATGGCGAATTCAGATTTGGGTAATACGGTTCCAGCTTTTTCAGGAATTACAGGAAACCCGAGTTTTGAATTTGTGTTGGCAACCAAAGATCCAAATGGTAATTGTCACAGTGGAATTACGAGAACAGCTTCAAGTACGACTTACGATTCTGGCATGAGTAATGGTGGGCATGCAATTGTTGATGCAGTAGCTGCTGAACATGGAATTTGGCCACAGAAAGATTATATGTCCATTTTTGTTTGTATCGATCCTATTGGGGCAGCCGGTTATACTTATCGACCATCAAATTTCTTTAACCCGAATGAAATGTATGGCGCTATTTTTATGCGTCACGATTATATGGGTACAATTGGAACAAGTTCAAATACAGCAAGACATACTTTGGCGCATGAAGCAGGACATTGGTTTAATTTAGCACATTGTTGGGGTTCAACTAATAGTCCGAATGAACCGAACAATTGCAATGATGACGACAATGTTGCAGATACACCGAATACAAAAGGTTGGACAGCTTGTAACACTTCGGGTGTTTCATGTGGTTCCCTCGACAATGTTCAAAATATAATGGAATATTCATATTGTTCAACTATGTTTACGGATGGTCAAGCTGCAAGAATGCAAGCTGCTTTGTTAAATAATACAGCAGGAAGAAGTAATTTATCGACCAATACAAATTTACAGGCAAGGGGAGTATTAAGTCCAACTAATGAAAATTGTGCAGCAACATTCGTTCAAACAAATACCATTTCATGTGCTGGAAGTAGTATTGAGTTTGCAGATGTGTCATTTCATAACATCACAAATAGAGTTTGGTCATTTCCTGGGGGTTCACCGAGCACTTCAACGGATTCGTCAGTAGTTGTTAGTTATACTACAGCTGGTCAGTATCCAGTTACCTTAACGGTATCGAACGCTACGAATCAAGAAACAGTTACCATTAATGATTATATCAGTGTGTTGGAAGTGCCGGGAACGGCATTGCCATATTTCGAAAGCTTTGAGAATCAAACTGGTTTCCCCGATAATATTAGTTTTTCTGTTCAAAACCCAAACAGTGATTATGCCTGGCAAATTAAAAATGGTGTTGGAAGTTCAGGGAATAATTCCTTGTTTTTAAATAACCATGCTGCCAACGGAATTGATGTAGATAAAGTTATTTCTGGAGCGATTGATTTAAGTATTTTATCCCCAGACAATGATTTGAAATTTGAATTTAAATATGCTTACCATAAAAGGAACAGCCAAGATGACGAATACTTAAGATTATACGTTTCGAATGATTGCGGTGAAACATGGGTATTGAGGAAATCAATTCATGGAGATTTCCTAAACTCAAATGTACAGTCTAGTGGTTTTACACCAAGTGCGGACGATTGGAAAAAAGTGACCGTAACAAACATTAATGAAAATTTTTTCGTACCAAATTTCAGGTATAAATTTGAGTTTATTTCTGAGTCGGGAAATAATATTTATATCGACGATATTAATATCGTTTCTCCCGATTATGTTGGTCTTGAAGATGGTGTAATAGGTGTAAAACAAGCGGCAAGTTTGTTTCCAAATCCTACTAACAATACAAGTAAGCTTGTATTAAATGGTTATTCAAATAATCAGGTTGAGGTTGCATTGTATGATATAAATGGTAGCATGATTAAAATACTCTATAATCAAACCGTTGAGCAAAATCAAGTAAATGTTCCTATCAATACTTTTACGCTCAGTAAAGGGGTTTATGTAGTCAGCATAAAAAGTGATGATAAAATAGAGACCTTGAAATTAATTAAACAATAAAAAAGTAATTCGCATAAAAAAAGGGGTAAATTATTATTTACCCCTTTCTTGTTTAAAGTATTTCAATTTATTTATAAACCCCAGCTTTGTTAAATTTTTCTACTAATAAATAATAGAAAATTGCTCTGTATTTATTTTTATTTGATTTTCCCATTTCATTTATTACGTCTTCAATAGCGCTGTCTAAAGTTGGACCATCTTTCAAACCTAACTTCTTGATTAAGAAATTATTTTTTACTGTAGCCAATTCTTTTGCATCAGATCCTGAAACAGTAGATGAATCTGCATTATATATAGAAGGTCCGCATCCAATCACTACTTTTTCAAATAAGTCATTATTTACGTTTTTAATACCCAATTTGGTCATTTCTTTTTTGTACTTTTCAATTAATTCCGCTCTTTTACTCATAGTTGTTAAGTTTAATATGTATGCTAAAGATAGTACTTTTCGATTATTTTAAAAAGTTTCTGTTTTATATTTTTAAAACAAAGTTTTACACATCTTCCTTCTGCTTTCATTTTTGCCTTTTAATGAATCGTTAAATCCATCTTTATGAAGGGAAATTTGATGCAAAATAGTACTGATTAATATTTTTCAAATGAAAGATTAATTAAATTTCAGGCGAAATGAATAAGTTTTAATCCTTTATTCTCATTGAAGATATTTAATTCACTGTAAGGGAACAATTGAATTTTGATTTATTCTTTTAGTTTTGTACAAAAGTTGATTATTTCTAAAGCTGTACTAAAAAAATTAAATGTCAAAAAAACTAATTGTTGGAATTACAGGAGGAAGTGGTGTAGGCAAAACGACATTGATTGATTTATTGTACAAGGAATTTCCGAATAAAATTACCACCTTTTCATTAGACAACTATTATTTACCAATTGAAAAGCAAGCACTGGATGAAAATGGACATGTTAATTTTGATTTGCCTTCGGGTCTAGATGTTGAAAGAATGGAAAGCGATTTTTTAAAATTAATTTCAGATCAATCCATTTCATTCTCTAGGTATAATTTTAACAATCCAATCAATGAGCGAGAAAAGGTTATACTCGAGCCGAAAGACATTATTCTAGTAGAAGGATTATTTGTGATGTATTACCCATTTTTAAAAGAAAAACTAGACTATAAAGTTTATTTAAAAGTGGATCCTTCAGTTCAATTAGAAAGGCGTTTAAAAAGAGATGTCAAGGAAAGAAATTATTTAAGAGAAGATATCATTTACCAATGGAATAATCATGTTTTACCAGCTTATAAAAACTATGTGTCGCCTTTTGAAAATGAATCAGATTTAATTATTACCAACAACATGTCATTTGATAAGAACATGCATATTTTAATTGAAAAGATTAAAACAGTATTATAAGCATCATTTAAAAATAGAGACATGCCCGACAAGCTGTTCTTTTTTCCCATTCAAATCAACGTAGTCAATCACCCAAACATATACCCCATCTTGGGATAACCTACCATTGTAATAACCATCCCATTCTCCATCTACATTGTACGACTTAAACACCACTTCACCCCAACGGTTATAGATGGTCATTTCAAATTCTTCAATGTTTTGGGTAACCGCTTTAAATGTATTGTTGTAGTCGTTACCATCAGGGGTAAAAACATTAGGAACATAAATTAAAGGATCGTATCCAATGTGTACATCATCTTGAACTTTACACCCGTTTTGGTCGGTTAAAACAGCAGTATAATTGGTGTTATGAGGAGGAAAAACTTCTGTTTCGGCACATATTGCACAAGTAATAAAAGATTTTGGAAACCATTCAATGTCCCCATCACCTTCTGCCCAAATAGGTATGATGTCTCCTACAACAGCTACTACGTCTGCTGAAACTGTTAATTTAGGAAGATCGAATACATTTGCGTGAAATCCAGCTGTGTCGCTACAACCAAACTCATCACTAACAGTTACCGTATAATAGGTAGATTTAACAGGTTTGGCAATGGTATTTGCTTCCCCTGGATTTTCTAAGCGCAGGGTTGGAGTCCATTCATAAAACTTTCCACCTGTAGCCCATAAACCAATGGGTTCTTCAGGACAAACTGAAGTGTCTGCTCTTGTATTTGCAATTACATTATGCACATATACTTTAACTTGATCCAAAGCGGTACCACAGGCATTGGTGAAACTAACAATATAGGTAGTGTCTACAGTCGGTGCCACTATTGGATTTGGAATCTGCGTATTATTTATGTTGTAGTTTGGTGACCATTCGTATGTAAGTGCACCGCTAGCAGTTAATTGAATATTAGTTCCTAAACAAATATCTGCAGTGGCTTGAACTTGTGGATTCGGAAGCCCTTGGTCGATAAAAATATAAAGAGAATCTGCAAAAGTACAATTATCAGGGGTCGTAATGTACACCTTGTATTTGCTGTTTTGTGTAGGCGAAGCAATTGGATTGCTAATGTTTGGATCTGAGAGACCCAAAGGAGGATTCCAAAGGTATGAGCCGCCACCGGTGGCCCAAATTTCGGTACTTTGTCCAGTGCATATAGTGGTATCAGGCCCGGCTTCACCAATCAAATCATATGTCCATACATCTACCAATAAAATGGTCAATCCACATACACTACTAATTTCAACCGTAATAGTGGTGTCGTTATCAATGGTTAGAATAGGATTATACAGATAGGGATTATCGAATAGTAATGGTGGACCCCAAAAATAATCTGTTCCTCCACTGGCCACAACCTGAACACTAGTTCCTGGACAAATGGTGTCCTCTAAAGCATAAGCATCATATACCGGTAAAATTATTTCTACTTGGGAATAGGCGGTATCTGGTGTATAGCAACCATTACTATCAGATACAATTAATGTTACATTATAAATACCAGGGTTCGCATATAAATGGGTTGGCGTGAATAAGCTAGAACTATCCCCATCACCAAAGTACCACATAAAGGTATTTCCATTTATACTTGAATTGGTGAAAACTGTTGCATTGGGTAAACAAGTTATTGGTAATGGAACACCAAGCGTAGCTTCAATAATTGATAAGTCAAATACAAAGCCAGCCATGTTGCAATTATTTGCACCATTTACAGTTGAATATGCGCCAGGAGTAGTTGGGAAAGTACCAATTGAAGAACAAGCGGCACAAACTGCGTGGTAAATTTTCCCACTTTTATCAAATCGACAAGTACCGCCATCAACATGATCGTTGGTAGAATTTGGATTTCCCATAAAGGTGGCATATTTTAAAGAAAGCATGTCGGGTGTAAACAAGGCCAAATAAAAATTACTACCACTGGTTACATCTTGATAGGCATCAGCTGTTGTTGGAAAGCCAGTGGTACTACTATTGGTTGCACTTGAATTATTGGAGTTAGTTAGTCCACCCCAGCCCGCAATGTATATTTCGTAACAATCACTGACTAAAAAAGCGGTAGGTGAGATTTCAACATCTCCAGTTCCTCCCCCAAAAACAGAAGACCATTCTGTTGCGGTTAAGTCGGCATTCATTTTATGAATAAACTGACCACTGTTTGGGTTTACATATTTACCAGGGGTCACAGGGTAATTACCTTTTGATTGCCCATATACATAAACCTTGTCGTTTAAGTCTAATTGAACACAATACGCTTGATCGTATTCATTGGTTCCTAAATAAGTAGCAATTGGGTTTGCATAACTTGGGGCTTGTAATCTTAAAACATACCCATCTGTAATTCCACCCATATAATTTGGGTTGATTTGTCCAGTAGTAAAAGGAAAATTACTACTTGTTGTACCTCCTACTAGATATAAATCTCCATTGCTTGCAATTTGAATAGAATTACCAGACTCCAGTCCAGAGCCACCAATATAAGTGCCATAGACTAAATTTGAAAAAGTATTGTTCAGTTTAACAAAAACGGCATCTTGTGAACCACTTAAACTATTACTGAATCCATTGTTGGTGGGAAAATTACTTGAACTTGTTGTGGAGGAAATATAGACACTTGAATTTTGATCGACAATAATTTCACCTCTTAATTGATCACCATAATTATAGGCAATGTTTGAGCCACCACCAGATAAATTTACAACACCATCATTTCCTGAACCACCTAGAAATGTACCATTTTGAATGGCGGTACCATTCGCGTTTAATTTGATGGCATACAAATCAGTTCCGGCTGAAAACTGAATACCGTCTATATTCGTTCCAATAGTCCCTCCTTGAAAAATAGTTTGATAACCAGTTGATGGAATCGGAAAATTAGCTGATGAAGTAGCACCCATTAAAAATATTTGATTGGCATCATTCACAATTAAACTGTGAGGAGTTTCAGCACCACCCCCGCCAATATAAGTCGAAAATTCGATTCCAGTTCCTGTAGGATTAAACTTGGTTAAACCAATATCTACTTGACCACCATTAAAACTAGTACTAAATGCGCCAGCTGAAATCGGATAACCTGAACCAAAAACAATTCCTGCAGCAATTAATTTATCATTTACATCCGGACAAGCAGTCATGCCCCAGTTATCAGAAGTTGAACCTGTAAAAGTTGAAAATAATAGTACAGGGTCAATGATCAGGGTATCTGAAGTTTGATAGCCTTCAGGGAATTCAAAACTGACAATGTTATTGTTTAAGGTGTATTTACAAACAACAAATTCTTTTTCCCCATTAATAATTTGATATGCTATGGGTTGACTTTCAGAAAAAACGCCAAATATGGTATGAATATTTAATTGTCCATTTTCAATCTTTAAGGCATCTTGTCCTTCGTACTTTATTTGCAGCTTTTGTAAATCTGCACCTGGCGCAATAATAAAATCATATTTCAAAGTTTGATTTTTTTCATAAATGTGCATGTCAATACCATCATATAATGCTTGATATTGCACCGAATTATATAAGGTTAAATTACTGACCCATTTATTGGGGTCGTTTCCTATGATATAATTTTCTACGTGACTTGAAGGAATACTTTCTTGAAATTTTGGAGTGGGGTTGGCACCTAAAAAGGATGTTTTGATTACATGCGATTTAAATTTTTCATCTGCATGTTGTTCGTTTGATTCCTTGTGGTTGTGACCATGTATAAAATCACCACCGTTATGAAACTGATAGGTAAAACCACTTTTCTCTAAAAACAAATCACCACCTGGAATCCCAATTTTATAGGAAACATTTTCATGCCATTGACCTTTATTTGGCTTCATCCATATTGAGGGTTGTCCCAACACGCCTAAAGCCACCATCATAAAGAATATCAAGGTGGTGCATTTCAAATTCATTATTATATATATAATCCTGTCTCTTTAGACGGGATTTGATGCGAAATGGTTGTCTACTTTTCGATTTCCTCCAAACTCGGCAACTCAATGTTGTCTGGAAGCACAATACAAGTAGGATAAGCAGACAATAATTCTTGTTTTAATTTTTCTGCTTCTAATTTAGTTTTAAAATTACCGACTCTCACTCTGTAATTTGGAGCCATATAATCTAAATAAGCTTTGTGTTCGCCATATTTTGCTAAAAAGTTGGCTTTTTGTCCAAGGGCGATTGATTTATTTTCATTAAAGTAAATTTGAATGCGGTAGCCTTCCATTCTAACTTGTTCTAGATTTTCTTTATTTTTTCCAACAAATTCAGTGATTTCTTTTAATTCATTTGGCTGATGAACTTCAACAGTTCCCTTTTCTTCCGTATTAAAGTCTAAAGTTCCAATACTGTCTTTCACAATTTTTTTATTAAAAAATTTAAAACTTAAGGTAGAGTCTTGGCTATAAGCAGTGATACTCATTAATAAAATCAAAAGATTCAAGATAGTTTTCATGTAAGCATTTTTAACAAATGTATTAATTTTTACTTTATATCACGAACAGTGCCATACAATATATTCACTCAATATTCTAGGCAATTTATTATTTTGCTAATAATTCTTAATTCGTATTTATTTAGAAGGATTCTAAATTAGGAATCAAGAGGTCAAAAAACATTCCATTTATTAGAATAAGATAGCTATTGTTATAATTTTGTGGGCACTTAGGGAGAAATTATGAGTTTAAAAAGTATTAATATTTCGCCAATGAAATTATCGAATAATCTAAAAATCAACAAGTTAAGATCGTTATTTATCTTAACTTCATTCTTGTTCTTTGTCGGAAATTCCAGTTTTGCACAGGATGTAGAAAAGGGAGAGAAAGTGTTCAAAGCCAACTGTGCTGCTTGTCACAAAATTGACAAAAAGTTAGTAGGGCCAGCGCTTAGCGGTATGACCGCAAGATGGGAAGAAAACTCTTCAATTGAAAACATGTATGCGTGGATTAAAAATTCACAAGAATATGCAAAGTCTTCTGGAGATTCATATGCAAAAGGGTTAATTGCAGATTACAATGGTTCTGTGATGACGGCTCAAGCGGTTTCTGACGAAGATATTGATAACCTGATTGCTTATGTTGCAACAGGTGGGGCAAGTAAAGTTGATAACAATGCAGGCGGTCCTGTACCAGAAATGGTGGCAGTAACCGAAACTGAGTCATCAAACTGGTATTGGTGGGTAATTGCTGCCTTATTATTAGTCGTGATTTTCGCAGTTGGTGGAGTTAGTCGTGAATTAAACAATGCTAGTTTAGATCAAGATGGAAAACCAATGGCAGCTGATGAAACATTTTTTCAATCAACTAGAAGATGGTTGTGGAAAAACTTTAACATGGTGTTCTTTTTCGGATTTGTTTTATTGATTGGAAGTTTAACTTTAGGATTTAACGGACTAAACCAACTTGGCGTTTTCGAAAATTATCAACCAGAACAACCAATTAAATATTCACATGAATTACATGCAGGTACTTTAGGTATTGACTGTAAATATTGTCACAACTCTGTTGAAAAATCAAAAACTGCTGGAATTCCTACTGTAAATGTTTGTATGAATTGCCACAAAGGAGTTTCAGAAGGTAAAGTTTATGGAACTACTGAAATCCAAAAAATTTATGATGCTGCTGGTTTTGATCCAAATACCTTAGAGTATAGTGGGGAAACTGAGCCAATCAGATGGACCAAAGTTCACAATTTACCTGATCACGTTTATTTTAATCACTCTCAACACGTAAAAGTTGGTGGTTTAGATTGTAAACAATGTCACGGTGATATGACTAAAGAAACTGTTGCAAGAGTGATGACAACAGAGGATTTGAATGCAATAGAAGAGAATAAAATTAAATTTACCCGCCCAACTTTAACAATGGGATGGTGTATTGAATGTCATGGTAAAAAAGAAATTGACATCAAGTCTGCTGCTAAGGGGTCATATTATAACGAAATACACGAACGTTTATTAACAGACAAGGAAACCTATCAAAAATATAAAGAAGATGGCAAGGTTACAGTTGCGGAACTTGGTGGTTGGGAATGTGCAAAATGTCATTATTAATTCTGAATTTAGGCTAATAGAATATGGGAACAAATAAAAAATATTGGAAAGGTCTCGAAGAGTTTCATGAAACACCAGAATTTTTGGAAAGATCAAAAAATGAATTTCCAGAAGAGTTGAGTGTAAATGAATTCTTATCTGATGAGAAATTGGAAGAGAGCTCAACGGGAAGAAGAGATTTCTTAAAGTTTTTAGGATTTAGTGTTGCAGCAGCAACATTAGCAGCGTGTGAGTCGCCTGTTATAAAAGCAGTACCTTATGTTGTAAAACCTGAAGAAATAACTCCAGGTATGCCAAATTGGTATGCTTCATCATATTACGACGGTTCAACATTCGCTAATATATTGGTGAAAACAAGAGAAGGTCGTCCGATTTTTATTAAAGGAAATAAACACTTAGCAACGAATAGTAATACAGCTAACCCACGCGTTGTGGCTTCAGTTTTATCATTATATAACGGTGAGCGTTTACAAAGTCCATCAGCAAACAATCAAAAAGTAGATTGGACAGTGATGGATGCAAATCTTAAATCGAAATTAAAAGGAATTTCAGAAAAGAATGGAAAGATTGTATTGTTGTCAGGGACTGAAATTAGTCCATCAACAAAAGCAATTATTGAAAATTTTAAAGCAACCTATGGAGGCGGCAGTACTGAAGCTGGATTGACTGAGAGTAATGTTTCCCATGTACAATATGACGCTGTTTCTTATCAAGGAATAAGAAAAGCGAACGAAGCTTCTTTCGGAAAAGCGGTAATTCCAGATTACGATTTTTCTAAGGCTAAAATAATAGTAAGTATTGCAGCTGATTTCTTAAATTCATGGTTAATGTCCAATGAATATGCTGGACAATACGCCGCTAAAAGAAATCCTGATGGAGAATGGATGAACAAGCACTTCCATTTTGAAGCAAATATGTCTTTAACTGGTTCAAATGCTGATGTTAGAGGCGTTGCAAAACCTTCTCATCATGGCGCAGTTTTATCAATTTTACATAAAGAAATTGTAGGCGCACCATTAACAGGAGTTGACACGACAGTATTATCAGAAGGACTACTAAAAAAAGTAAGAGCTGCGGCCAAAGCTTTAAAAGCGAATAAAGGTCAAAGTTTATTAGTTGCTGGTTCAGCAGATGAATCTTTTCAAACTGTTGTCAATGCAATCAATGCTAAATTAAATAACTATTCTTCTACTATCAACCTTATCAATGGGGTGAATTTATTCAATTCAGAAGATGATAAAATGGTGAGTTTAGTAAAAGATATGAATGCAGGTAAGGTAGATGCCATTATCATGTGGAATACCAACCCTATGTATTCTTATGCTGATTCAGCTGCATTTAAAACTGGATTAGAAAAAGTGGCCGTTACAGTTGCCATTACACAATATGTTGATGAAACAGCAAGTTTGTGTGATTATTTAGCTGCACAAAGTCATGATTTAGAATCATGGAACGATTTTAATCCAAAAGCAAATACCTATACATTGGCACAGCCAACTATTCGTCCATTATTTGACACACGTCCAGCTGCAGAATCATTAATGATTTGGGCAGGAATGGCAAGTCATAAAGGAAGAGATAGTAAAAATTATTACGATTTCATTCAATCTATTTGGAAACAATACGGGTACAATCCAAGCAGTGGATTTGCCACTTTTGATACATGGTGGAATGATGCAGTACACAAAAGTGTTGCAAATGTTGAACCAATGCCGGCTGAACAAGTTGACTTTGCTGGAAACATTAATAAAGCAGCAAAATCTATCGCAGCAGTAAAGGGTGGAAATTGGGAAATTACCTTGTATGAAAAATCATCAATCGGTAATGGAGCTATGGCCAACAACCCTTGGTTGCAAGAAATGCCTGATTCAGTTTCAAAAGTTACTTGGGACAACTACTTGACTATGTCACCAGAAGACATGGTAAAGGAAGGTTATAGTATTGATTTAGGACAAGAAAGTCCTTCAACTGTTGCAAAAGTAACGGTTGGTGATCAAGTATTTGAATTGCCAGTTTTCCCTCAACCAGGTCAAGCACATGGAACGGTAGGGATTGCATTGGGATATGGAAGAGGAGCAAACGGAGAGGTGATTGGAAAGTCAGCATACCAAACTGGAGAATACGGTAAATTTTTACCAGGAAATAACGGAGGTAAACAAGCCATTGGTGTGAATGTATTTCCTTTATTGAATGCAAGTTTTACAGTATTGAATGCTAAAATTGAAAAAACAGAAAAAGTTTACAATTTAGCATGTACCCAAACACATAGTACCGTGATGGGGCGTAATTCAATTGTAAAAGAAACTACTTTATCTACTTATAAGTCTAAAGATGCTTCGGCATATAATCATAAACATGTATTACACAGTGGTTGGAATCATGACGAGAAACCAGTGTCTGAATTTAATTTATGGGATGAACATCCTGTAGAAAATGTAGGACATAGATGGGGTATGTCAATCGATTTAAATGCTTGTAATGGATGTGGAACTTGTTTAATTGCTTGTCAATCTGAAAACAACGTACCTGTTGTTGGGAAAGATGAAGTGAGAAGAGGAAGAGAAATGCATTGGTTAAGACTGGATCGTTATTACGCATCTGACATTGAACCAGCTATTGGAACAAAAGGAGAAGGCTATAAAACTGAAGGTTTTGGTGGTTTACAAGAACCAGCGGATGCACCCTCAGTAATTCATATGCCAATGATGTGTCACCACTGTAACCACGCACCTTGTGAAACTGTTTGTCCTGTAGCGGCAACAACACACTCGAATGAAGGTTTAAACATGATGGCATATAACAGATGTATTGGAACAAGATATTGTGGCAATAACTGTCCTTATAAAGTACGTCGTTTTAACTGGTTTGATTATCCATCTTACAGAAAGTTTACCGAAGTAAATCCTGCTTCTGATGATTTAGGAAGAATGGTATTAAATCCTGATGTAGTTGTAAGAACAAGAGGGGTGATGGAAAAATGTTCATTCTGTGTTCAAGAAATTCAAACTGGAAAATTAAAAGCTAAAAAAGAAGACCGTCCGGTAATAGATGGTGAAATCAAGACTGCTTGTGCAGATGCTTGTCCAGCAAACGCCATTCATTTTGGTGATTGGAATGATGTGAATTCAGAAATTAGAAAAAGTACTGAAGATTCAAGAGCTTATCAAGCCCTAGAAGAAATAGGTGTAAAACCAAATGTTTGGTTCAAAGTAAAAGTAAGAAACGAGGACAACGCTTCTTTGGCTGCTTTACAAACTGGACACCACGGAGGACATGCAGCAGAGTCGCATGAAACTGAAGCAAAGCATGGAGAAGATGCTGCACATGAAGAAAGTGCACACCATTAATATTAATTAGAGAATAATATAAACAAAGGATAATGCATAAAGAATCAGCAATAAGAGAACCTTTAATACTTGGACATAAAACGTACCACGATATTACAGAGGACGTATGTCGTTCTATCGAAGGCAAAGCCCCAAAGGCTTGGTATATTATGTTCGGAATTGCCCTTATAATTGGCCTATATGGTGTTGGGTGTATACTTTATTTATTAGGAACCGGTATTGGTACTTGGGGATTAAATAAAACTGTCGAATGGGCATGGGATATTACTAACTTCGTTTGGTGGGTTGGTATTGGTCATGCTGGAACATTAATTTCGGCAGTACTGCTTTTATTCCGTCAAAAATGGCGTATGGCCATCAACCGTTCAGCAGAAGCAATGACAATCTTTGCGGTATTCATGGCAGGTTTATTCCCGCTGATACACATGGGACGTTTATGGGTAGGATATTGGGTATTACCAATTCCAAATCAATTTGGTTCTTTATGGGTGAACTTTAACTCTCCACTTTTATGGGATGTATTCGCCATTTCAACGTATTTATCGGTATCATTGGTATTTTGGTATATTGGTTTACTACCTGATTTTGCAACGATTAGAGATAGAGCAAAGTCTCCAGTAGCTAAAAAAGTATACAGTGTATTGTCTTTTGGTTGGTCAGGTAGGGCTAAACATTGGAACCGTTTTGAAATTGTTTCATTGGTTTTAGCAGGATTGGCAACACCTTTAGTATTTTCGGTACACTCTATTGTATCTTTTGATTTTGCCACTTCGGTAATACCTGGTTGGCACACAACTATTTTCCCTCCTTACTTCGTTGCTGGGGCGGTATTTTCTGGATTTGCAATGGTACAAACACTGTTGTTGATTTTAAGAAAAGGAATGAAGTTAGAAGCTTACATTCATACCAAGCACGTTGAATACATGAACATTGTAATTATGGTTACTGGTTCAATGGTAGGGGTTGCTTATTTAACAGAGTTATTCATGTCATGGTATTCAGGTGTTGAGTACGAAGCATATGCCTTTTTAAACAGAGCAACAGGTCCGTATTGGTGGGCTTATGCATCTATGATGACATGTAACGTAATTTCTCCGCAATTAATGTGGTTTAAAAAATTAAGAAGAAGTTTATTGTTCACTTTCTTTATCTCAATTATTGTAAATATTGGAATGTGGTTTGAACGTTTTGTAATTATTGTAACTTCAATTCATCAAGATTATTTACCATCATCTTGGAGTATGTTCTATCCAACTTGGGTTGACATAGGAATTTATATCGGTACAATTGGACTGTTCTTAGTATTCTATTTATTGTACGCAAGGTATTTCCCTGTATTGGCTATATCTGAAGTTAAAACAATTTTAAAGTCTTCAGGAGAATCATACAAAAACGGTTCAGCTGAAATTCATGCAAGCCATTCTAAATCTGTTAAAGCTGAAGTAATATCAGAAACAACTGCAATAGCACCAGAAGCTGACAAATCAGAAAGTATCAATACTTTGATTGATAAAATTGGAACTGGTTCAGCGGATAAAAAAGATGATTTAAAATTAATATCAGGTGTAGGCCCAGTATTGGAAAAAACATTGAATAGTATTGGCGTTTATTCATTTGAACAAGTAAGTAAAATGACCAAAGCTGAATACGATTTATTGGATTCAATTACTGGAACATTCCCAGGAAGAGCGGAAAGGGATGATTGGGCTGCTCAAGCTAAAGAATTAATGAACAAGACTAAATAAATAGAACATGGCAGATAGAGTAATATATGCAATGTATGATGATGATGATGTAATCAAAGATGCTGCAAAAGCATTGGTTGCGGATGGGATTCATATTTCAGAAGTATTTTCACCATTTCCAATTCATGGAATTGACCCTATTATTGGTGTAAAGCATACAAGAATGGGTATTGTAGCGTTTATGTTTGGATTAACTGGTTTAATGTTGGCCTTACTTGGAATGCGTTATTTTATGATTGTAGATTGGCCAATGAATATTGGTGGAAAACCAAATTTTTCCTTATTAGAAAATTTACCTTCCTTTATTCCAATTTCATTTGAGTTCACCGTGCTTTTTGCAGCACACGGAATGGCAATAACTTATTTATTAAGAAATAAGACTTTACCAGGAATGCCAGCTGATAATCCACACCCTAGAACAACAGATGATAGATTTGTAATGGAGATTAGGTTATCAGAAAACGCGAATTTTTCTTCAGAAGATTTACACGCTAAATTAAAGCGCACACCTATTGTTGAAATCGAAGAGAAAGAATATAAAATTATTAAATAAGTTGATCATGAACAGAAAGTTTAAGACAATAAACATATTAACATTAAGTATCCTTGCATTGGGTGGTACCATCAGTTCATGTGTTGGAGATTCCAACTCTCAAGGCTTGGAATATATGCCTGACATGTATCGTTCACCAGCTGTAGAAACTTATGTTGATTATGGTCAAATTTTAGGTAAATATAATTTGGATTTAGTTGCAGCATACAAACCTGGTTTGGCACCTGCAGGAACTATTCCAACTTCTGGAAATAGCATGAATGATTTGCCATATGAGCATGGTGCACCAGTTGGTTTTGATAAATCACACGGTTTGTACGGAATGCCAGTTGATAGCAATGGTTATGCAGCTTCAGATGCTGATATAAACCCTATTCCTTATACTGAGAAAACTAAAAAAGAAGCGAAAGTTATCTATCAAAATTTCTGTATTCACTGTCATGGTGAAAAAGGAGATGGACAAGGTACAGTAGTGACAAACGGAGGGTTTCCGCCACCACCTGCCTACAATGCTGCTTTAAAAGATTTATCTGCTGGTAAAATATTCTTTTCTATTACTTATGGAAAAGGCTTAATGGGGGCTCATGCATCTCAATTATCGAAAGAAGAGAGATGGAAAGTAGTTCACCATGTAGAATTGTTACAAGGTAAGACAAAAGAAGTGGAGGCAGAGTTATTATTTGATGCCCATACGGATACGGATGGAGATAAAGTAATGGATAATGTTGATGAATGTCCGACAGTAGCAGGTACAGTTGATAATCATGGTTGTCCACCTGTAAGTGATGCGGTTGCAAATATTCTTGAAGGAGCAATTCGAGGATTAATGTTTACCACAGGTTCAACAACAATTAACCCTAGCTCTTTTAATTCTTTAAATGCAATTAGTGGTTTGATGCAAGAAGATTCTACTACTACCTTGATTTTAAATGGGCATACTGATAATGTTGGAAATGCAGGGAATAATCAAGCCTTGTCTTTAGCAAGAGCAAAGGCAGTAAGAGACTATTTAGTTGGTAAAGGAATTGATTCAAAAAGAATTAATCCTGTTGGATACGGTCAATCTAAACCTAAAGTATCTAACGATACCGAAGCGGGTAGATTAGCGAATAGAAGAGTAGAATTTAGATTATATTAATACAAGTTTTAATACAAAAAAAACATGGAGTTTCAAATTTCAGGAAAAGCTAAAAAGTCAATAATTACCGTTGCGGTAGTAGGCTTGATATTGTTTTTAGTTGGTGTATTTACCAACAATGAACCAGAATATCTAAAGTCAAGAGTAATTTCAAATTTTTTAATTGATAGTTTATTCTTTCTATTCATTTCGTTAGGAGCCTTATTCTTCTTAGCATTACAATATGCCACAGAAACTGGTTGGTCAGTTGCTATTAAAAGGGTATTAGAAGGGGTGTCATCTTATGTGATTATAGGTGCCATTACTGTTAGTTTAGTATTTGCATACTTAACATTTACAGATGGTGGATACACAGTAAACGATCACGGTCATCATGTTGGTCATGTTTACGAATGGATGGATCATCACATGGTTGAAAATGATGCAATTTTACAAGGAAAATCAGCTTTCTTAAACAAAACTTTTTTCTGGGGAGCGACAATCGTATATTTTGCAATCTATTTATTGTTTTATAGAGGATTTAGAAAAAGAAGTTTGCAAGAAGACTTGGAAGGTGGAACAAAATTGCACTTTAAAAACTTTGCAAAAGCTGCTTTGTTTTTAGTATTATTCGGTTATACGAGTTCTACTTTTACATGGCACTGGGTGATGTCGATTGATGCACACTGGTTCTCGACTTTATATGGCTGGTACGTATTTTCAGGAATGTGGTTAACAGCAATGGTTTGTACCATGTTATTGATTATTTATTTAAAAGGTAAAGGACACTTAGAAAAAGTGAACGATAGCCATATTCATGATGTGGGTAAATGGGTTTTTGCTTTAAGTTTTTTATGGTCATATTTGTTTTTCTCACAATTCATGTTGTATTGGTACGCAAATATTGGAGAAGAAGTAATTTATTACCTGTTTAGATTTGAGAATTACAAAGCTATTTTCTGGGGTATGTTCATCATTAATTTTTCTATTCCAATGCTAATTTTAATGTCACGTGAAGCAAAACGACACGCTGGTGTTTTAATCGTTGTATGTTTAATCATTATCGCTGGACACTGGACAGATGTTTATATGTTAGTTACACCTGGTGTAATGGGTGAACATGGAAAAATCGGAATCATTGAATTGGGATTGTTTTTAGTATTTGCAAGTGGGTTTGTGTATTGGGTATTAAATACCTTGACAAAAGCACCATTGATGCCAAAAAATCATCCTTATTTAGATGAAAGTAAACACCACGATATATAAATTAATAATAGAAAAAATTAAAAGATAGATTATGTTAATCATTTGGATAGTAATAATTCTCGCTTTCGTCACTGTAGCTCAATTATTGAGAGTGTCAGGTATAGCAAAAAAATTGCGTAATAAAAGAGAAGAAGATATCAGTGATGCTGATAACAATTTCAATGGAATTTTGTTATTGTTATTCATGTTTTTCTTCCTCGGTTTTACAGTTTATTTTTTGGTAAAATACGGAAATGGTATGTTGCCACAAGCTGCATCTGAACATGGAGTTGATATCGATAAACTGTTTAATATTAACTGGATTATTGTATTGGGAGTATTCTTTTTAACAAATGCTTTGTTGTTTGTATTTGCTTTTAAATACAGAGGTAATAGTAATAGAAAAGCATATTATTTCCCTCACGATACTCGATTGGAGTTAATTTGGACGATTGTACCAGCGATAGTTTTAACGATTATCATTATTTTAGGATTAAGAACATGGAATAATGTAACTGGAAAACCTTCTGAAGATGCACAAATAGTTGAAGTATATGGTCAACAATTTAATTGGTTAGTGCGCTATTCAGGCGCAGATAATAAACTAGGGTTCGCAGATTATAAATTAATTTCTGCTGAAAACCCTTTAGGAGTGGCAACACCAGAATCAATTGATGCTGCTTTGTTAAATATGAGTAATTCAATTAATGATTTAGATATGTCATTAAAAGCCGATTCTGCTGGAACTGATGTTTATGCAGTAGAAGAAGTTTATGAAATGCAATCAAGAATGGAAAAATACATTCGTTTAAGAGAGCGTATTGAGAAAATGAAGGAACATTATTCAAATTCGGATTTGACCGTAGCGGATGATGATATTTTATCTCAAATTGAATTACATTTAATTAAAGGTCAAGAGTATCAATTCATCTTTAGATCAAAAGATGTATTGCACTCCGCTTATTTCCCTCACTTTAGAGCACAGATGAACTGTGTACCTGGTATGCGTACAAAATTTAAGTTCAAACCAACAATCTCTACTGCCGAAATGCGTGAAATTAGAGGGAATCAGGATTTTAATTACGTGTTAATGTGTAATAAAATTTGTGGGGAGTCTCACTCAAATATGAAAATGATTGTTGTGGTTGATGAAACACAAGAAGAATTTGATGCTTGGGTAGCAGAAAACACAAAACCAGTCATAGTAAAAAACTAATTATTAAAATAACTAAAGAATTATAGATATGTCAGCAACAGCTCATGCACATCATAAAGAAAGCTTTATAACTAAATTTATATTTAGTCAAGATCATAAAATGATTGGAAAACAATTTCTAGTAACGGCAATATTTATGTCGATTATTGGTGTTTTCTTATCTGTTTTATTTAGAATTCAATTAGGTTGGCCAGGAGAAAGCAGTAGCTTTTTAAATACTTTTTTAGGCGATACTTGGGCACCTGAGGGAGTCTTGAACCGGGGAATGTACCTAGGACTTGTTACCATTCACGGTACCATCATGGTATTCTTTGTATTAACAGGTGGACTTTCCGGTACGTTTAGTAATATACTGATTCCTTTTCAGATTGGAGCAAGAGATATGGCTTCTGGCTTCTTGAACATGCTTTCTTATTGGTTATTCTTATTGTCTTCATTGTTGATGGTTTATAGTTTGTTTTTAGAAACAGGACCTGCATCTGCTGGTTGGACAATTTATCCTCCTTTATCTGTTTTTGAAAAAGCGATTCCTGGATCTGGAAATGGGATGACCATGTGGTTAATTTCAATGACCATTTTTGTGGCATCTTCTTTAATTGGTTCTTTAAATTATATTGTAACGGTATTAAACTTAAGAACAAAAGGAATGAAAATGACACGTTTGCCTTTGACAATCTGGGCATTCTTTGTTACTGCCATTATTGGTGTGCTTTCTTTCCCAGTTTTAGTATCAGCAGTTGTGTTAATGATTATGGATAGAACTTTGGGTACTTCATTTTATATCTCTGATGTTATTATTGGTGGTGAAATGATGGAACAGTCTGGTGGTTCTCCAATTTTATATGAGCACTTGTTCTGGTTCTTAGGTCACCCTGAAGTATACATTATTCTATTGCCAGCATTGGGTTTAACTTCTGAGATTATTTCTACAAATGCTAGAAAACCAATTTTCGGATACCGTGCCATGATTGGTTCTATTCTTGCGATTGCATTTTTATCATTTATTGTTTGGGGGCATCACATGTTTATTACAGGTATGAATCCATTCTTGGGTGGTGTATTTGTATTTACTACTTTATTAATTGCTATTCCTTCTGCGGTAAAAGTGTTTAACTACATTACAACTTTATGGAAAGGTAACTTAAGATTCACGCCAGCCATGTTGTTCTCTATTGGATTGGTTTCAGCATTTATTACTGGTGGTGTAACAGGGATTATATTAGCCGATTCAGCACTTGATATCCAAGTTCACGACACCATGTTTGTGGTTGCTCACTTCCACGTAGTAATGGGCTTATCTGCTATTTTAGGAATGTTTGCTGGTATTTACCACTGGTATCCTAAAATGTACGGTACCATGATGAATACAAAATTAGGTTTCATCCACTTTTGGGTAACGATTATTTGTGCATATGGGGTATTCTTACCAATGCACTTTGTAGGAATCGGTGGTGCGCCACGTAGATATTATGATTACAGTGTGTATCAAGAGTTTGACAATGTACAAGGTGATATGATTTTAGACTTAAATGTGGTGATTTCTATCTTTGCTATTATCGGTGCAATCGGACAAATTATTTTTATATTTAATTTCTTCTACAGTATTAAAAAAGGACAAAAAGCGGTTCAAAACCCTTGGAAATCCAATACATTAGAGTGGACTACACCAGTGGAACACATTCATGGAAACTGGCCAGGAGAATTACCTACCGTTCACAGATGGCCATACGATTATTCTAAGCCAGGCGCTGATGATGATTTTATTCCTCAGACTGTTCCTTTGAAAGAAGGTGAAGAAGATCACTAACCAACATAAAATATATTATTGTAAAGCCTTGACATTTATCGTCAGGGCTTTTTTGATTCTTAGTAAATATGCTCTTTGAGACTAATCCTTTTTATGCTACTCAATTCTATAAAATATTAACTACTTTTATACCAAATACAAGCACATTGGAATCATTTGATTATAGAGAAGAAGAGGAGCAATCCAAAGATGTTGAATTAGACCAAGTTCTAAGGCCCAAGTCATTTATTGACTTTGCTGGCCAAAAAAAAGTCTTGGAAAATTTATCCGTTTTTGTCGAAGCAGCTAAACAAAGAAATGAACCTTTAGACCATGTATTGTTGCATGGTCCTCCAGGACTAGGTAAAACCACCTTGGCCAATATTATAGCAAATGAGTTGGGAGTAGGCATTAAAATTACCTCAGGTCCAGTTTTAGATAAACCAGGTGATTTGGCTGGATTATTGACCAATTTAGAAGAAGGTGATGTGTTGTTCATTGATGAAATTCACCGACTTTCTCCTGTGATAGAAGAATATTTGTATTCGGCTATGGAGGACTTTATGATTGATATCATGATTGATACTGGGCCAAGTGCGAGGACGGTCCAAATTGCATTAAACCCATTCACTTTGGTGGGCGCAACAACGCGTTCAGGACTATTAACGGCTCCTTTAAGGGCTCGTTTTGGAATTAACAGCAGATTGGAGTATTATAACACAAAAACCCTTTCTAAGATTGTCTCACGTGCTTCCAATATTTTAGTGGTGCCCATTGACGAAGATGCAGCTTATGAAATTGCTGGTAGAAGTAGGGGAACACCAAGAATTGCGAATGCATTGTTAAGAAGGGTCAGAGATTTTGCTCAAATTAAAGGCAATGGAAACATTGACATGCCCATTGTTAAATTTTCGTTGGAAGCTTTGAATGTAGATGAAAACGGTTTGGATGAAATGGATAATAAAATATTAACCACCATCATTGATAAATTTGCAGGAGGACCAGTTGGATTAACGACCATTGCAACAGCAGTTGGAGAAAATGCTGGAACCATAGAAGAAGTATATGAACCCTTTTTAATTCAAGAAGGTTATATCATGCGAACTCCGAGAGGAAGAAAAGCAACAGAATTAGCTTACCGACATTTAGGTAGGCACCTTGGAAATTTTCAATCTGGATTGTTTGGTGAAATTTAATTCAATTTTTAAAGTTGATCGTTAAATGCAAAATAGCAGCTTATTTTCTAAACAAATAAAAGAAAAAGCAATAGCACTTGGCTTCATGTCCTGTGGTATATCTGAAGCTACTTTTTTAGAAAATGAAGCGCCTATCCTTGAAAATTGGCTCAACAAGAATTACAATGGAAAGATGGCTTATATGGCCAATCACTTTGATAAACGTTTAGACCCACGTTTGTTGGTGGATGATGCAAAATCAGTTATTTCGGTGATGTTGAATTACTATCCCGAAAAAGATTTATTTGCAGATGCCCCTTTAAAAATTTCCAAGTATGCTTACGGACAGGACTACCACAGTGTCATTAAAGAAAAACTAGGTCAGTTATTGACTTTTATTATTGAAAATTCTGAAGAAGAAATAAATGCAAGGGTTTTTACCGATTCTGCGCCCGTTTTGGATAAGGCTTGGGCTGAAAGAAGTGGTTTAGGTTGGCAAGGCAAAAATGGTATGTTGATTAGCAAACAAAAAGGGAGTTTCTTTTTTGTTGGCGAAATTGTTTTAGACAAGGTTTTAACTTACGACCAGGCCAATACAACAAATCATTGTGGCACCTGTACGAAATGCATTGATGCTTGTCCTACTGATGCCATTCTAAGTTCTAATGTCATTGATGGTTCAAAATGCATTTCCTACCTCACCATTGAACTTAAAGATGAAGTAATTCCAAAGGAGTTCAAAAATAAAATGGAAGGCTGGTTTTTTGGCTGCGATATTTGCCAAGATGTTTGTCCATGGAACAGGTTTTCAAGTCCGACAAAAACAGATGATTTTAAATCGCACCCCGATTTATCGAATACTGAATGGACAGATCTTACAGAAGAAGTGTTTAAAGAAGTGTTTCGTCACTCAGCTGTGAAAAGAACCAAATTTAAAGGATTAAAACGCAATATTGAGTTTGTAAAGTAAGCTTACTTTACTTTCTCCTTAAACATTTCAGAATCCAATTCAGGATACTTCAAATCCATATCTTGAAAAGCCTTTAATACAATTTTGGCAATGTGATTTTCTTTTTCCCAGTTTCTATCCGAAGGAATAATGTGCCATTCTGGTTGGTCACACTTTTCAAAAATACGTTCGTACACTTTTCTGTATTCATCCCATTTTTTGCGCGTTTCCCAATCTCCATCATTGTGTTTCCAATATTTCTCAGGAATTTCAAGTCTTTCAGTCAATCTTTCTAACTGTTCTTCTTTCGAAGTATGTAAATAAAATTTTAAAATAGTGGTGTTGTTTCCTTCGATTAATAACTTTTCAAAATCGTTGATGTGTTGGTAGCGTTTCTCAATATATTCTTCGGAAAAGTAACCTTCTACAGAAGGCACTAAAATATCTTCGTAATGAGAGCGATTAAAGACCTGTATCATTCCTTGTTGGGGAACATTTTGATGCACTCTCCATAAAAAATCATGCGCAAATTCCTTATCAGTCGGTTTTTTATAGGCATGTACTTTGATACCCAAAGGATTTACACCACTAAAAACTTTTCGGGTGGCGCCATCTTTTCCTGCAGCATCCATTCCTTGAAAAACAACTAATAAATTATGTCGCCCATCTGCATACATGCGTCTTTGGTAGTCAATTATTTGAGATACTAATTCAAGGTTCTCAGTTTTGATTTTATCTTTTAATTCTCTATCGTATGATTTAGTAGGGACAGTGGCTAATTTTATTTTTGACATAAGTTTTAAACTTGAGCATTAAAATTAATTAAAAAAAGTTGTAACAGGTCTTACAAGAACTTTTTTAATTCATCTAACCTTTCCATAAAATAAAAATTTCCTGGAATATTTTTAGCTTTTTTTATCAAACTAGCTTTTCTACCAGCTAATATTAATCGATCAGATGGTTGTAATATGCGTGTGAATTTTTTGATAAATGAAGCAACTTGCTCTTCAGTTGGAGAAATGGTACCATGAACGATATAGGTTGTTTTTTCTCTAGGTATTTCTTTTAGAACTTTTAAAGAATCCAAACTGATATTTGGCCCCAAATAAATTACGTTTTTTTGATTTTCAATCAATTGATAATTGATGAATAGCGCACCAATATCATGAATTTCATTTAAAGGCAATAGAATAACAAATAGCTCATCATTATTTTTTTCTAATGGAAACGTTTCATGGTCAATGGTAGCATATAATTTTTGACGGACTAAATTAGAGATAAAATATTCATGCGCGGGTTGTATCACATTTGACTGCCACATGAGTCCAATTCTATCGAACAATGGAATGAACAGGGATAAAAATATTTTGCTATAAGTATAATTCCTAATGCATTCATTATACACTTCATTAAACTTAAACTTGTCGAGTTCAAGCATGGCAATGATAATTTCGTTAATTTTTACTTGAAAAAATTGTGCTTGATCAAATCGAAAAGAAGCGAGGGCAGTATTAATTTCGGCATCAGAAAGTTGAGCAATTTTAGATATTTTATAGTTTGAATTTTTTAGTACAGAAATATTCAATAATTTTCTTAATTCATTTAAAGGATAAATTCGAATATTGGTTTCAGAACGCACGGGCTTTAATAAGTGGTATCGTTGTTCCCAAATTCTGATAGTATGGGCTTTAATGCCCGAAAGATTTTCTAAGTCTTTTATTGAAAAATAATCTTGAATAAACGCCATAAATTTAAAATTCAAACATTAAACCAATAGATGGTAAAATGGTACCTGAAACATTATTCAAGTATTTCCATTCGTATGCATTGGGCATGTTAGGATTAACAATAGGATTTTCATTTTCATCTTTTACAACTGTAAAGTAAGGTGCTAGCTCAATTTTTGAATTGTATATATTCTGAATATCAACATAAAAGTTCAATGCTGTTTTTGTGAAGTACCACTTTTTATCGATTCTTATATCTAATCCATGGTTGGCTTTCAACCTTTTTGAATTTAATTGGCTGTAGTCTAATATGCCCCTTTGGGTTACATCCCAAACTGGAATTTGTGAAGAAAGTGTCGTATTGTAAGGAGTATAAGGCGATCCTCCTGAAAATCTAAATTTCATACCTATTTGCCAATTATTTTTAAATTTTCTTCCCACTGATACAGAAGCAATGTGCCTGATATCCCAAGCTGATGAGATGTAGTTATTGTTAGCATCTGTAAATTCGGATACAACAAATGTATAAGAAATTATACCAAAAAACTGCTTTCTTAATTTTTGTTGTGCAAATAATTCCACTCCATAAGTTCTACCTTTTGAGCTTGAATTGACAGGTTCATTTCCAATTACCCCAAAGTCTCCACCTAAATTAGCCAATGATATACTGTCGTTTAATAGAAATGGATAATTGGCATACATTTTATAAAAGCCTTCGAAGGTAATCTTACTAAAAGCAGTAGGTCTGAATTCTAAACCTGCTACTATGTGATCGGCTCGAATGTGTTTTACCCCATTTGTTTTATTGATTAATTCATTGGCTTCATTTCTATAACCCAATACTGTATAGGCTGGTAATTGAAAATACCTTCCTATGCTGGCATTAATTTTCCAATTGTCAGTAAGTGAATAAGAAGCAGAAAATCGAGGAGAAAATTGCTCTAGTGGATTGCTCATGTCGGATGAATAAGTGTTGGCATCCGTTCTAATTCCCAAAGATAAAGACAAGCGATTATTTAATATATTTCTACTTGTTTGTGCAAATACACCGTATTTTAAAAACTCTAATTCAGAGTTCAGGTTAATCTCTTTTACAAGCCCATTTATTACAAGACGGTTATAAGAAGTATTATTATATTTTGCCGTTTCCAAACCAGCTCCATATTTAAATTTAAATTTTCCCTTACTAAAAGTATGTTCATACCTAAATTTGTTTTCCATTTCTTGAGAGGTATAATCAAGTATTTTATTGGCAGGTGTTTCAATATTATTCTGATATTTTTCCGACTGATTATTTAACATGTTTCTACTGAGAATGAAATTTTGGAAACCGTTACCAGTATACCTAGTCCATTTTGCCCCAACTGTGTAATTCCATTGTGTACTTATTGGGAGATAGCCCAAAATGTATTTATTTCTTTCAATGGTTTCCAAGTCTGTTTCATTATTATTCACGCCTTCATTGAGTGAAAATTGGTCAATTGCACCCAGGCCAATAAAAGTCAATTTATTTTTTTCATTGATGCGATAGGTTTGTTTGTACTGAAAATCGTTGTATGCAGGTAAAAAAGGCAATGCAAGGGCTTTAAATAAAAATTCAAGGTAAGATCTTCGGGCTGAAAACAAGAAAGACGATTTTTTTCCTTTTCCTAAAGGTCCTTCTAAAGTTAGACCCAAATCACTTGATCCAACAGTCAAAGTACCATTAAACTTATCATAATTCCCTTCTTTTTGGTCAAAACTGATAACTGAACTCAAAGCATTACCATTATTGGTTGGAAAAGCACTTGAATAAAATTCTACCCCCCTAATAAAATTCACATTAATCAAGCCAACGGGTCCACCGGAAGATCCTTGTGTGGCAAAGTGATTGATATTTGGTACTTCAATACCATCTAAATAAAACCTGTTTTCACTTGGTGCACCACCTCTTACTAATATGTCATTTCTAAATGCAGCTGTTGCCCCAACACCTGGAAAAGATTGTAATACTTTTGAAATATCGCGATTTCCACCTGGATTACGCATTATTTCTTCCGCACTGATATTTATTAAACTAATAGGACTTTCCTTATTTTCAGCAAAAGGTGAGGCTCGTACTTCCACTTCATTTAAACTATCACTACTTTCTTCTAAGCTAATTTCTAGTACAATTGGTTTAACAGAAGTAACATTGATTTCTTGTATAATCCTTGATCGAAAGCCAATGTATGAAACGCTTAGGTTGTAGAATCCTGGTGGGATATTTTTAATTTCAAATTCTCCATCTAAATTGGAAACGCCACCAATTTCAGTGTCTATTAAAATAAGTTTGGCAAATGGAATTGGTTCATTGCTCATACTGTTAAAAACTTGTCCCTTGATAACGCCATTTTGCTGACTCCACATGGTTGATTGAAAGCAAATTAGAGAAATGACAACAATAAGTAAACGCATTTTGTTTAAGATTTATGCAAATATATTAAACAATATTGACTTTAAGACAATTTATCCAAGACTTTTTGCAAGTCTTCTGGGGTGTCAATATTCGGTGTTTCGATATCTGTTGCTGCAGTACGAATTTTCAATGCTGCGTTTAACCAACGCAATTGTTCCAAGGATTCTTGTTTTTCAAGTTGACAAGGGGGTAATTTTAAAATGTTTTGAAGGGTTTCATTTCTCCATGCATAAATTCCAATATGTTTCCAGTACTTAATTGTAGTTACCCACTTTTCTTGCGGCACATTTGTTAAATAGGGAATTGGACTTCTACTAAAATAGATGGCATTTTTAAATTGATCTAAAACTACTTTAACACGGTTAGGGTTCAGCAATTCTGAGGTTTGATCGAAAGCCTTGACTAATGTGCCAATATTTACTAATGGGTCATTGAATAAACTTAATACTTGTTCAATTTGTTGCGGCTGTACCAGTGGTTCATCTCCTTGAATGTTAATTACAACATCATACCCAGTATGTTTTAAAATAACTTCACCACAACGTTCAGTGCCACTTTCATGAGAGTCGGCGGTCATCATTACGGCCCCACCAAAAGCGGTAACCGCATCAAATATTCTTTGGTCGTCAGTGGCAACTACCACTTTTTGTACCATGTCAGAAAGTGAAACTTGTTCATACACTCTTTGAATCATTGATTTTCCCTTAATATCAATCAATGGCTTTCCTGGAAAACGACTCGAATTGTATCGGGCTGGTATAATGGCTAAAACTTTCATTGCTTACAAAAATAACACAAAAAAATAAGGCTGCTTTGAATAAAAGCAGCCTTTACTATTTATATTAATTATGTGGCTTAGAAATCGAATTTAATTCCTTGTGCCAACGGTAATTCAGCTGAATAATTTATAGTGTTAGTTTGTCTTCTCATATATACTTTCCAAGCATCAGAACCCGACTCACGGCCACCACCTGTTTCTTTTTCACCACCAAAAGCACCACCAATTTCGGCTCCTGATGTTCCAATATTTACATTTGCAATTCCACAATCTGAACCGGCATGTGATAAAAACAATTCTGCTTCTCTTAAATTATTGGTAAAAATTGAGGAAGATAATCCTTGTTTTACACCATTTTGCAATGCAATTGCATTAGTTAAGTCTCCTGAATACTTTATGATATATAATAAAGGAGCGAATGTTTCATCTTGAACAATTTCAAAAGAATTTTCAACTTCAGCAATTGAAGGACTTACGTAACATCCCGATTCGTAACCTTCTCCAGTCAAAACTTTTCCTTCGACTAAAAGTTTACCACCTTCAGCTTTCACTTTTTCGATTGCACTTAAATAAGTGTTTACAGCATCTTTATCAATTAATGGTCCCATATGGAAATTTTCATCCAAAGGATTTCCGATTTTAATTTGCTTGTATGCATTTACTAGAATTGATTTTACATTTTCATAAATTGAATCGTGTACAATTAATCTTCTAGTAGAAGTACATCTTTGTCCACTTGTACCAACAGCGCCAAATACGACCCCTGGAAGCACTAATTTCAAATCCGCAGATGGAGAAATGATAATCGCATTGTTACCACCTAACTCTAATAAAGATTTACCTAATCGTTTTGCAACAGCTTCACCTACGGCTTTACCCATGCGAGTTGATCCGGTAGCAGAAACCAAAGGAACTCGTTTGTCTGCCGTCATTAGTTTACCTATTTCCGCATCTCCAATAATTAAAGTAGAAACTCCTTCAGGTACATTGTTTTCCGCAAACACTTCTGCTGCAATTTTTTGACAAGCAATTGCAGTTATTGGTGTTTTTTCTGATGGTTTCCAAATACAAACATCACCACAAATCCATGCCAATGCAGTATTCCAACACCAAACAGCTACTGGAAAGTTAAATGCAGAAATAATACCTACAATTCCTAAAGGGTGGTATTGGTCATACATTCTATGCGCTTCTCTTTCTGAGTGCAAAGTAGAACCATTTAATTGTCTTGACAATCCAACGGCAAAGTCGCAAATGTCAATCATTTCTTGTACTTCACCCAATCCTTCTTGGTATGACTTACCCATTTCGTAAGAAACTAATTTTCCTAAAGGCGCTTTATATTGTCTTAACTTAAGACCTAATTGTCGAACAATCTCTCCTCTTTTAGGAGAAGGAACTACACGCCAAGTTTGGAAAGCTTTTTGAGAAGTTTGAATCAAAGTTTCATAATCTTCAGCAGTCCCTGCATTTACATGAGCAATTAAAGCACCATCAACTGGTGAATAAGAACTAATTTTTGCTCCTTTTGTTCCTAACCAATTACTTCCTGTTGAAGCACCATTATTTTCTGTGGATATGTTTAAGGTTTCTAAAACCGATTGAATTTCTGTTTCTGTACTAATCATGCATTATTTGTTTCGTGAATTCTTATCTTACAAAAATAAGAATTTTATAGAGGAAAATGTGATTTTTACAACGTGTTTCTTTATTTTTGTTAATAAGTTAAAATTTAGTATTATGAAATTATCAGCTTTATTATTAATTGTTTTGTCATTCATTGGATTTAGTTTTAAATCTAATTCGAATGCAGATTTGGATGCTTGCGATTCTTATTTTCCAATAAAAGAAGGAATGGTCTGGAAATTAGAATCATTTGATAAAAAAGGAAAAAGTACCGGCACCAATAAAATGACAGTACTTGGGGCAAGTTTAGTGGACGGGGCCATGAACTATAACTTGGAAGGAGAATACCAAGTATCAGACAAAGACGAAATCACTAAAACCGAGTTAACTTATACAGGTAAGGATGGCGTTTTGACCTTAGACTTTAATGATTTGATGAAAAACTTTAGTAGTCTTGATGAGGCTTCTCCAGATATGGAAGTGAATGTGAAAGGTTCAGGACTGGAAATCCCACAAAATTTAAGTCAAGGTGATGTTTTAGCAGAAACCAATATCAGTATGGTTACCTACATGAATGGCCTCAAAATTATGAGTGGCAGTGTAAAAGTATTTGATAGAAAAGTAGCAGCCATTGAAAATATTACTACCCCAGCAGGCACCTTCGAATGTGCCAAAATCACTTCTAAAACGAATGTTATTTTTGGCTTTATGAATAGTACGACTAGTAGTATTGAATGGATTAGTAAAAAAGCGGGCATGGTAAAAAGCGAACAATACGATAAAAAAGGTAAATTTGCAGGTCATACTGAATTGATTGAATTTAATAATTAGTGAGTTACTACCTTAAGTATTTATTTCGTTTATTGATTCTTTGGCTCGTATTCTTTACAGCTCAGAGGCTTTTGTTTATTATACATTATGTAGGCGACATTGATGTTTCAGTTGCTGAGTTATTGACTTTACCTTGGCATGCTTTGCGCATGGATTTATCTAGTTTTGCTTATATCATGGGCATTCCTTTGATATTATTAGCAATCACAGCTTTTTTTAATGGCCGTGCACAAGTAATCTCATTAAAAATTGTGAATGGGTTCATATTATTTTTCGGATTAATAACCAGCATATTATTTGCTAGTGAATTGGTTTCTTATCACGAATGGCGCACCAAACTATCTTCTAAAATATTTGTTCATTTTGAAACACCTTCCGAAGTTTTTAGAACATCATCTGGATCATATACAGGTTGGTTTGTTTTTTATCTTATAATTCAATTATTGGTGTTTTATTTTTTATTTAGGTGGCTATTAAAAAATTTTAAGCCGGGAGCAAATTCAAAACCATTTTTAAAAAGATCGCTTGATTTTCTATTGGTAATTATAATAGGAGGCGCATTATTTGGCATGTCAATCAGAGGAGGATTACAAAAAATCCCAATCTCGGCAACCAATGCTTATTATTCTCAAAGCCAAATCATCAATGACATTTCAGTCAATTCAATATGGAACTTTATTCACATGACATTCCAGCATTTTAAAAAGGATATAGAAGGAATGTATAATCATTTGAATGAAAATGAAGCGGCATTAATAACAAAAGAATTGTATGCTTATGCGCAGATTGATAGTGTGAAAATTTTAAAAAATAGCAGACCGGATATTATATTTATTTCGTTGGAAAGTTGGGCTGGAAATATGATTGGCGCTTTAGGGAACCCTGACCACATTACCCCTAACTTCGATCAATTGGTAAAAGAAGGATTATTTTTCACTAATATTTATGCAAATTCTACCACATCAGAAACAGGACATACCGCCATATTTAGTGGCTATCCAACCGTGCCAGGAATTGCCATCTCTTCAGAGTCGGCAAAATGTAGAAAATTGCCTTCCATATTTAAAGACCTGAAAGCAGAAGGTTATCATTCTTCTTATTATTTTGGAGGTTCTTTGGCATATGGTAATATAGGGGGGTATTTAACCGAAATGAAAGTAGATAGACAAACTGATGAAAATGATTTGTCCTTAACCCCAAAAGGAGATTTAGGGATTCATGATGAAGCCATGTTTCCTTATTTTATTTCAGAATTAAAAAAGGCCCAGTCTCCTTTTATTTATGGATTGTTCTCCCAAAGTACCCATGCTCCTTACGATATGCCTATGCATGGCATTAAAAACCATCCGAAAAACGTAGAAGGATATGTCAACAGCATGGTTTATACAGACATAGAATTAAAAAAGCTAGTAGAAGCTTTAAAAAAACTACCAAACTTTGACAATACTTTAGTCGTTTTTGTGGCCGACCATGGTAAAACAAACTATAACAATAACAATATTTATTCGGCCGACTTTTACCACATACCACTGCTGTTTTGGGGCGGGGCTTTAAAGCAAGATTATATTGGTAAAATTGTCGATAAAATAGGGTCTCAAAGTGATATTGTCAGCACTGTTTTACATCAATTAAATTTACCAACCACTGCTTACCATTGGTCAAAAGACCTTTTAAACCCAAATGTTCCCAATTGGGCACTAACAGCATCCACCATGTCTTTTGGTATTATTGATACATCTGGTTATGCTGCTTATCATACCATTAATGAAAAAATGGTTAATTCTACCTACAAAAATCAAAAAGAAACAAATGCGGCATTAAAAAGAAGTCGTGCTTTGGTAGAAACTATTTATAGGGAATTTCGAAATTTTTAATCACCCTTAAAAGAAGTTCTTTTTATTTCTTCAAACAATTTATTTTGTGCATCCTCGACGGTAATAATTCGGATGTAAGCACCACCCCCTTTTGAAGCAGTTGTTTCAAGATGGTTTCTCAGGTATTCTGAAGTTTTAATTCCGACCACTGAAAATTTAATCCCCTTAGTTAAATAAGTGGTTTGAATGGTACGTTGGTAACCTTTCGACCCTTTGTTAAAAGCCCCATCTGTGACCATAAATATCATGTTATTTCCTCCTTCAATGTAACCTTTCTTTGCAATTCTAATTCCTTCTTTTATGGCTAAATCTCCAGCAGTATATCCTCCGGTTCTCAAGGTTTTAATTTTTTCAATAATTTCTGCTTTGTCAGTGCCACTTTTCAATTCAAATAATACGTTAACCGAACCTGCATAGGCAATCACCGAAACTTGGTCTTGTGGTCTCAATATTTTAGTCAATTCAATCATTGATAATTTTAATAAATCAATTTTACCCATTTGATTCATAGAAGAAGATACATCCACTATAAAAACAATGTTATTTGGTACAAATTGATTCGAATTAAATCCAGTATCCAATTTGACAGGTACAATGGTAGTCGCTGTATCTTCCAAAATTGGGTCTTCCTGAATGGTAATGGTTTCAGGTGTTTCTTCTATTTCAATCACTATTTCAGGAGTTTCAGCCACTTCAATTTCTTCTTCTATAATAATTTCAGGCGCCTCTACCACTTCTGCTATTTCTATAATTTCCTCCTCTATTATTACGATTTCTTCTTCAATTTTCTCAACACTTTGAAGTTTGATTTCTACATAATTATCAATAAAATTCAAATATCCTTGGTGATAATTAGAAGTATAAGGATCTTTTTCAGCCGTGATATAATAATGACCTAAAGGAACAGGACGGTGAATGATACCATCTGAATTTGTATAGTATGCGCCAATCATATCTCCATTATTAATGAGGTAAACTTTACTTCTTCGGATAGGTTCAAGTGTTAAACTATCAATTACTTTAATGGTGACTTCAAAATTTGGGGATCCATTTACAGGTGGTTCCGCATTGAAATCGGGACATGCAGTTAAGGGATTGCTGCTCTTTTCTTTTACATTTCCGTAAACTGTTAAAGTTATTGGTTTATTACTGTTGCTAAAAAATACATCAACCGTATAATTGAATCTTCCTTTTATATTATCGTTAATTTTTAGTCTTATTGTTACCGAACTATCTGCTTGAATTGTTTTAGTGGAGTAGATGTAATACACTTCTCTCGGTTGGTCAACGGTTAATAAATAAGTTTTGGCTTGACCAATATTTTTAAAAGTAAAATCTACATATGTAGGTGCATTGGCATATAAGTTTCCAAAGTCGTGACTCGTTTTGTCAATTTGCATTTGACTATAAGCTAGCTGACTAAAAAAAATTAATATAATGGATAAAAGGTTTCGCATAATTGGTAGGTTCCAATACCTATATAACAAAAGTAATTCCAAAAATTACAAATGGCAGAGAATTGATAATTTTCTTGCCTTTTAGTGTGAGATTATTTTCAATTAATCCCTGTCAAAAACAAATAATGCTTATTTTTAGAGCTTCTTAACCGAATTAATTATGAATTCAAAACTTGATTTATTACAATCTAAAATTAACAAAGCCAAAGAGGGTGGAGGAGAAAAAAGAATCGAATCTCAGCACAGTAAGGGCAAATTAACAGCACGTGAGCGTATTTCATTGTTTTTAGATGATGATAGTTTTGAAGAAATCGGGATGTTAACTGAACACCGCTCGAACAACTTTGGCTTAGAAAAAACCAAGTTTTTAGGAGACGGGGTGATAACCGGTTCAGGATATGTAAATGGAAGACCTGTTTATGTTTTTGCGCAAGATTTTACGGTATTTGGAGGTTCATTGGCTGAAATACATGCAAAGAAAATTTGTCGCGTAATGGATTTAGCCATGCAAAATGGAATGCCATTTGTTGGCTTAAATGATTCAGGTGGAGCAAGAATCCAAGAAGGGGTTGTTTCTCTAGGAGGATATGCGGATATATTTTACAGAAATACAATGGCATCAGGTGTCATTCCGCAAATTTCTGCCATCATGGGACCTTGTGCTGGAGGAGCAGTTTATTCACCAGCATTGACAGATTTTATTTACATGGTTCAAGATACTTCATTTATGTTTGTAACTGGACCAAACGTGGTAAAAACAGTCACCCACGAAGAAGTAACTTCTGAAGAATTAGGAGGTGCTTCAACGCACTCAGAAAAATCAGGTGTGGCCCATTTTTCAGTTGAAAATGATGTAAAATGTATTAAAGACATACAAAAATTATTATCTTATTTACCACAAAACTGTGAAGAACAGGCACCGTCTTTACCTTATACAAAAGGAGATGAATCGAGACCAAAATTAAATGATATCGTTCCTGAGAATCCAAATCAGCCTTATGATATGCGTGAGGTGATTCATGAATTGGTGGATGATAAGAGTTTTTACGAAGTGCAAGAAAACTTTGCTCAAAATATAGTGGTAGGTTTTGCGAGAATGGCAGGAAAAAGTATTGGTGTTATTGCAAATCAACCTGCTTATTTAGCAGGCGTATTAGATATTCATTCTTCTAACAAAGCTGCAAGATTTATACGTTTTTGCGATAGTTTTAATATCCCATTATTGGTGTGTGAAGATGTACCAGGGTTTTTGCCTGGTACCGATCAAGAATGGAATGGTATCATTTCTAATGGAGCCAAATTATTATATGCATTCTGTGAAGCAACAGTTCCTTCAGTGACTGTGATTACTAGAAAGGCTTACGGTGGGGCTTATGATGTAATGAATTCGAAACACATTGG
>CBDUKB010000002.1:0-40327 GCA_965367695.1 uncultured Putridiphycobacter sp.
TATTTTTCATGATAAAGCTATTATATACCTACTCAAACCAATTATTTATTTTTTCTTAAATACATCAAAGACTTTAAAGCTCCTGTAGACCATAATGCCCATAAAATAAGGAGTGGTTGGAAAAATAAGCGAATCAATCGTTTTGCATCTGTATCCAATCCAAAAGCACTTATCTCATTGGTATATTGCGAAACATTTCCTGGGAAAATAAGTACATAAAAAATGGCCAATGCAATGCCTATTTTAACTTTGTGCTTTATTAAAAAAATCATTCCTAATCCAAGGGTGATTTCAACCAATCCGGAAGATAATACTACAAAATCCATAAATGCAGGATCAGTAGGTAGCCAACGAGGGACTTGGGCTAAAAACTCATCTCTTTGAAAAGTCATGTGACCAATTCCTGCAAGGGTCATCAAAGCCCCTAACAAAATTCTAAAGCTATTTTGTATAATTGTTGTTTTCATTTAAATATCGTTTAAGATTAAATCGTGTGCGATACAAAAGTAATAATATTTATTTAATACGCCATTAATTGATAAGATTATCGGTGGATTTGAATAATATTTAATTTAAAAAACTTTTTGTTTAATCAGTAATTCGATTAGGACTTTATAAATAGCAGTGATTCCTCCATTCATAAGTATTTACTTTTTCTTTGAATTCAATTTTACATTAAATTAATAATTAATAAAGCGGTATAAACTATGGCAAAAAATACAAAAAGAAAATTCATCCCATAGGATCCAATTTTAAAAATGGTTTTTTGTGGAATTTCATACATTGGGTAGTAGGCGATTTGTGTTAAGACTTTTCCTACCCAATAAGCGGCAATGAGACCGGTAATGGCAATAGCCAAGTTGCTTTGGTTCTTTAAGTCACTAGGCATTAATATTGCAATTAAACCAAATGCGAAATTTAAACCTTGAATATACCGTCCGTAGGTTTTTGCTATTTCTTGGTTTAATGGTTTTAACTTTTTTACGTCTGTATACCAATCAAACACTTTGTGTCGTATGTATGGATAAATAAACGCTGTAAATATTTGACCAATTCCTCCTAAAATAATGACCCAATTAGGTATGTGCATTTTCATGAATTATAATTTTTTTATCAATCATCAATATAGGAATAATCAAGAAATTATATGAATAAGTTAATTATTAATCGATAGTAACCACCACATTACCGGTTTTCAATCCTTGAATGACGTATGCATAGGCAGCCGCAATATGGTCTAATTCAACTTCCTTTTCGATTACTGGTTTAAATTTTCCATTAATCAACAATTCACTGATGTAAGGAATACTCATTAATTTCGAATAGGGTATTGGAAAGATTACTTTTTTCTTTCCAAAAATAGGTGTGAAAAGGGCATAGAAAATATTTTGTGAATGAGGTCCCAGTTCCGAAGAAATATATGTTCCTTTTGGCTTTAATAGACCTTTGCATTTACTAAACGTACTTTTTCCAACAGCATCAAATATGTAATCGTACTCCACAGTCCTTGTTGTAAAGTCTTCTTTAGTGTAATCAATTACCATATCAGCACCTAGACTTTTAATCAAGTCAATGTTTTTAGTGTTCGCAGTTGCGGTAACTTCGACATCAAATTGTTTGACGAATTGGAGTAGGGCAGTGCCAATTCCGCCAGTTGCCCCATTGATCAATATATTTTGGTTGGCTTGAATGTTCGATTTACGAATAAAGGTATATGCATAATGCGCACCTTCAATACTAGCAGCAGCCAAGTTGTAATTGATTCCTTCAGGAATTAAAAATAAATGTTTGGTTTCAATAGCGGCAAAAGTTGCTTGTGAGGAAGCACCAGCATCAATAAAACCAAATACCTTATCACCTTCTTTAAAAGAATTTACCTTTTTTCCAACAGCAACTATTGCTCCGGCAAAATCAGTACCTAACACTTTTTTATTTGGCTTAAATAATCCTAAAATAAAGCGCATGATGAATGGTTTTGCAGTTAAATTTGCACAATCGGTTCGGTTGACGGTTGTGGCATATACTTTCACCAATACTTGATTATCTTTTATTTTTGGTTTTTCAATTTCAACCACTTTAATCTCCTCAGGTGAACAATATTTTTTGCGTATCGCTGCTTTCATGATTTCACTTCAAATTTAATCCATTCGCTTCATAATCCATTCCATTAAATATGTTTCATCCACAATGGTCCAAGAATGTGGCATTCGATTTCCGTTTTTGTCAAAACCTTTACCACTGCTAGTAATTAATTCAATGTCAGAATTCCCCATGCTTTTTAATAAAATGGTAAATGCAACTAAGTCATATGAATTAATGTCATAATAAGCAGCTCCTCTTTCTGATATCCACCAATCAATATCTGGTTCATGAAATAATAAAATCGAAGTATTATTTAAATAATGTGCATTTCCACCCAAACTGTCTGTATGCGTAAAAACCGAACTTTTTAGATAAGCATTAAATACTTCATCTGGGCTGCCATTAAAAAGTGTTTTAAACAGTGGTAGCATCCAATTAGCTTCCCAAAGCATGCCTGCCTTAAAGTTTTTTTTATGGTTTTTTGCCGAAGTGTAAAATCTTGCTAAATCTAAAGGAGCGTCCACTGCAAAGACACCTTTTATTTCAATGGCTGATTTTCCTTGGGCACAATACTGAGCATAGCGCAATGCACGGGTGCCAGAAGCTGAAATGCCTCCTATAAAAATATTGTTTTTCGGTATGTCATGGATCTTAATAACTTCAACTACAAATTCATCTAATCGCTTAATAATGGAATCTGAAGTAAATAACTCTGGAAACTGAGTCGAAGTGTTCGTGTACAAAGTCATGATTCCATTTTCAGCACAAAGTTTTGGAAATTGGTAAGGAGATTCTAAGGCTGTATCGGGTAAGTTGCTATAATCTCTGATCAATAATCCATTTATTTTTTCAGTGTTTGGAAAAACTTTAAGGTAGCAATTATATGAACTGTCAATTTTATTCTTAAATACATATTCTGCTGATTGTCCAAATAATGGTAGCATCCAGATTAAATAATAAAATTGGAAAATAGTTTTCATTGCTGCTATAAATATAATACTTCAGTTTTTATTAGCAGTATTGGATTTGAATAATCCAGTTTTCAAGAAGATATAGAAATGTGTATGCATTACTTAAAATGCCTTTCCAATCCTTAGATTTCCATTAAAAAATAAATTGTAATTGCTACCAATATTTTCATACCAATTAATTTGAGGTCCTAAATCAAAACTGATTCTAAATCCGTTATTTTTCAAGTGACTAAGCCCAATTGGAAAATAAGTTTTCCAACCAGTTGCGTCTAATAAAATAAAATAGTGTTGAGATGCTCCTACATGTAGATTCCATTTATTATCTCTGATTTGAGGGATGTAAAATTTAAAGCCCATACCCGCGCTAGGAAGCCCAATACCAATATCAACACCCAAATACGGACTTAATAACCTTTCGTAAACAATGCCAATGAGTGGGGTCATTCCAAATAGCGACCCACTTAAAATATTTTTTTTCAAGGTCTTTTTACTGTCTTTTATTACTTTATAATCAACTGAAAATCTATGCCCTATTTTTAAACCAACCGTTGGTGACAAATTTCCTTTTGCTAGCATAGCACCTCCTTCTAAACTGAATTGGAAATTTTTTTTAGTTAAGTAAGAAATGCCGAGAGGGACATACAATGAATTTCCATTAATCCCGAAACTTTGACTTGTATTTCCGACTGAATCCGTTATCGTTTCAAATTCAGTTGTAGTATAAAATGCACCAGTAAAAACATTCCAACGTTGCTTTGATGGATTGGTTATTATATATTTCAATCCAGCACTGTATCCAGCACCCAGTGCTACTTCTAAATTAAAATGATTTGAGAAGGTGTAATCGAAGGCAAGCCCAATTGGAATGGAACCCATGATGGCCACCGAAATGTTATGATTTGGAACCGAGATTTTTTGGTTTCTCGATTCTTGTGCGATTAGATTAGTTGACAGTAAAAGAAAACCAAAGAAGAATAATTTTATTTTTTTTATTTCAAGCATAGTTGCAATTATTATACGTTTTTTAAAACTTAAAATCCAAGTCAAGTCTAATTCTATTTCCGGTTTCTTTTGATGTACCATAAGGAATTAATTGTTCCACAAAATAATATTTCATTTTAATGTTTACTTTTTTTGAAAGCTTAAAACCTGCAACAACTTCAAGTCCTCTGAAATTAGTTAACCTTCCATCTGGAGACCCAACTGAGGCATAGTCCCATCTTGCCCAATCGTTTTGGGCCATGAAGTCAACAGCTGAATATTTTTGTAGATTGGCATAACTTAATTTAAATAACCAATCTCCTTTTTGCGCTAAAGAACCGTATTTTAAAGCTACAACAAAACCTGATTTTTGTTCTTTAAGTGACTTTGGTATAGAATCAATTTGATTGTAACGTTGCATGTTTTTATAATAGTCAAATTCAAGATCAATCAATGGCTTTTTAGTTAATTGGATTTTGCTACCAAAATGAAGAATGCTATAATCAATTTTAAAAGTTTCATATCCATCTGGTATATTTGGTATATTTTTAAACAAATAGACCGCTGGAAATAATTGGAAACGATTATCTGAAAATTTAATATGAGCTTGAAAAGCCTGGAAATAACTATCCATATCCAATGATTTCCCACTTGAAGCCATGATGAAATGCCCACCCCGCAAGTCTATTGAATTAATGAAATCCGAATTTATTAGAAAAGTTTTTTTTAAGAATATTCCTTCGGGATAAACGTTTTCACTCCAAAAGAGTTCGTTGTTTTTTTCAAATGGAAAACTATTTTTCCCAATCCAAAATTTGAAGGTACGCCATTTACCTTGAAAGTATGCTTGTTCTATACCAATAGGTAAAGTCCCAAAGTTTTTAAATCCATCTCCCAGGGTCAGTTGTGAATCTTGTTGTTTTCTTGGATCTCCAGTCCTGATTCGAAAACCAGCGCTATACCATTCCTCTTCATAAACTACCCCCGCTCTCAGCCGATAACGAAACCTTGTCCTATCATCATAAAATGTTCCATCCGATTTTTTTGAGTGCCAGTCTTGTTCAATTCGAAAACGAAAATCAGCATTAAAACTCAACTTGGATGGAAGCGAGTCTGATTGAGCAATTATGGTTGCGTGAATAAAAAATACGAATATGAGTGCAATTCCTTTCAATTTGTTATTTACTTTAATGTATGGGTAATGCCGAATAATAAAACTGCTCAACTGTTGATAAATGTACTTATTATTTTGATAAATAAACCGAACATTTGTCATGTTAAAGGTATTGTTAAGACTTCATATCTTTCGAGTTTTTCAAATACATCATTTGCTCTTTCGTCAAATAAAAAATCCCCCGAAACGAATGTCGGAGGATGTTTTATTTTTTTGTTTAACAATTATGATCTTTTGTAACCACCCATTATTAGACTGATGATAAATGATATAATTGCTATATAAAATACGATTTTCGCGGCACCTACGGCACTTTCGGCGATTCCACCAAATCCAAATACAGCTGCTAATATGGCAAGGAGAAATAAAGTTATTGATAATCTAAACATAACATTTTTTTTAAAGGTTCACCTAAGGTAAATCAAAAACAAGTCCTTTGTTTTAAATTGTTTTAAATGAGTTATTTAGATTTAATCGCTGAAGAAATGCTTAGGAAGTAAATTCCCTTTTTGGGGTTTATTTACCCAGTAAAACTAAAAAAACATTTCTTACATGCTTTTTAATTTTTCTTGTAATTGGTACATTTCATCTCTCAGTCTTGCCGCTTCAATAAAGTCTAGTTTTTTGGCTGCACTTTCCATTTCCTTTTTGATTTTCAAAGTAGCATTTTGAAGCTGAGGTTTGCTCATATAAGCTATTACCGGATCAGCAGCAATGCTACTTTCATTAGGAATATTGTAGTCAGAAATTTCTTTATCTCCATCAGCAACCTTCGTTTGTCTCATAATTTGCTCAATTGACTTTTTAATCTGATAAGGGGTAATACCGTGGTCAATATTGTATTGATGTTGTATTTTTCTTCTTCTGTTGGTTTCATCTATAGTTTTACGCATAGAATCAGTAATTTTATCGGCATACATTATTACCTTGCCGTCAACATTCCTAGCGGCCCTACCTACTGTTTGTACTAAGGCTCGCTCCGAACGTAAAAAACCTTCTTTATCTGCATCTAAGATGGCAACTAAAGATACTTCTGGTAAATCTAATCCTTCTCTCAATAAATTTACACCGATTAATGTGTCAAAATCTCCAAGACGCAATTGTCTAAGAATCTCTACCCGCTCCATGGTATCCACATCTGAGTGAATGTAACGACAGGCAATGCCGTTTTTATCAAGGTATTTTTGTAACTCCTCAGCCATTCTTTTTGTTAAAGTCGTCACCAAAACCCTTTCATCTTTTTCTATTCTAATGTGAATTTCTTCCATTAAATCATCAATTTGATTTTCACTTGGTCGAATTGTAATTTCAGGATCTAACAAACCAGTAGGTCTTATTACTTGTTCAATGATAATTCCTTCCGATTTTTCTAGTTCATAATTGGCAGGGGTAGCACTTACATATAAGGTTCTTGGCGTAATCATTTCAAACTCTTCAAACTTTAAAGGCCTGTTGTCCATGGCGGCTGGTAAACGAAAACCATAATCAACCAAATTGACTTTTCTGGCCCGATCCCCACCATACATGGCTTTTATTTGAGGAAGTGTAACATGGCTTTCGTCAATCATCATCATAAAATCATCCGGAAAATAATCTAACAAGCAAAAGGGCCTGCTTCCAGGTGCTCTTTGATCAAAATACCTGGAGTAATTTTCAATGCCAGAACAATAACCTAATTCCCGAATCATTTCTAAATCATAAGTAACACGGTCTTCAATTCTTTGGGCTTCTATTGTTTTGCCTTCATATTTTAAAAAATTGACGTATTTGCCTAAATCCAATTCAATTTCCTCTACTGCATTGTTTATGGTTTTTTGGCTGGTCACAAATATGTTTGCTGGAAAAATTTTAATGGTTTCAAAATCTTCCATTTTAGAATTGTTCAAAGGGTCGAAAGTGAAAATTTCTTCAATTTCATCTCCAAAAAACACCACTCTTAATGCATAGTCCACATAGGCTAAAAATATATCAACCGTATCTCCCTTTACCCTAAAATTACCTCTTTCAGGTGCCGTATCATTTCTTGAATATAAGTTTTCAACCAACCTTAATAAAAACTTATTGCGACTGATAATTTGGCCCACGTCCAAAGGAATGATGCTGTTTTCAAATTCTGCGGGATTACCAATTCCGTATATACAAGATACCGAAGCAACAATTATAACATCTCTTCTTCCTGAAAGGAGCGCTGATGTTGCAGACAATCGCAGTTTTTCAATTTCATCATTTATCGACATGTCTTTTTCAATAAACAAATCGGTCGTTGGCAAATAAGCTTCTGGCTGATAATAATCGTAATAAGACACAAAGTACTCCACGGAATTTTCTGGAAAAAACTGTTTGAATTCTCCATACAATTGTGCCGCTAAAGTTTTATTGTGTGATAAAATAAGGGTGGGTTTGTTCAAATCTTTTATCACATTGGCCATGGTAAAAGTTTTACCTGAACCAGTCACCCCCAACAAGGTTTGGTAATTCATTCCCGACTTAAATCCTTCAACAATTTGTTTGATTGCGTTAGGTTGATCCCCTGTGGGTTCAAATTCTGATACAAGTTTAAAATCCATCTTATCCTACAGCACTATACATGGTGTACTTTTCTAACTTGGTATTTAAAAACACTTCAGCATTAATAATAATACCCATGGTGTTTACTATTTTATAAGTCAATTTGTAAATTCCAGATGATTCTTGATTAATTGTAGTTAAGTCAATGGATACAATTTTATCGAAATCCGGACAAATAAACTGTCCTTCAGTAGAGTTTCCGCAAAAGAATTCGTTCACAAATCGAGTTGAATCATTTTGTAACATTTCAACCAATTGTTCTTGTTTATAATTCAGTTCCACATGGTCAATGAAATGCGCCGATTGGTGTAATTCTACAACAGATTCTATGTGTTCCGAGAATTTTAGAATATTCTTTTTACTTACTTCTGAATCTCCTGTAAACACAACAGGTGAGGCACATCCAACAAGTAAAAACACACTCAGACCAACTAGGTAAATATTTTTCATAAATTAAAATTTAAAAGCACCTTTTCAATAGGGCTTGGATTAGGGTAAAAGCTCAATATTTTTTGAATTACTCTATCAACTACTGCATCTGGACAGGAAGCACCAGAAGAAATAATTATTTTCTTCGGTAATTCTTTTTCAAACACTGCAGTTGTATTCATCTCCTTTCGAAGGTAGTCAAAATGCTTTAAATGACCTACTTCATTTAGTTCATTTTCATCTTGAATGAAGTAAGTTGGGAATTTTTCAGCTAATAACTCAACCAAATGACTGGTGTTTGAACTATTGTAACCACCAATTACTATGGCAATATCTGCACTTTCATTCAATAATTCTAATGTGGATGATTGGTTGTCATTCGTAGCATAGCATAAAGTATCCCGAGTATTTGCGAAATGATTTTTAATCTCGGTACCATAACGCTTTTCATAAACACTGTATAAATAATCAGTGATTTCTTGGGTGTCAGAAGCCAGCATGGTAGTTTGGTTCACAACTCCTATTTTTTCAAAGTCCTTTTCTGGATCAAATCCTTCACTTATTGCATGCCCAAAGTGCTTCATAAAATCAGCCATTGGTTTTACACCTTTAATAAAATCAGCTAATATTTTAGTTTCATCTAAGTTTTTTACTACTACCGATTTTGCATATGCTGCTGCATGGGAAAAAGTAGCCCTTGTTTCTTCATGCTTATTTTTTCCATGGATAATCACTGTGTAATTATCTTCCCCAAGTTTTTGAGAGCGTTTCCAAACTTTTTCGACAAATGGACAGGTTGTATTGTATTTTTTAGGAGATATCCCCAATTGATCTAATTGATTCTCAATCTCGATTGTAGTTCCAAAAGCAGGAATTATCACTATGTCATTTGGGGTTAAATTTCCCCAAGGTATGATTTGATTCCCCCTTGTGTCTTGCAAAAACTGAACACCATAAGATTTCAAATCTGCATTTACACCAGCATTATGAATCATTTCACTTAACAAATAAATCCTTTTATCAGGGTTTTCTTCAATAGCCTTGTAAGAGATCTCTATGGCATTTTCAACGCCATAACAAAAACCAAAATGTCTTGGGATGATAAATTCAGGGTTTCCAAAGTCCAGTCGAGTAGGGGTAAAGTCCTTTTTTCTAGGGTCTTCCTGTTTTCTGAAGTTTTTTACTTTTCCTAAAATAGGAGATTTATAATAAGTTGGAATATCGAATGTTTTCATGTGCCTTGCTTAGTACAAATATAGTGATTCTCTTGCAGGTTTTCGAGTCAAGAAATAAAGAAAAAACAGGAAGTGAAGTCCAGGAATCTTGATTTATATCTGGCTCGATTTTTGATGCATATATAGTTGTATGTGAAGCCCTGTAAAGGATAGAGAGAATGTTAAAATAAAAAAATTAACAATTATTTAGGAAAGGGTTCCCAACCAATCCCGTCTAATTAGCGTATATATAAGAGACAAGGGAATATTAATTTAATTTTAAGAGGAGATGAGACAGCTAAAAATAGCCAAACAAGTAACGAACAGAGAGACTGCTTCGTTGGATAAGTATTTGCATGATATTGCAAAAAAAGAAATGGTAACGGCTGAAGAAGAGGTTGCCTTGACCAATAGAATCAAGCAAGGTGATCAAGTTGCCTTAGACAGGTTGGTATCTGCCAACTTAAGGTTTGTCGTTTCTGTCGCAAAACAATATCAAAATCAAGGGCTTACATTGTCTGATTTAATTAATGAAGGTAATATCGGATTAATTAAGGCAGCAAAGCGCTTTGATGAAACAAGGGGATTTAAATTCATATCGTACGCAGTGTGGTGGATTCGTCAATCAATTTTACAAGCCTTAGCCGATCAAGCAAGGGTTGTAAGACTACCATTAAATAAAATTGGTACTATAGGAAAAATGAATAAGGCCTATTCTAAAATAGAACAAGATTTAGGAAGAACACCTACTGCACAAGAAATTTCTGACTTTATGGAAATTTCTTTAAAGGATGTGAAGCAGGCCATTCAATCTTCTGGTAAACATGTTTCAATGGATGCACCTTTAGTGAGTGGAGACGATAATTCATCTAACATGTATGACTTATTACAGAACACTGAAAAACAAAGTCCTGATAATGTCATTATGAAAGAGTCTTTGGAAAAAGAAATTGAAAGGTCTTTGGGTACTTTAAAGCAAAGAGAAGCCAGTATTATTCGACTATATTATGGTTTAGGAGGGAAATCTTCATTAACTTTAGAAGAGATAGGAGACTTATTCGAATTAACACGAGAACGTGTGAGACAGATTAAAGAAAAAGGAATTCGCAGAATGCGTCACGCAAGCCGAAGTAGAATGTTAAAAGCCTACTTAGGTTAAGCTAATTCCCGTTTTTTGGTTTACAATAAAGTCCTTCAGCCCCAAGTTGAAGGATTTTTTTATGTTTAATACTGTTCCTTGTTGTTTGGAAAATCTTTACTTCTTACATCCTTAATGTACATTTTAAATGCATCTAACATTTCTTGGTGTAAGTTTTTATATTTTCTTAAAAATCTCGGATTGAATTCATTGTTGATACCCAACATGTCATGTACAACCAATACTTGACCGTCGACTCCATTTCCTGCTCCAATACCAATAATTGGAATTTTCACATGTTTGGCAACTCTTGCCGCTAATTCAGCAGGAATTTTCTCTAACACAATGGCAAAACACCCCGTTTCTTCAAGTAACTGTGCATCTTGTATTAATCTTTCCGCTTCTTCTTCCTCTTTTGCACGAACCGTATAAGTCCCAAATTTGTATATTGATTGTGGTGTTAATCCTAAATGACCCATGACTGGAATCCCCGCTGTTAAAATTCTTGAAATGGATTCAATAATTTCTTTTCCACCTTCCATTTTTACTGCATGTCCACCCGATTCTTTCATGATTCGAATAGCCGAATGCAATGCTTGTTTAGAATCCCCTTGATATGAACCAAAAGGCATGTCTACAACAACCAATGATCTTTCACTAGCTCTTACCACTGAAGAGGCATGATAAATCATTTGGTCTAAAGTAATCGGTAAAGTTGTTTCATGTCCTGCCATCACATTCGAGGCAGAGTCTCCCACCAATATAATGTCAATACCAGCTTCATCTAAAATTTTTGCCATTGAGAAATCATATCCGGTCAACATGGCTATTTTTTCACCGTTGTCCTTCATTTCTTGAAGGACATGGGTGGTAATTCTTTTAACATTTGAGTGTACTGACATAGCGTATACTTTTTAAAGATGTTTAAATTTAGGAATAATTATGGAGTGGACAAGGATACGGGAATTACCTTTCCGTTTATCCAATGGTGTGCGTTTAAGCCAAAGTCGGCTATGAATCTTGCCATTTCGGAAGCAGAAACTGGTGCTTCATAGCCTGGAAATGCAGTGGCCAACATTTCTGTTTGCGCCGCACCTAAAGCCAAACAATTTGCCTTAATGCCTTGTTCCTTCATTTCTTCGGCTAAACATTCTGTAAAACTGGCAACGGCGGCCTTTGATGCAGAATAAGCACTGAGTCCTACAAATTTTGAACTGCCTTGAAATCCACCCATGGAGCCTATGTTTACAATGTGACTATCACGTTTCATAAAAGGGATGCATGCTTGACAAGCTTCCATGATGCCAATTACGTTGGTGTTGAATTGCTTTGAAATATCTGTTCTATCTAATGCTAAAAACGCCTTATTCACCAAATAACCTGCATTGTTAATCAATAAGTCAATGGGTTGGTTAAATTCTTGAAATAAAGCAGTCAAATTAACTTTAAAATCAATTGCGTTAACATCCATTGATTTCACTGTTAAAAAGTCTGAGTTAATTTTGTCAAGATTCTCTCTATTCCTAGATATGGCAATGACACGGTTTTCTTGAACCAATTGTTTCACCAAGGCCAATCCAATTCCGCGACTCGCCCCTATAATAACTATGTTTTTCAATTGTTTTATTTTTTAGTACTCGTCAAAAGAAACGACAATGTTTTCTGTCACAGGATGTGATTGGCAAGTTAAAATAAACCCTTCTTCAACCTCTTCTGGCTCCAAAGCATAATTCAAATCCATCACCGCTTTTCCCTCCAATACTTTTGCTCTACAGGTACAACAAACGCCTCCTTTACAAGAAAATGGCACATCAGCATCTGCTTCTTGTGCTGCTTGTAGAATATTTTTTCCTTTTGAATTCAAATCAAATTTAAATTCTTCGTCATCAATAATAACTGTTACTGATGAGGTAATGTCAGGAATTGGTGCATCTGAAGAATTTTCGGCAGCACTTACTTCTTTAACAGGTGTTGTAAATAACTCAAAGTGTATATTTTTACTATCAGTACCTTTACTTACAAAGTAATCGTTAACAGCCTGAATAATAGATTCAGGTCCACAACAATAAATATCATCAATGTTTTTGCCTGCTAGGTAAGTTTTGTCAATGGCTTCAATTTTGGCCTTGTTAATTCTTCCTGATAAAATTTCATTTGCACCTTCTTCTCTTGTCAAGACATAATGCAATTCAAAATTTTCATTCTCAGCAGCTAAGGCATCTAATTCACTTTTGTAAATGGTCTCAATACCAGATTTATTACCATAAAATAATGTCGCTGTACTTCCATTTTTTGCATTCAACACATCTTTAATGATGGAGATAATTGGTGTAATTCCACTTCCAGCAGCAAAAAATGCATAGTTTTTTGTTTCATCCGATTTTAACACAAAGTTTCCTTGTGGCGCCAATACTTCTATTTGGTCTCCAGCCTTTAAGTTTTGTGCATAGGCAGAAAAAGTTCCATTCTCAACTCTTTTTACTGCAACAGTTACAGTTCCCTCATGAGGTGCTGAGCTAATAGAATAAGAACGACGAATGTCTTCGTTGTTAATCATGCTTTTTAAAGTCAAGTATTGCCCTGCTTTAAAATTAAAATTTTCTTTTATATCTGCTGGAATTGTAAAAGAAATTGAAACCGTGTCAGCTGTTTCTTTGACTACTTTATCTATCGTTAATGAATGAAATTTTGTATTCATGCTTAATGTTTTTTTTGTAAAAATAATTGTTATCTATTAATTTGAGCAGACAATGTAAGGTAAAAAATTAAAAAATGCTATTTGTCATATTTGGGACTTCTATAATTTCAACTTTTACTAACCCGTCTCTATCAATTTCTGTCAACTTTACACGTCTAATTTCATTGATTAAGGATTGGTCAAAAGGAATCTTAACCTTTACATAGTTCTCTGTGAACCCATACATAGTACCTTCATTTTCTTCACCTTCAAATAATACATCTTTTTCTAGTCCGATTTGAGATTCGTAAAAAGCTCTTTTTTTCTTTTCCGAAAGAATTTGTAATTGTCTACTTCTATCTCTTCTTATATTTAAAGGAACAGATTCCGCCATTTTTCGCGCGGTGGTATTCGCTCTTTCTGAATAGGTAAAGACATGTAAGTATGATACATCAATTGAATTGATGAAATTTACGGTCTTTAAAAATTCTTCTTCAGTCTCACCTGGAAAACCAACAATTACATCAACTCCGATACAAGTATTGGGCATTAATCTTTTAATGGTATTCACTCTTTCAACATACAAATCACTCAAATATTTACGACGCATTGCTTTTAACAAGTTGTCGGATCCTGATTGTAATGGGATGTGAAAATGTGGAAGAAATCTTTTTGATTTAGACACAAATTCTATGATTTCATTACTGAGTAAATTAGGTTCAATACTTGATATTCTGAATCTTTCAATTCCTTCAACATCATCTAAGGCCACCACTAAATCTTTAAAGTTTTCGCCCTCACCTTGACCAAAGTCACCAATATTAACCCCTGTTAATACTACTTCTTTTATTTTTGTTTCAGCAATTTTTTTTGCTTCCAAAACTGTTGCTGCAACGGATGCATTTCTACTCTTACCCCTCGCTAGGGGAATGGTGCAAAAAGTACAGAAATAATCACATCCATCTTGTACTTTCAAAAATGAGCGGGTACGGTCTCCAAAACTAAAAGAAGGAATAAAATCAGTCGTTTCTTTAATGTTGGCATTTTCAATAACTGTGACTTCGTTCTTTTCTAGTTTTTCAATATGGTCGAGGATGTTAAACTTTTCATTGGCGCCTAATACCAAATCTACGCCTTCAATTCCAGCAATTTCACCTGGCTTAAGTTGTGCGTAACACCCAATCATGGTCACAAAAGCATTTGGATTTATTTTCAATGCTTTCTTCACTATCTGTCTGCATTTTTTATCTGCATTATCAGTCACTGAACAAGTATTGATAATAAAAATATCTGGTCGATCTGTAAAATCTACTTTTGCAAAACCTTGATTTTCAAAATTTCTTGCAATGGTTGATGTTTCTGAAAAATTCAGTTTACAACCCAATGTATAAAACGCTACCTTTTTATATTGACTCATATCTTTTGCAAAGATAGGAAATTGTAATTTGCCATTGTACCACCTTTATTGTAAAAATTCATTCTTAGAATAAAAATAAATATGGGGACAAAAAAAACACCTTTCACTATTAGTAAAAGGTGTTTATTATTTTTTCTCAAAGAGAAATAATTTTTTAAGATTAAAGTTCTTCGAAGGTTAATTCTTCTCTTGGCTCAGGTTTTTTAAATTCACCTGATTCCCATAAATCACTTATCTTACCTAAGGCAGCACTCATCCCATCTTGAAATTTTTCAAAGTCTTCTTTGTATAAGAAAATTTTGTGTTTCTCAAATTCAATACGATCTGAGTCATCCCCATTGTACTTACGCTTACTTTCAGTAATGGTTAAGTACAAATCATTGCCTCTTGTTTTTTTCACATCAAAAAAGTAAGTTCTTTTTCCAGCCTTTACTTTTTCTGAAAAAACTTCGTCGTTTCTCTCGTTCATCTTCCCTTTCGTTTTAATAAATTTATAAGGTAACAAATGTATCATTGTAAAATTAAAATCCAAAAAAAAAGAGATGGAAATTGATTAAACTATGCTAAATCTTTCATTATATTCTGAATATGTTTAAGAATATCACCCTTTTGATTAGGCTCAAACCATGTAATTGCAGTGTTTTTTTTAAACCATGTCAATTGTCTTTTAGCATATCTCCTGGAGTTTCTTTTAATCAGTTCAATCGATTTTTCAACAGGTATTATACCTTCAAAATAATCAAAAAACTCAACATACCCTACTGTCTTTAATGCGGTATGAAAACGAAATGGAATCAATGATTTTACTTCTACTTCTAAACCTTTTTCCATCATTACATCTACACGTTCATTGATCCTGTTGTATAAAACTGCCCGGTCAGTATTTAAACCAATCCAAATCGGTGTGAAATTTCTTGCTTGTGCTTCCGCTTTTCGAAATTGGGTGAATTTTTCTCCGGATTCTTCAATCACTTCAATAGCTCTAACCATACGTGCATGATTATTTTCATTAATAAATTCGAATACTTCTGGGTTGTGTTTATTCAAATAGTCTTGCAAAGGTTTCAGTCCTTCTTTTTGATAGGTTTTAATCCATTTATCTTTGACAAGTTTATTTTTCGGCATGGCATCAATTCCAAAAACTAAGGCGTCTATATATAACCCACTTCCACCAACGGCAATACAAACATCATGTTTTTTATATATTTCTGTAAGTAATTCCAAGGCTTCTTTTTCATAAATGCCTGCAGTATATTCTTGTTCAATGGAATGTGAATTAATAAAATGATGTGTTACCATGCCTAATTCTTCTTCCGAAGGTTTCGCAGTACCAATACTTAGTTCTTTGTAAAATTGCCTCGAGTCAAAAGAAATAATAGGACATTTATAAAATTGCGCCAATTCTATGCTCATGGCTGTTTTTCCAATAGCTGTAGGACCAGCGACAATAATTAATTGTTTGTGCTTATTGTATTTAGGTTTTAATTTGGTTTGTACAGAAAGCATGGTAGTTTTAATTTATTGTATCATTATTTTGTCACCATAAAATTTTGGTTCCACGCCAATTAAAATATCGAGAACTGCTTTTGATCGAGCAAGTGTTTCTCTTATTCTCAACTTGAAACTTCTAATTTGGTTATAATTTCCAGTGGCAAATCCAACGGCCGCAATATCGTGTTCTTTGGCCAAATAGAGTGCTCTTTCAAGGTGAAATTTTTGAGAAATAATAATTAATTTTGACTGTCCAAAAATCATTTTAGCTCTCACTACAGAATCTAATGTTCTGAATCCTGCATAATCTAAGAATATTTTTCCAGCAGGAATCCCAGCTTTTATCAAATCATTTTTAATATTTTCCGGTTCATTATACTGTGTATTGCCATTATCGCCAGATACTAACACGAATTGAATCTTACCCGCATGATATAATGCTGCGGTCCCTTCAATTCTATTTTTATAATAACTGTTAATACCACCGCCCTTCATATATTTAGAAGTTCCCAACACCATACCAACTTTATGGGCAGGTACTTCATCAACATTTGAATAAATAGCGCTTGCAGTAGAGGATTTAATGTAATAATCGGCTGAAAAGATAAATATTGGCGCAATTATCAAGACCGCAATCCCCGCTCTTTTAAACCATTTGAAAATTGAATTTTTATTCATTAGGTGCTGGATAAGCGTGTTTATATTCAACAAAACGTTCCATTATTTCATTTACATAATCAAATGTTTGACTACCGCGCATATAGCCGTATTTAACGGCCTCATGGTTGTAATATTTAGGTCTTGAAAGGCCTAACACCATGGAGTCTACATTGCCAAACCAACGGTTACTGTCTTTATTAAAATAAGGAGCCAAGGCGCGTGCATCATCAATATGAGCTCTACCTGCATTATAAGTAGCCAAAGTAAAGTAAGTCGCCTCCGTTGAATCTGGTATTATGGCTAACCATTGTTTAAAGTTTTTATTTAATTTTCTGATTCCGGCATTGAGTTGTGCTTCCACACTTGATCCAGGACCAATTCCATATGCTGCTGCAGTGGCCGGCATAAATTGAAAAATACCAAAAGCTCCGGCCCAAGAAATTTTATAAGTTTCAAATTTTGATTCTTGGTAAATGATAGCAGATATCAATCGCCAATCCCATCCAATTTTCTTCGCCCCTTTTTTTAATAATTCGTCGTATGGAGAAAGCTGATTACCACTGCTACTTGAATACTCCGAAGCTGCTCGGTTTGGCAATCGCTTTCTATGAAAATATTTGCGTCTAACTTCTGCAATGGTTGATTTATTTTTTTTGTCATTTAACCACTTGTTTATTTCTTCAATTAATTTTGGGGAGTTTAGCCTGGCAGCAAAGGCAATTTCTTCATCAGAACTTAATTTTAAATTTATATCTAAGTTGTCCCAATAAATCTGATTTATTTGGGCAATGTTTTCATCCGAAATGGTATAATCGAGTAGTCCTATACTCACCAATCGAATTATTTCTTCTGTTGTAATATCACCGTCTAAAGGAACAATATTCATGTTTAAATTCAATGCTTCATTAATTTTTTTAATCTGGGTTAAATGAGTTGATTGACTCCAAACAGAAATGGTTTTACCAGCCAATTGTTCCAATTCAGTAATCAAAGGAGGTGGGGGAATACTGTCTTTTTTTGGATTGAATTTTGGTGGAATTCGCTGAATTAATACTTGCCTAGAGATTAAATGTGGGGTTGAAAAATTTACAATTGCTGCTCTTTCTGGTGTTACGGTTAAATTGTAAGCAATTAAATCGCCTTCAAAATTATATAGTTTGCTAAATATAGAGTCAAAGTTATGAACTGTTTTAATTTGAATCCGAATACCAACATCTTTCGCAAATTCATGAAGTAATTCATATTCATATCCCATGTTTCTTCCTTTGTAAATAAAATAAGAAGCAGGACCATTTTCTGCTAGTACTGTTAGTACACCATTTTTTTTAATTTCTTTCCAATCTACTTTCTTTGGTCTTTTATTTAATCGAAACCTTTGGCTATCACAGGCCAATAAAGTAAGGAGGATTAAAAGAAATAAAGAAAATCTAACCATAAGTACGAATATACTTAAAATTTAAGGACAAAAAAAAGGTTGCTATTTTAAAATAACAACCTTTTTCTTTTATGTATTGAATGGATTTATTTTTTCAATAAATCTCTAATTTCAACCAATAATTCTTCTTGTGTTGGACCTGCTGGTGAAGCAGGAGCTGGTTCTTCTTTCTTTTTCGTTTTGTTGTAAGCTTTGGTCATCATAAACAAAACAAAACCAACAATTACAAGGTTGATAATGGAATTAATCCATTTACCATATCTAATTGCATTTTCAGCTACATAGCCATCTTCACCTGCAACCCCTGCTTCGGGTGTAAGTACCATTTTTAGGTTTGCAAAGTCCATTCCACCTGAAAATTCACCAATAATTGGCATCATGATGTCATCAACAAATCCTTTTACAACTAAACTTACTGCACCAGCTAAGATAACGGCAACTGCAAATTCGATTACATTACCAGTCATGATAAATGCTTTAAATTCTTTTAACATAGTTTTTATTTTTTATAAGGTTAAGTAACAAATATAACAGAAATATTATTAGTAATTAATTTTGTTGGATATGCACGTCCATTTGAGGGAAAGGGAAATTAATTCCTTCATTACCAAATTCTTTATAAATCCTTTCATTCATTTTGAAGAAAATAGCCCAATAATCTTCAGTTTTAGACCATACACGCATAGTGATATTGACCGAACTATCTGCTAAAGCACCTAGTCCAATAAATGGTTCAGGTGTCTTCAGTATTCTATCATCTTCTGCTATAAATTTTAATAACATTTGCTTAGCGGTATCATAATTGTCTCCATAAGCGATACCGATAGTAAAATCTATTCTACGGGTCGATTGCATGTTGAAATTTGTCATGTTTCCGTTTGCCATGGCACCATTTGGAACAATAATAGTTTTATTATCTGTCGTTAAAAGTATGGTATTGAAAATACCTATTTCTTTTACTGTTCCTATTTCACCTTGCCCTTGAATAAAATCACCGATTTTATAAGGTCTAAAAATGAGGATCATAACACCACCTGCTAAATTTCCCAAAGTACCAGAGAACGCCATGCCGATTGCCAAACCTGCAGCACCAATTAAAGCGACAAATGAGGTCATTTCAATACCCAATTGTCCCATAGCAGTAATGACTACTAGAACTCTCAAAGTAACCGAAACAAGGCTTACTAAAAACTTACTCAATGAAGGGTCAAAACCTTTTGTATCAATAATTTTACTAATAAATTTTGTGACTTTTTTCACAATGAATAGCCCCACAATTAAGATCAGTACAGCCGCTAATAGTGATGCACCATATTCTACCAGTTTATCAATCCACCAATCCATGTCGGATAATTTGGAAGTTCCTGTTAATTCTGTAGTTTTGTCTGACATTTTTTTCTAAGTTTAATAAATTATTATGCTTTTAATTAAAGGTCACAAATATACACATCCAATATGTTTTTTATTTTATCTAAGATTTTTTCTTTTGCACTTCAACCTTTTTTCTGGATAGTTTTGGCATTTTACTTAGCCTATTTTCTTAAAAATGAAAAATGGAAAAAACGGAGTTTTAAATTAGGATTGATAATGATTCTTTTCTTCTCTAACACTGTGATCCTTTCGGAGTTTATGAGAGGTTGGGAAGTTTCAGGTAAAAAAATAGAAAATGTAAATCATAATGATATTGCTGTGGTACTGGGAGGGATGACAGAATTTAACAACGATTTAAATAGACTCAGTATTAGGAGGGGGGGAGATAGGATTTGGCAGGCAATCCAACTATATAAAGCAAATAAAGTCGATAAAATACTTATCTCAGGGAGCCATGGACATCTAATTGATAAAGGCTTGAGAGAAGCTGTTCAATTAAAGGAAGTCCTTATTAATATGGGGATTCCAACAGGTGATATTTTAGTTGAAACACAATCAAAAAATACCCATGAAAATGCAGTTGAAACAAGAAAAATAATAGGAGAAAATCAAAGTATTATTTTGGTAACATCTGCCTTGCATATGAAAAGAAGCATTGCTTGTTTTAAAAAGGCCGGGTTTAGAGATTTTGATGTTTTTTCAACCGATCATTACACAGGTGAAAAAAGAGGCTATTTTATCGAACAGTATTTTATTCCTTCATCATCAACTTTGGCAGAATGGAATCTCTTGTTAAAAGAGTGGGTTGGGACCATGGTTTATTGGATGGTGGGTTATATTTAAATTATTTTATTTTGCAAAGCAAATTTTACCAGTCCTGCCACATTTTTAGCACCTGTTTTTGCCAATAAATTTTTACGGTGAGATTCTACGGTGTAATTACTGATAAATAAGCGCTCAGCAATTTCATTGGTGTTTAATTCTTCGCAAATTAGGGTCAAGATTTCTTTTTCTCTTTTTGTTAACTTCACTTCTTGCACCATATTCTGCTTAGAAAAGCTATTAATAAATGATTGCTGCACTGCTTTGCCATAATACTTTTCGCCTTCACAAACTGTTTTAATGGCAGTTTGAAGTTCAGATAATGAAGTAGTTTTTAATAAATACCCATCAACCCCTAGGTCTAATACTTGTCGGATATAATCTTGTGTATCGTGCATGGTTAGCATGATTATTTTAACTTTCGGCCATTTTTTTTTCATTGATTTAGCCGTTGCAATTCCGTCCATAACAGGCATGTTGATGTCGAGTAAAACTACATCAATGCTTTGTTTTTTTAAAAGCTCAATTACTTCTTGGCCATTATTTGCTTGATATAAATCGGTAATTTCAGGTAGGTTATTTAAGAATTCAACTAAACCTTCTCTAAATAAATTATGGTCATCTGCAATTAGTACTATACTCATGTTGGAATGTTTATGATTACAATGGTACCTCTTCCGAGGGCAGAATCAAAATTAATATTGCCATTCAGGGTCTTTATCCTCTTTTCTATGCCACTTAAACCTAAGCCCTTTTTCTGAGCATCAGAAAATACAAATCCGATACCGTTGTCTTCATAAACAAGACTGATATGGTCTTCATACTTATTAATATTTAATTCTATATAATTAGCATTGGCATGTTTAAGGGTATTACTGGTCAATTCCTGAACAACACTGTAAATCTCTTGTGTTACTTTTTCATCCTCAATTTGCAAATCTTCACTGATGGCCAAATCGAATTGAATATTTTTAGCTTGACTAATGGTGTTGCTTAAGTCAATTAATGCTCCCTTTAATCCAAGTTTTGAAATTTTCCCGGAAGTCAGGTCGTGGGAAATACTCCTTACATCCGCTACAGCTTCTTCTAACATTCCACTCATTTTATCAAACATTTGAAAATTTTCTGCTTTTAAATTTTCTAATTTATGATTCATGTTGTTAAAATGAACTTTTACTGCGGCCAAGGTTCCACCAATTCTGTCATGTAAATCTTGTGCAATTCTTTGCCTTTCAAAACTTTGTCCTTCAATTAATGCCGCATAGGTTTTCGCTTCTTGGCTTTTAATTAAATGGTCGATTTCTTGGTTTTTTATCTCAATTTTCGCCTTGTTAAATTTTCGTTTTTGTAAGTAAAATCGACTGATGAAAAAGATGGATAAAACCAAAATAACGACTATGATGATAAGATAAATAATGGTTTTTCTTTTCGCATCATTTTTTTCCTTTTCAATGAGTAAAGCTTGCTCTTTTTCTTGCGTTTTGTACTTAGTTTCCAACTCTAATGCTGCCGCAATTTTATCTTTTTGGAAAATGGAATCTCTAAAGTGTATGTAGGAGTCTAAATAATACAGTACTGAATCTGTATTGCCAATATATGTATGCGCTTCTATAAGGGTAGGAAATAAATGCCCGTAACTATCAAAACTAGCATATTTTTTATTTAAGGATATAGATTTGTTAAAATAAGCAAGGGCTTCACTATAATTTTTTAATTCTAAGTATACCGCACCAATATTATAAAGTCCCGACTGAGTAGAGGCTGGTTCACCTGCTTTTAAATACCACCTTACTGATTTTTTATAGTATTCAATAGCTTCCTCATTATGGTCTTGATAGTAGTGTACGTTACCAATGTTGTTGTATAATGCAGCTATCGAAGAAGGCAGTTCGAGTGTTTTACAAATTTTTAAGCTCTTATTAAAATACAAAATTGAACTGTCATACATCTCAAAATCGAAATATACATTTCCTAGATCTTGGTAAAGGGAAATTAAATAGCGTGGTATCCCTAATTTTTCTTTAATGTGAAGACTTTTATACAGGTATCGTAGTGCAAGTGAATCTTCATCTATTTTGTCATATACTCCTGCAATCTGTTCATATGAAGATGCTTCATATGCAGCATAATTGTGTTTTATTCTAATATCAAGGGCCTTTTCAATAAAGTATTTCGCAGAATCGTATTTGGATTCTCTTTCATAAAAATTACCGAAAGCACTGTATGCACATGCTAACAAAAATGGGCTTCCATCTTTCTCGAATCGATTGACATATTTTTTAACACTTCCTTTTTTAAAAGCGATAGTTGTGCTCGCATCATCTCTAATTGCAAGTATTTCTCTATAAACTTCCAGAGAGTCTTGTTTAGCAAGTACTGTGTATTGAAATAGAAAAATTCCAAGTAAACAAATAATTTTTCTGAAATTGAGATGCATATTATTTTTTAGAAACAACAAATACCGGTCATTGGTAATCCACCTAGATCAATTTTTTGAACGGTTTTCTTCTTACCATTATCATAAAGTCTTACATAATTAAATGTGAGGTATTCTGCAGTTGAAAAAGGAAAAGACAAGGATTTAAAGGTAATGTTTTCAGCGCTTGAGTCAGTGACAGTCGCTACTTTAAAATCTAATAGTTTACAAGAATCAATCATAGTATGCACCATTGTTAATTTTGTATACTTTTTTCCAACAGGAATTTGCACCAAAATTCGAATGGAATCGGAAGCTTGTGGTTTATTGAATAATAGTTGAACACTATCTATGTCGGTCGTGAAACCAAATCCATTTAAATCAACTAATTCAAAGTCCTTTTCGATTAAATTTTCAATTTCAACGGCTGATTTTATTTTTGTAATCTCCTTTTTTGTGATGACTTTTTTTTTCTCTGTACCAGGAGCGGTTTCACAAGCATAGAATGAACAGAGCAGTAATACATAAAATACATTTTTCATAATAGGAATTTAAATAGGTTGATCGCTCCCAAAATACAAAAATAAATGGTTTAGAATTATTATTTATAACCCTTTTTAGCCAATTCTAATCTCCCTGTTTTCAGGGATAAATTTTTCACCTTTTTACGGGATGTTTTAAAAAAGGTTGTTCATGATATTTGTAAGGCATAATGTAGCAACAATTTAACATCATGAAAATTGGTAATATACAAATAGTCAAAAAGGAATCTAGTTTTTATTTAGAGATGATTGTTGTTTTTCCAACGTTAGGTTGGACTAATTTAATTTTACGCCCAAAAATTGCAAGTCATGGAGCTTTTGATGACACTACAGAATTTGTAATTTCAGCCACACCTCCCTTTAATCCAATAGGGTCAGCCATTGAAACCAAGTATCTTTCACAAAAACTCGAAGGTTTCAATGGCTTGGGTGCGGTTAAAGTGATAGAAAAGTTGAGTAATAAAGAGACGATTATCAATCAAGTGAGTATCAAACAGTCCTTAATAGGAAAAGATACTGTTTATTTTGAACCACTTGGCTTTAGAGAGGATAACATTTTAATTGATGTAAAATATTATGGCGGATGTCGTTCACATGGTTTCAGACTGAATTGGGATGATGATGATCAATTTCAAGATGATTGTAAAAAGGTTAGTTTTACCTTGTCACATAATGCAAATGGAGATCCTAGTAAAGTGTTAGTAAAACATCTGCTTCAATTTAAAATCCCAGAAAACATGGTATTAAAATACGGAGATTTAATTGAAATAAACTCACTAGATGAAACTACAATGATAGAATACCAACCAAATAAACAACTTAAAATTTTAAAAAGAACTGTCAATTTTTACTAAATCTTTATGGTCGTAACTATTGGTGAAATTGATGGTTCTTTTTTAATTTGCCATTTCACTCATGAACTTAATTCGCATTAAACGTAATTGTTCTTCATCATAATCACCATCAAATTCTTCGAAAGCCTCTTTTAAATCATCCGTTTCCGCTTCTCTAAAGTACTCGTAAATTTCTTCCTGTTCATCATCATCCATCATGTCATTGATATAATAGTCAATATTGATTTTTGTCCCTGAGGCAACTATTGCTTCAATTTCATTAATGATTTCATTTACTTCTTTGCCATGCGAATTTGCAATGGCATCAAGAGGCATTTTGATATCCACATTTTTAATAATGTGCACTTTTAATCCTGACTTATTCACCAAAGACTTAACCACAAAATCCTGCGGTCTGTCAATTTCATTTTCTTCTACATACTTTTTAATCAATTCTAAAAATGGAACCCCATAACGAGCAGCTTTACCTTGTCCAACTCCCACTATGTTTGCTAATTCTTCTTTGTTGATCGGATATTGAATGGTCATATCCAACAAGGAAGATTCTTGGAAAATAACGAATGGAGGTATGTTTTTTTGTTGAGAAAGTTTCTTTCTTAAGTCTAACAATAAACGGTATAAGTTTTCATCCGAAACCATATTGTTACTGCCTTTTGAATTCATCATGAAGTCTTCTTCACTTTCAGCAGCATAATTATGTTCTTTTAATAACATGAATGAAACAGGATTTTTCATAAAATCTTTTCCTGCTTCTGTTAATTTTAAAGTCCCATAAGTTTCAATTTCTTTTGTCAATAAATTTGAAACCAAACATTGGCGTGAAACAGCATTCCAAAAACCAACGTCATGTGTACTTCCTTTACCAAATAAAGGTAAAATATCGTGCTTGTACGCCACTATATCAGAAGCTTGAATTCCTGAAAGAAAATTACAGATATACTTTGCTTTTTGCTGTTGCTTTAACATTTTAACAGCCTGTAAAAACATTAAAACTTCATCTTTTCCTTCAATTTGCTCTCTTGGGTTTTTACAATTATCGCAATGCTTGTCGCATCTGGCTTCATCAAATTTTTCCCCAAAATAATGTAATATATACTTCCTTCTACAAACTGATGTTTCTGCATATGAAACAATTTCATGTAATAATTGCTTGCCGATTTCTTGTTCTGCAATAGGTTTTCCGTGAAGGAATTTTTCTAATTTTTCTATGTCTTTGTAGCTGTAAAAGGTCAAACAATGACCTACGCCACCGTCTCTACCAGCCCTACCTGTTTCTTGGTAATACGACTCTAAACTTTTAGGAATGTCATGGTGGATGACAAAACGAACGTCTGGTTTGTCAATGCCCATTCCAAATGCAATTGTGGCAACAATCACATCAACATCTTCCATCAAAAACATGTCTTGATGCCTCGCTCGAGAATGTGCGTCTAACCCTGCATGATAAGGTAATGCATTAATCCCGTTCACTTGCAGGATTTCAGCAATTTCTTCCACCTTCTTCCTACTCAAACAATAAATTATACCCGATTGGTTGGGCTTACCTTTAATAAATTGAATGATTCTTTTTTCAACTTCTATTTTAGGTAAAACTTCGTAGAATAAATTATCTCGATTAAATGATGCTTTAAAAATGGTCGCATCCAACATATTCAAATTCTTTTGAATATCGTATTGAACTTTAGGTGTTGCAGTAGCTGTTAACGCAATAATAGGCACATTACTAATCGCCGCAAAAATCTCTCTTAATCTTCTGTATTCAGGTCGAAAGTCATGTCCCCATTCCGATATACAATGGGCTTCATCAATTGCAAAAAATGATATTTGAACTGAGGTTAAGAAATCTATGTTTTCTTGCTTTGTCAATGATTCTGGCGCAACGTATAGCAATTTGGTTTTTCCATTGCTCACGTCCTCTTTTACCTTTTTAATCTCAGTCTTATTTAATGATGAATTTAAAAAATGGGCTACATCATCTGATTCGCTCACGTTTCGTATGGCATCAACTTGATTTTTCATCAAGGCTATTAATGGAGAAACGATTATAGCCGTTCCTTCAGACATTAATGCAGGAAGTTGATAGCACATGGATTTCCCGCCACCTGTGGGCATAATGACAAAGGTGTTATTGCCAGAAAGTACATTTAAAATAATTTCATCTTGAAATCCTTTAAATCCATCAAATCCGAAATATTTTTTTAATGATTGGGTTAATGCTTCTTTAGATACTAATTCCATTGCTTAAAAACTCAGTTTAATAAGGTTGATATGTGAAGTGGTGTTGTGATTTCTTAATTTTCATTATAAAGATAGGGATATTGATTTGAGTATTCACTTATATTTATAAAAAAATGTTAACGAATTGTTAAACTTTATGAAAATGAGAGTTCATGCCTTATATTTGCTTTGAATAAAAAATTACAACCATGAAAAAAGTATTATTATCATTAGTATTATTAGCAGCTGCGACTGTTGGATTTAACAACAATTCAATTGCACAAGAAGCAACCAGTAACCAAGTAGTAAGTGGACCAGAACTTTCTGTTGACAAAGATGTTCATGATTACGGAACAATCGAAAACGGAGCAAATGGTGTTTGTGTTTTTACAGTAACCAATACTGGAAATGCACCATTGATCATTTCTTCTTGTAAAGGGTCTTGTGGTTGTACAGTGCCAACTTGGCCTAAAGAACCAATTGCACCAGGTGCAACAGCAGAAATTTCTGTGAAATACGACACTAAAAGAACAGGACCAATCAACAAGTCAGTAACAATTACTTCTAATGCAGTTGAGTCTCCAAGAAAAGTAGTGAGAATTAAAGGTGAGGTTAAGCCTAAACCTGCAGGTTCTGCTCCAGTAAATGGTGGACCAACTACACAAGGATAAAAAAATATGAAACTATTACTCGTAATAGTCTTGTCATTAAGTACCGCTACTGTTTTAAATAATGGAGCGGTACTTTCTTTTATTGACAAATCTTATACTTTTCCCGATACAAAAGAAGGGGTGGTACTGAAGCATGATTTTGAATTCGAAAACACGGGAGACCAGCCTTTATTGATTGCTGATTATCGAGTAGCTTGTACTTGTACGAAAGTTGATTTCCCTAAAAAAGCGATCATGCCCGGTGAAAAAGGCATCATACATGTTCAATTTGATACCAATGATAAGTTTGGTTTTCAAAACAGAATCGTTGAAATTTACTATAATGGAAATAGAAAGCCCGTAAAAATCAGGTTTAAAGTGACTGTTATTCCGAAAGCTTAAACTTCTGATATTTTTTTCACAATCGCAATCGCTTCTTTTGCTTCTTTTACATCATGTACCCTTAATATTGAAGCACCATTCAGACAAGCAATTGTGTTGATTACTGAAGTTGCATTTAAAGCTTCCTTTGCTGAGATGCCAAGTAACTTGTTTAACATTGATTTTCGGGAGGCACCAATTAAAATTGGAAATCCCAATTCTTTTAATTGAGACAATTGTTTAATTACTTCATAATTTTGATCAAGGGTTTTACTAAATCCTAATCCCGGATCAATAATAATGTCTTTTACACCAGCTTTTTTTGCCAAGGCAATTTGCGTTGAAAAATAAAGCCCTAAGTCAGAAATCAAATTTGAATAGTTTGTGTTTTTCATCATATTGGTTGCAGTACCCCGCATGTGCATCATAATAAAAGGTGCTTGGTGTTTCGAGGCGATATCTAAAATACTACTTTCTTCACGACCACCACTTATATCATTTACTATGGAAGCGCCTTTGCTCAATGCTTGATCTGCTACCTTTGCACGAAAAGTATCAATTGATAGCATAATTGAAGGAAAGTTTTTATGTATTGATTGAATAGTAGGCAAGACCCTTGATAATTCTTCCTCTTCTGTAACAAAATCAGCACCAGGTCGACTAGAAAAACCACCAATGTCAATTATATCAACTTTTTCGTCCACCATTTTTTGAACCTTTAACAAAAGAGTGTCCTCGTTGAGTCTGCTACTTTCATAAAAACTATCAGGAGTAGCATTCAAAATGCCCATCACTATTGGATGTTCAAAAACTCTTAAATTACCTTTAAAATTCAGGCTAAAATTTGGGCTAAAAATAGTATCTTTCACGGCTGAATAATATCTGAAAAAATATAATGTCTAAAACTGTTGACCAATATAAAAAAGTTATTGATAGATGTCGCTCTATTTTTACTAAAAAAGCCAAAGATTACGGAACCTCGTGGAGAATTTTAAGAGTTAGTTCACTAACTGACCAAATTTTAATAAAAGCACAAAGGATCAGAACCATTCAAGAAACTGGCGTCAATAAAGTGGGGGAGGATGTTGAAGGAGAATTTATTGCCATTGTGAATTACTGTGCCATTGGTTTAATACAATTGACTTTGGGGACAGGAAAAGAAGAAATATCAACAGACGAAGCCATTGCTTTGTATGATGAGAAAATTAAGAATGCTTTTGAATTAATGCTTAATAAAAATCACGATTATGGCGAAGCCTGGAGAGATATGCGGATTTCATCATTAACGGATATGATCATGATGAAAATTATGCGAACCAAACAAATTGAAGATAATGAAGGAGCAACTATTATTTCTGAAGGAATAGACGCAAATTATTTAGATATGTTAAATTATGCAGTATTTGCAATGATACAAATGGATGAATTAAAAAATAGATAAATACGAACATGAGCTTAAGAGAGAATAAAATTGAAATTGAAGGAAGGTCACTATTGCTAAATATACTTGCAATTATTATCAATGTGCTGGGTGTGTTTTTTATAGCCAAGGGTTTTCATCAAAGTGCTGGCGACAGTAGCACCATGTTTAAAATACTTGGTTTTGTGCTGTTTTTTATCGGATTGGGTGGACTAGGAGCACTCAAAGGTTTGTTCATGTACTCCTATGTTGCAAGGGTTTTTGTAGGCGGATTGTTTATTGTGTCTGGTCTAGTAAAAGCTAATGACCCTTGGGGATTTGCATTTAAGCTGGAGGAGTATTTTTCACCTATGGGCTTAAGCTACGACTATCCATTTTTTGAGCATTTTTCTCCATACGTTTTACAATTGTCTATATTGATTTGTATTGTTGAAATAATTTTAGGAGTTGCAGTAATAGTTGGCGGCAAAATTAGACTGACTTCTTGGTTGTTAGTGTTGATGATGTTTTTCTTTTCTTGGTTAACTTATTATACATATTCATGTGTAGAAAGTAATGAGTTATTAAGAGAATTGGGTCAATTAACCATCCGTGACTGTGTCACTGATTGTGGATGCTTTGGAGATGCTTTAAGAGGTTCTGTTGGAAGATCACTTACACCATACGAATCGTTCTGGAAAGATTTGGTTTTGTTTTATTTTGTAATTGTAATTTTTATTAGTCAAAGAAAAATAGAACAAAATACATATAAAGAAAATTGGGTCATGGCACCAAGTGCTTTATTAGTAGTGATATTCTTCTCTTGGGTCTTTGGATGGTATTTTCCAATCATTTTTTATATCCTAACCCTTTTAGGTGCTTACATTGTAGGAAATATGAATATAGGTAAAATAGCAAAGCCATGGAAAATGGCATTGTTTGTTGCTTTTACTTCCTTTTTATTTTCAATCTATACGACTAATTATTTACCGATAAAAGATTACAGACCTTATAAAGTAGGCAATAATATTATTGATGAAATGAACAAAGGTGTAGCAGAAGTTGTTTCCTATAAATTAATTTATAAAAACAAGCAGTCTGGAGAAGAGAAATTGTTTGATTTAGGTGATTATAAAGTCTATGGCGATACCAGTACCTGGGTATATGTCGATAGAAAAGAAACTGTAATATCTGCTGGAGTGGATGCGCCTATTTACGATTTTGTTCTAATGACTGATTATGAAAAACTAACCCCTGAACAACTTGAAAATCCTGTATTGGACTCAATTGTCCAAATTGATTTTGAAAGTTATTACGAAGAAAAATTAGTTGTAAATTCAATATATGGAATTGATACAATTAGTAAATATGATTTTCAACCTTTCTATGTTCCTCAATCCACAGATGATGAACAAATGGATACTGTCTTTTATAAAATAGTAGATGAATTTTATGGTTTGATGGATCCAACAACACATTATAAGGTGGACATCACACATTATATATTAAGTCTAGATAAAGTGATTTTAATGACCATTCGTGACATTAATACTTATAATAAATCTAGTATTGATGATTTAAAAGAAATTCTTGAAGGAGCAAAAGCAAACAATATTCCTTTTTATATTTTAACACCAGCTACAGAAAAGCAAGTGGATGAATTTAGAACAATGAATGAATTTGATGCACCTTTCCTTTCAATAGATGGTATTGAAATAAAAATTATTGTGCGTTCAAATCCTGGTTTAGTAATGATAAAAAAGGCAACAGTAATCGATAAATGGGGAAGTAGAAGTATTCCTAGTTTTGATAAAATAATAGAAAAATTCGAAAATTAAATGAAAAAATATATAATTGGAAATTGGAAAATGAATTTAGACTATACTGAAGCAAAAAACTTGCTCCAAGATATAGCAAAAGCACAAGATTCATTCGATAAAACGTCAGAAATTGTGGTTTGTCCACCCTTGGTATACATCAGTGTTTTTCATGAGTTATTAAAAAATAATGATTGGATTAAACTGGGAGCCCAAAACGTTTATTCCGAAAATAATGGGGCTTTTACAGGTGAAATTTCTCCAACCCAATTGAAAAGCATGGGTGTAACCTATGTAATCATTGGACATTCGGAAAGAAGGCAATACTTTGGAGAGCACAATAAAATGTTACTTGCAAAAGTAAAAGCTGTACTAAAGCAAGGTATGACGCCAATCTTTTGTTGTGGTGAGCATCTTCAAGTTAGAAAAAGCAATGTTTTTAAAGAATTCATTATGAAACAAATTGAAGATGTTTTGTTTGAATTGAGTGCTGAAGAAATGCAAAAAGTGATTATTGCTTATGAACCAATATGGGCGATTGGAACTGGGCAAACAGCTACAGCGGAACAAGCTCAAGAAATTCATAGTTTAATACGATTAAGACTTGAAAAACAATTTGGTGAAAAAGTATCCGCTCAAGTGCCTATTTTATATGGAGGAAGTATGAAACCAGAAAATGCAGGTGAATTATTAGGTCAAAAAGATATCGACGGCGGATTGATTGGAGGTGCCTCATTGGAAGCCAATAGTTTTGCAGCAATAAGTAAAGGGGCTCAATGAATTATATAGAGTTAAATATTGAATTTAAATCCTTAGAGCCATGGCGCGAAGTGGTGATGACTGTTTTGGCAGAAAATGGTTTCGAAAGTTTTGTTGATACTAAAACAGGGTTGAATGCTTATATTCAAAAAGAAGCTTTTGGGGTAAATGTAAAGGAATTACTTTCTCCATTTATAGCTGAAATTATTAGTTTCAATGAAAAGGAAATTGTAGATGAAAATTGGAATGCAGCATGGGAATCAAATTTTGACCCCGTATTTGTTGGTGATAAATTAGCCATTTTAGCACCATTTCATGAAGATGATGGAACAAGAGAATGGGTAATTAGAATTCAACCTCAAATGTCATTTGGTACTGGACACCATCAAACAACTTGGTTGGCTTCTAAAAAAATGCTAAGCCTCGATTTGAAAGGGAAAAAAGTATTGGATATGGGCACAGGAACTGGGGTATTGGCAATTCTAGCTGAAAAATTAGGCGCGATAGAAATATTTGCACCTGATATTGATACTTGGGCTTTTGAAAATGCAAAAGAAAATTGTAAATTAAACCAAACAAATCATATTGATGTGGCTTTGGGAGGAGCAGAATTGTTGAAAAATAGAAGCTTTGATTTAATTATCGCTAATATTAATAAAAACATATTGTTGGATCAATTAGAGACCTATGCAAAAGTTGCCGAAAAAAATGCAACCCTGCTAATGAGTGGGTTCTTCAGCACTGACGCACCCGACTTAATTGAACATGCAAATAAATTTGGCTTCATTTTTGAAAAAGCTTATCATAAGGATGAATGGGCCTTATTAAATTTTACAAAAAAATAGCACATGAAAAATATACTTATTGGAATAATTTTATTGATTTCCTTTCAGGGGATTGGACAAAACTTTTCCGCAGATCCAGAATCGTTTATTAAAGAAGTCGATAAGTATTTATCAGCTATTAACAGAGGAAAAACAAAAGCTTTTATAGAAGAATTTACCCCCGTTTGGTTAAACGAATTTTCTCCAGCCTATCGTTCTCGAGTGGTTGCTACCGCTAATTTAATTTTAGAAAAAAGACTATCAGGTTACCCTGATTTGTATGGATACTTATTTTCGGCATATAGTTTTGTGAAAAATAAAGAACCTAAAGAAAGCTTTGAATCATGGCAAGCCACGATTGATAAATTATTACAATCTAAAAAAGTTCAATCATTTAAAGAGTTTATTGAAACGTGTTCAGGACTTTTCGATCGAGGTGTGATTTTTGCAAATACCAGACACGAGTGGGTTGTCGAAGGAGGTTCCTACCAATTTGATTTCGTTAAAAATAAACCAGAAATCCAATTCAAAGATGTTCAATTAAAATGTTTGGTAATCAACAAAAATCAATCAAGAAAAGCAGATAAATATTCCGATTCTACCGTGCTTTATAATACATCCGGAGTTTATCAACCATTAATTGAAAAGTGGGAAGGTAGAGGAGGAGAAATTAATTGGGCTAAAACCGGATTAGATCCATTAAAGAATAAAGCGAGTATTACAGACTATACAATGTCCTTAAAAGCAACAAAAATAAGTACAGATAGTGCTTTTGTCAACACAGACTTTTATGACAGACCATTGTGGGGGTCATTTACGGATATGGCGAAATCTGATATAAAAAATGGAGAATATGATTATCCTCAATTTATTTCTTTTAGTAAAAAAATAGTTAAAAAAAATATATTAGATAATGTAGATTATGTAGGTGGTTTTGCCTTGAATGGTGCCAATTTTATTGGAGTAGGACTTGATAATGAACCTGCAACTTTAATCTTTTTCAAGGATGATAGGACTTTTGTAAAAGCCACAGCCATGCGGTTTAGTATTAATCAAAAAGGGGTGTATGTAGAAAATTGTCGTACTACCTTGTACCTCAATGCAAGTGATTCGATTTTTCACCCTGGATTAATTCTTAAATATGATACTGAAAGTATTGAAATGTCAAGAGACAAAGAAGGACTTGCGCAAGCACCTTTTTCAGATTCTTACCATCAATTAGACATGTATATGGACAAACTGGTTTGGAGAAAATCAGACAATAATTTAACGCTCGAATGGAATTTTGGAGCCAATAATAAAATTGCAAAATTTGAATCTAAGGAGTATTTTAATGCAAGACTTTACAGTCAAATTCAAGGAATGAATGCAACACATCCTTTGGTGGCAGTATATAAGTATTTCTACAAATATGATAAAGAAACTTATCCTATTAGTGAAGCAGCTAACTTTATGGGGCTCTCTACTGAACAAATTGTACCAATTCTATTAGACTTGTCGAACTTAGGATTTATCACTTACAATAGTCTCGATAAAACAATTACGATTCTTCCAAAAACTAAGAAGTATATTGATGCTCGAGCCGGAAAAACTGATTATGATGATATTGTGTTTATATCTGATTTTAATCAAATTACTAAACAGCCGTCTACCAATCCAGATGGAACAGAAAATAAAGATGCATCTTACTATAACCAAAGGGCTGATAAATTAAATAAAAGAAAATTTGAAAAAACAAATTTCGGTACTATTAATCTTGTTTCATTGGATTTGAGTTTGAATGAATTGGATCCTATTAAATTATCGACAGCTCAAAGTGTGATTGTTTTTCCGAAAGATGGAGAGATATTATTACAGAAAAATCGAAATTTTCTATTTGAAGGTGCAATATCTGCTGGGAAAGCTGAGATTTATTTAAAAAATGGTGCTTTTGATTACGATAATTTTAAAATCAATCTAACTGAAGTAACTGCTGCTTTGTTGCGGGTTAGACCCATTTATAATGGTGGAAATAATTTAATTCCTATGACTTCTTATATTGCAAGTTTTGAAGGAGAATTATTGATCGATAAAGACAATAATAAATCAGGTAATAATAGCAAAATCACTAATTATCCAATTCTAAGCACAAAGAAAAATTCATACGTTTATTATAATCATCCCTCCATTTATAATGGAACATACGATAGTACTACTTTCTATTTTAAATTGGATCCTTTTGAATTTGATAGTTTAGACAATTTTAGAGAACAAAATGTTGCTTTTACTGGAGAAATGAGGTCTTCAGGTATATTTCCAGTTTTTAAAGAAAAAATAAGTATTCAAGAAGATTACGCATTTGGATTTAAAACTAAAGCACCAACGGAAGGATATCGTTTTTATGGAAATGATGCAAAATATAAAAATGATATCCGATTAAGCAATAAAGGTTTAAGAGGGTCAGGTGAAATTAATTTTTTAACATCAAATACCAAGAGCGAGGACTTTGTGTTTTTTGCAGATTCAACTATGGGTATAGCTATGTTTAAAAATACCTCACAAAGTAAAGCTGAAGGGCTAGATGTACCAGAAGTAATAGCAAACAACGCATTGGTCACATACTTGCCGAAACGAAAAGTATTAAAAACAGAATCCAAAACTGAAAGTATGTACCTGTATAATAAAGAGGTGGTAATGGCAGGAAGAACTATTTTAACTCCTCAAGGAATGACAGGGTTGGGTTCCACTTATTTTGGAAAAGCTGAATTCAAATCGAAATTATTTAAATTCAATCAAACTGAAATTAATGCAGATACCGCAGATTTTAACCTGGCCGATATCGATACTATTTTAAATAAAGAAATCGTTTCATTTGAAACGATTAACGTGAAAGGTCATGTTGACTTTAATGCCCGAAAAGGAAGGTTTGAAAGTAATGATGGTTCTTCTATTGTTAATTTTCCAGAAAACCAATACATCTGTTACATGGATGTGTTTAATTGGTTAATGGAGGATGATGAGTTAAATATGTAGAAAAAAGATGTCTCAATTGAATCGGATTTAGATATTGCAGAATCTAATTTTTATTCCGTTCATCCTAAACAAGATTCCTTAAATTTCCGTTCACCAAAAGCCAATTTTGATTTAAAATCGAAAATATTAACTTGCGACAAGGTAGATTATATAGATGTTGCTGATGCTAGAATAACACCAAATAACAACCAAATAATCGTTTATAAAAAAGCCGTGATTGATCCAATGGAAAACGCAGTGATAGTTGCGAATTTTATTACAAAATATCATAGTATTATAAACGCACATGTTGAAATTAAAGCCCGAAGAAAATACAATGCTCGAGGCGATTATAAATATATTGATGCGAATGAAAAAGAGCAATTGATTTATTTTAGTGAAATTTCACTCGATTCTGCATTTCAAACAACAGCTACGGGCGAAATTGCAAGCCAAACAAACTTTAAATTAAGTGACCAGTTTGACTTTTATGGCAAAGTTAAATTAAAGGCTTCAACTAAATTTTTAACCTTTGATGGTGCAACAAGAATTAATCATGATTGTGATCAATTTGCTAAAAACTGGATGAAATTTGAAGCTGAAATTGATCCTAATAATATTTTAATCCCTGTAAATAAACAAATGAAGGATCTTGAAGGGAATGATATTGCAGTTGGACTTGTTTTACGAAACACTTCTGATTACGACAGTTTAGGTGTTTACCCAGCTTTCTTATCTTCCTTAGAGAATAAAAATGATAAAATTTTGTTTACTGCCGCTGGTGAACTTACCTATAATGAACAAGCCAATGAATATAGAATAGCTAGTTCAGAAAAGTTGATTAACCGTGCCGAAAAAGGAAACTATATTAGTCTGCACACACAAAGTTGTTCCATGAAAGGGGATGGTGTAGTGAATTTAAATCTTGACATTCCAGATGTTGAAATGTTTACGGTTGGAAGTGTAGAGTATACAGCATCAACAAACTCCACAACCATGAATTTGTCTGGTAGTATCCAGCATTTCTATGATAAAAAAGCAATGGAATTTATGTCAAATGCTATTCTTACCACTGATGGTTTAGCTGGAGTCGATTTTAATAGAACCACACTTGAACAATCCATCAAAGAGTTAGTTGATGAAAAAACGGCAGAGAATTTCAAATCTGATTATACCATTAAAGGAGAAATAAAAAAGGTTCCAAAAGAAATGGAACAACCTATATATTTTACCAATGTGAAATTACAATGGGATAAGAGAAACAAGGCATTTTTATCGAAGTCAATTTCGGGAATTACCAATTTATACGAAGTGCCAATTATGAGAGATTTTACAGTGAAGTTTGCACTGGCATATTCCGTTAAAAATGCCGATAGAGGCGATAAGTTGATGTATATGGTCGATTTACCTGGAAATAGATATTATTATTATAATTTTGAAAGACTAAAAAAAGATACTAAATTACAGGTTTTTACAACAGATAAATTGCTAGAAGCTTATTTATTAGCACTTAAAGAAGATAAAAGAAAACAAAAAAAATTAGGTTATGAGTTCAGTAATAAAACTATCTACATTGCACAGTTCAAAAGTTTGTTCGGTGAATAGGTTATCGTGTATTTAAATTTTGAACCTTTGTTTTTTACAGGCGTATATTGAATTGTAACTATTTAATTAACAATGAATTTTTGAAACGTAATTTTAAAATATCATTTTTGTTTTTACTGATTTCTTTAGTATTAACGAATATTTCTTTTGGCCAAACAACTGAGGAGATAAAAAAACAGGCTGATAACTTTTTTAAGTCTGAAGCTTTTTTAGAAGCGACTCCCCTTTACCTTCAACTTTTAAATGTTGAACCAAGAAACCATGAATTAAATTTTAAATACGGTGCTTGTTTAATATATAGTGCCCAAGATAAAACTGAAGCCATACGTTTTTTAAATTTTTCTGTAAAAAATCCAAGTATCGATAAATTGGCTTATTTCTACATGGGAAAAGCCTATCACTTAAATTTTCAGTTTAATAATGCATTAACTTACTATGCAAAATTTGATGCATTAGCATCTGCCAATGAAAAAAAGAAATATAACATTGATGCAAATTTAAGCGCTTGCGAAAACGGCAAAAAATTATTGTCCAATATTACTGATATGATTGTAGTGGACAAAGTAGAAGTAAAGAAGGAGGATTTTTACGAACTTTATAAACTAAACAATATTGGCGGGAATTTATTGGTAACCGATCAGTTCCAATCTAAAATTGATAAAAAAATGGGCCACCGCCCAATTATTTATTTTCCAGACGACTCACCCTATATTTTTTATTCAAGTTATGGTAATGATGAATCAACAGGGTTAGATATATATGTAAAACAAAAATTACCGAATGGTAAGTGGACTGATGCAATTAAAGTAGTAGGTGATGTGAATACTGAGGAGGATGAAGATTACCCCTATTTAAGTCCTGATGGTCAGTATTTGTATTTCTCTTCAAAAGGACATAACTCAATGGGTGGTTATGACGTTTTTAAAAGTAAGGTAATCATTGAAGGGTCATCTTTCGGAGCTCCTAAAAACATGGATTTTGCTATTTCTTCTCCAAATGATGATATTTTGTATATTGTTGATAGTCTTGATAGAATGGCTTATTTTTCTTCTGCAAGAGAAAGTCAGTATGGGAAATTATTTGTCTATAATGTAAGAGTGGAAAAAGTACCATTAGAAATGATGGTGCTAAAAGGAGAATTCATTAATACTATCAATCAAGGAAATAGAGATTTGACGGTTGAAATTACACGTTTTGGTTCTGGTACTCCTGTAGGAACATTTCAATCAACTCCAGGAAACGGAAGCTTGTTAATTACACTTCCTAAAAGCGGTAAATATAATTTCGACCTTTCTGTAAGAGGAAGTAATGTGGTCCACAGGGCAGAAGTCACCGTGCCTTATCTGAAAGAATTCAGACCTTTAAAAATGTCGGTTACGCATCAATATGATAATGCTAATCAAGAAATAATTGTGGTAAAAACGTTGTTTGATGAAAGATTCGAAGATCCAACTGCAGTGATGTCTGAAGTTTATCAAAAATTATCAAAATTAGATCCAAATTCAAATCAATTTAATTTAGATTCATTAGATAAAGTAAGGAATTCTGATGAAATATTTACAGATATTGGTTTAGATGTGTATGCAACGCCTGCAGATGTTGAAGAGTTAATTAGTAATTCGAATGATGATATTAAAAATGAAAATAAACAGTTAATTGAAAACTCAAATGTAGCCCATCATCTAGCCGAACTTAAAAGTAAGGAAGCCAAAGAAAAATTATTAGAAGCAAGTCAAATGATTGATGAAGCTCTGACATTAACAGACCCTGGTCTTAAAAATAAAAAATTAACAGCCGCTTATAAAGTCAACCAAGAGGCTGCTAAGTTGAATGATGAAGCAGCTAATATATTGAATTTAGCATTAGAAATAGAAAAGAAAAAAAAGCAAAACGATCAAAAATTAATTACCAATAATCAAGCTTTAGTCGAAGTAAAATCAATTTCTCAAGATGATCGTGGCGCATTTTCAAGTTTTGTACAAAAAAATGCAAATACAATTAGTAACATAAATAACAATACAAAAAACGATTTCTTTAATGAAATTGAAAAAGCTGGAAATCAAAAGTCAAAAGAACTAAGTGAAATTAATTCAAAACTTTCAGATTTACGTATTCGTGAAAATCAATTGATTAATGAAGAAGAAAGACTGAAAGCTTCGCTAGCCAATACAAAAAAGAAGAAAGACCAAGAATTAATTGAAAGTAAAATTCAATCCCTAGCAAGTGAAAAAGACATCATACAATCTGAAATTATAAAAGAGGAAGGGAAATTAGATAGGTTCAATGACGAAGATAAAATGGCCATTGATATGGTTGCAGCAGTCAACGAAATTAAAAGTTCAGAGAACAGAACAGCAGCGAATTTAGCTACCATTTCTACCACTCAAAAATTAAAAATTGGCATTGATTATAAAAGCAGTTCATTTAAAGAAGATCAAGCTAAATTAAACGAGGTATTCAAGGAAAATCAAATTAATGGTGAATATGCAAACTTAAGTGGTTTAAATGAATCGAGTATTGTAGCGAGTGATTATAGAACAGTAGAGGATGTTGATAATAAAATTGATGAATTAACAGAAAAACTCAATCAAGCTACCAGTGAATCGGAAAGAGAGAAAATTGAACAAGATATTGATAAGCTCGAAGCGATTGCATTAAAAATGAATGAAGAGCAAAACAATACGAATAACCAAATTGTTGACAATAATAGTTCGACTTCGGATTCATTGCGGACCAATGAAGTGACGGTAGCAAGTGTCTTCCCCGAATATGAAAGTAGAAAAAGTAGTATTGATCAATTGAGTAATTCAAAGGAAAAGAAAAAATCTGAAATTGCGTTAGAGGAGCAATTGTTAAACGAGATCGAAAAACAATTAAAAGTGAAAGAAAAGGCTTATGCTAAAGACAAATCAAATGTAGCACTGTCCGAAGAATTGACTAGCTTAAATAATTTAAAAACAGAAACTAAGGAAAATATTATACGCATTGAAAATGAGCCTTTAATTGCTGATGTTGCCCAAAATAACACAGGAAATGAGTTCACTTTTACAGATGCAATTAATAAAGCAAATCCAAATTATACAACGAGAGCTGAAGCTATTTATAATTCAGATAATTCAGATGAAATTAAATCAAATGAAATAAAAAGTTTAAATGCTGCCACACTAGCAAGCGCAAATGAGCAATTACAAGAAGTAGATGCGAAGTTGAAAAACACACCAAATGATGCAAATTTATTGAATGAAAAACGCCAATTAAATAAATTGGTGAATGAACTGCAGATTAGCAATGCTATGCCAATTGTGGAAATTCCAAAAACGACTAATAATGCGAGTGATTTCACGAAAGTTGAAGTTGTTACAAGTGATTTTATTCCGAGCTATGAATCTGATATCGCTAGTATTAATAGATCAAATATTGACGAAATTGACAAGGAAAAAGC
>CBDUKB010000003.1:0-37041 GCA_965367695.1 uncultured Putridiphycobacter sp.
GTGGAGTACTGTGGTTTTTCACCCCTCATTTACCATCTTCCGCTTGCATCCTAACATGTGGGTATAAACACCTTGTGGCTTTTATATACCTTATGTAGTGTGTTGGTTTTGATTCAAATATAAAGAATTGCTTGAATTTAAGTTGAATTTAATCCCTTTTTTTGACATGGTTATAAGATTGGTACTTGAATGGTTAAGCTAAATCCTTACGCTATTGATCCTACCGTTTGGATGCGTTTCTTCTTTAAATATAATGATAAAAGGGCCGGCATACAAGCGCTAGCTGTGATTAAACGATTCTTAACCGTTATAAACGTTTAAATTTATTCAATTGTAAATAAACCGATTAAGGCCTCAATTTATTTAAAACAACAAAAAAAGTCCTGTAAATTAAACCACAGGACTTTGTTAATTGAATGCTTATTTAATTACTTCAAAAAGGTATCAAACCTTTCAAAATGGCAGGTGTAACCATTGGGGATTCTTAATAGATAATCTTGGTGTTCAGGTTCTGCAGGCCAAAATTTGGTAAATGGTTCTAGGGTAGTAACTGCTTTGCCTTCCCATTTTTTTGAAGCGTCCACTATGGCAATCACCTCTTCAGCTTTTGATTTTTCAGTTTCATTTTGAAAAAAAATAGTAGAACGGTAGCTGGACCCCATATCGTTTCCTTGTTGATTGATGGTGGTTGGGTTGTGAATTCTAAAAAAGTAATCCAATATTTGCGCAAAAGAGGTGACGCTTGGATCATAGGTTAATTCAATACCTTCGGCATGCCCTGGATGGTATTTATAAGTTGGATTTTCATTCTCTCCTCCCAAATAACCCACTTCCGTATCAATAATTCCAGGTCTTACCCGAAACAAATCTTCCATCCCCCAAAAACAACCCCCAGCGATATATGCTTTTTTGTAATTTTCCATGCTTTTTACTTTCTAAAAAATGAATGTGTGAATATAGTAAATTGACGAATAGCAGTTTCAAAACTTACAATTATTCTTTGATGATTTTAAACAGTGTTCTGTTTCCATCCACACTTAATATTTCGAGTAAATACATCCCCGAAGCACTTTCTATTTCAAAAGAAATTTCAGTTGAATAACCCATATTTTGCGTATTGATTACTTGCCCATATAGGTTGTATAACCTGACCTTTTCGATTTCATGCCCCCCTTTATTTGTCAAAATAAAATTACCCTGATTTGGATTTGGAAAAGCTTTCAAAGCCGCTAGCTCACCTTCAGCTTCTTGAATATTTAAAGTTAAATCACAAGTTCCTGGTTCCCCTTGTGTGAGTACATGGTTATCGTAGTTATAATAAGTTGTGTCATTCAAACTCATGCACATTAAATCCACAAAATAGTTTGAAATATTTGGATAAGGCTCTTGAAACAAACCGGAAGTGGACCCTATGCCTTCTATAATTGGATAAGCTGCATTTAGTGTATAAAAAATCTTTCTTGCTAAGCCATTTACCATCACAGTGTCAATATTATCAATGGTAATATTGTGGCTATTAAATGAATGATCACCTGGCCAAGGATTTTGGATATACACATTTTTATGATCTCCTTCGTTCAATGTAAAATCATATATTAACAATTCAGTCAAAGAGTCTTTTGGAACAAAGTAAACTTGACCAGCATCATCTCTTATTGCTCCATAATAATTTGATGAACTTGCTGTACATATGTTAAGCTGTTTATAAGCCACATTATTAATTGTGGAATCCAATCCATTCGCACAAAAATTATTTACTTCATTAAAAGTAATTGTAGTCGTACCATTATTGTGATAGTAATTTTGATATTGATTTACCCACACCGCATCTTCGACAGGAAAAGGAAAATTTTGTGCTTGTGCCGTTGGCTTTATCAAACCGATAAATAAAATAAAAAACAGTAAATATTTTAAAGAATTAAGTGAATTTTTCATAATCTTAAGGTTTGGAATAATTAACTTAATAAACGGATTCTAAACACTTAAGGTTGGGCGTATTATTCTTTCAATTTTATAAATTTAAAATCGATTGAATTTTCATCATCTCCTACCCTTGCCATCAAATTATCATTTTCCAACCAATACTGAATCATCTTTGGAAAGTCGTGAGCTGGATTCTCTGCAAGAAATGTATTTTGGTTTATGCTTGTTAAAGTAAAGGAAACAGCATCATTATTACTAGATGTAATCACCTGCAGCTTCCATTCTTCATTCAGCTTTTCTAATTTCATTATTTCTTGCCAAATTGTGTCTTGTTCCAACATTACAAAACCATGCCCAATATAATTTTCATCACTTTCTTTTTGCCAAGTTTCATAGGTCACTTGGTTCCTTTGCTTTTCATCAACCCTTTCCCATTCCCCTATCATCCAATCGAACTTAGCTAGCTGCTCATCATCATGCTGTGAAGCACATGAAAACAAAAACAATCCAAATAATAAGTAATAAATATTTTTCATTTTAAAATTAAATTAATCCAAAAGTGCAGGTAAGATGTACGCCTTTAATATTTTTTCTGGTTGTTGAAATTTGCCATTTCGAAAGTTGGCTGAAGTGATAACAACTGTTGTGTTTAAAGCAGGAATTAAAAAAATATATTGTCCTCCTGCACCCCTGGCTTCAATGGTGTTTATTATTTTATCTTCTATTTGATATTGATGATGCCACCACAAATAACCGTATCCGTTTTTATCCTTTGTATTTTCTAAAACCAAGTAATTCTTCAATGATTTTTCAACCCATTCTGCAGCAATAATTTGCTGCTTATTCCAAAGGCCTTTGTTTAAATATAGCTGACCAAATTTCAGCATGTCCCTTGGTGTTAAATACATGCCGCCACCAAAATATGGATTCCCTTGTCGATCAGTTTGAATAATATAATTGGTAATGCCCAGTGGTTGAAATAAATTTTCGTCCATGAAAACCGACAGGGGTTCACGGACAACCTCATTTGCTATTACACCCAATAAATAAGGATTGGCAGACCCATAATTTGCATGCGCTTCTGGTTTACTAAGCATTGGTGCACTTAAAATATGCTTTGTAAAATCCATTTTTTGTTGGTACTTATTTTCACTTGCATAAGATTCTCTTTCGATTCCAAAATCAATGGCATCTAATCCCGAACTCATGGTCAAACAACTTTTTATGCTAATTCGTTTTTTTTGATTGTCTGAAAAAAGGGCATATTCTTCGGGTAGGTATTTGAATATTTTTTCCTTTTCATTGTTTATCAATTGCTGATCGATACATATTCCAATAATGGCGGAGGAAATACTTTTGGATGCCGAACGCATGTCTTGTGGAATGTTGGCATTATAACCTGAAAAATAATTTTCATAAATTAACTGACCATCTTTTGCTATTAAAACACTTTGTGTGTTAACAATACTATTCAACCGAATTGAATCTTCCAGTGATTTTAATATTTGGGGGTGTTTGATTCCTTTATTAGATACAATCCAACCATCTTCTTTCTGCTCGGGCGCCTTCAATAATTGACTTTTTATCCCACCCAATTTCCATTCGTTTTGATAAGGGGTGAACATTATTGCTGTTACTAAGTTACTTCCTAAATAAACCCCTAAATTAATGCTTGCCTGCTCCAATGTCCCCTTAAAGTTTAAACCCGTTTTAAAATCATTAAAAGCAATCTTGTTTTTTTCTTTTTTAAAATTTTCACACCATGTCCCAGTAAAGCGATTGTCAGCAAAAATTGGATAAGCTTCATAATTATTTTCTTTTCCATTTTCCACACTGAGAAAAACATCCAAAGCCTTTAATTCATCTACCAAAAAAATGTTCCAAGTCCCGACATAATATCCGGCCAATTCTCTTTTTAAGGTGAGGTGTTATAATAATAAGCCACTCTGCATAAACCCATTAATTTCAGCTTTGTTCTCTTTTAATATTCCTTTAAAGGATAAATTTTCATCAATGATTATTTCAAAACTTGCTTCATTAAATTCAACTACTTCATTTACAATTTCATGCTCGTTGGATATTTTAAAAACAGCAAACTTTTCATCCATTTGCTCCACTTCTACACTGAAGTTAAAGGTATTTTCAGTTGGGATTTGCCCCTTCCAAGAACCGTTATATACTTGCATGTCTTGAGCAAAGAGCCAAACTTGACTCAGCATTAAAAAGAGCAAAATAATATGGGACAATTTTAACATAAAAACGATTATGGGTTAATATAAGAAAAAAGCTTAATAATCAGCCAACAGAAGCAGTATTTATTGTCGAACATATTTCTTTTTTCATCCTACAAAACACTGTAAACATAAAAGTTAAGATTACTAATTACTTTCAAACAAACCAAAATAATTGGAGATTACTATCATTTATAACCTATGCCTCAATTGAAGTAATTGAGGCATAAATATTACAAGCTATTTAATTGTGTATTGATAATTTTGGCCCATTCTTCCGCCATTTGTAATTCTCCATTTAATTGCATAGTATGAGCAGAATCAAAAAACACGAAGTTCACTAAGTTTTTACCCGGTGTTATTTTTTGAAACTGCAGGTCAACCCGATCGATTAATGTTTGTTTATGATGCTCATCCCCCACCACGCGATTTGTTTTTACAACCTTGCAGTTACCAACTTCAGACAATTTGATTTGAGTTGAAATAATTTGTCCATCCATTTCTTTATAAAAGAAAAATACTGAATTAATCCTGTCTAATCCTATCGCCATGTCACCACAAATTTCGTGTTGGTGAATGATTCCTTTGTGTTGTATTGCAATTTCGTTTAATTTTTGCTGCATTTTTGCCGCATGCTGTTTACTGCGTTTATTCATGTATATGAATGGTAAAACACAGATAACAGAAAATGTGCCCCCTACAAGGGCGGTTCCTAAGTCCATTGTGAATATATTTAGGTAAATAATTAATTAAAAAACACGAATCAATATTCGCATGCAGCAGCAAGTCTATCCATACTATGCCGCTTGATTAAAATATTTACTTACCAAAAATAATGTTGGGGGAAAATTAAAGCTGATTTCTTTTGTTGAAGCCAATACGCAACCAATTTAAATTGGTCTTGTAGCGATACTGCTTCTTTTTGATTGTCAGCTAAAAGGAATGCTTGGTTATCTTTACCCAATTTATCCCAATCCTTGCTTTCAAAAGCCGTTTTATTGGCTGAAAAAACTTCAATTTGGGCAGGAAGATAGTGTTGATCACTTACTACTTTCGAAAATAAAGAAACAGTAGTTTTTCCTGTATTATCAAGTAATGGATTGGAGATAAAAGATGAACCTACTATACTTATTGACAGGCAATAAATAATAGTTAAGCTCCAAATATTTACCAAGCGAAACTTGAGATTCATCTTGCAAAATTAAATAATAAATTGAAATGGTGAATGTATTATTTTATCAAAGTTTTTAATACCTCCACAATTTCACTTGGCTCTGCTCTGTTTCTATAATCTGGGTCTAAAAAAGCATACTTTACAATTTTGTCTTGCCCAATTACATAAGTAACTGCCAAAGGTAATTCCCCATTGGAATTGCCATTATAACTGCTTAATCCAAAACCATTTTCATATAGTGTTTTTACATCTTCAGTCAATGAAAATACCACTTTATAGTCATTGGCAACAACATTCCCTACATCACTTAGTACTTCGAATTCTAATTCATTTTTTTCTGTGGTAGAAATTGAACTATCTGGAAGTTCGGGAGTTAAAGCAAGTAAATTGGCACCATATTTTTTAAATGAAGGCAATGCTGCTTGCATGTGGTTCAAGGTAATGTTACAATAAGGACACCATCCACCTCGGTACCACATTAACACCACTGGTCCTTTTTCCAATTCCTCATAAAGGGTAACAGTACTTCCTTCGGCATTGCTCAAAGTGAAATTGGGTGCTTTATCGCCTAATTGAATGGCATTTTCTACCACGCCTTGATCAATAACAGCTTGAAGACCTGCTGCATATTTTTGTTTTTTATCTTCAGTTGCTTTAATTTCAAAATTTTCCTTCTTTGCTGTTAACGCTGCTAATAAAGTAGGTGTTGAAGTATCTGTTTTTTCCATGTTTGTTGTTTGTTCTTCGGTGTTGATTGTTTCATTTTCTTCAACTGTTGGGGCAGGATTGCAACTGAATAATAAGAGTGCAAAACTGGCAATTAAATAGTTTGATTTCTTCATTTTAATATGTTGTATGTAATTATTTTAATAATTGATAAAGGTAAATCCAAATTTTGAGAACCCTTTAATGGAAATCTTAAAATGTCTTAATAAACCATAATTCAATTGATGCAATACTTTCAGAATTCGCTTGTCAAAATCCTTGCTGTATTTTTTTAACTGGGCATTCAATACAGCTTGAAATTCATGGTTAAGGTCGGGATACTTTATGACCAATTGATGCAAGGTAAATATGGCCCTTGATTTAATGGTGACGTTTTCGAGTGGAGAAGCAATCCATTTAAAAAGTAGGTCAATGGCTTCCCCTTCATTCTCTTCCGGCACTCCTACCATGTTCCAATAACTTGCAAAAGCAGCTTTAAAATCGAAGTTGGTATTTTTGCTTAAGTCAAATAATGCCGGCAATTGACTCCTTAAGTAAGCTGGATACAATGCACCCAGTTCACTAATCATCCATAAAAATCGATTTACTTTTGGGGATGCTTCATTAAAAATATTTTTGAAACGCAGTAATTCAAAATTGTGGGTATAAATAATAGTCAACCATCCTTTACGATCTGCAACTTGACTCTGCTCTATATTTTCGTTAAGTAATTTGTAAAAAACTTCAAACTCCATTTATTCTTTTAGCAGTTTTTTAACCACTTGCTCCTCACCGTTATTCACTTTTAGTAAGTAGATACCAGCTGCGTAATCTGATAAATCAATGATTTGCTTGGCTTGACAATTATCCATGTGGAAAATTACTTTCCCGGCAATGTTTACAATTTCAATACTTGAATTTGGACTTGAATGGACATAAAATTTATGCTGAAATGGGTTTGGAAAAATAGCAACTTCAACATTCAATTCAATTAAACCCAAACCCGTAATGCTGACGGTTTGCTCATAGGTTGATTGTCTGCCACAGTATTCTGCTGTTAATTTAACTTGAAAATTTCCGTTTTGAGCATAAATATGGGTTGGATTTTCTAAGCTAGAAGTATTGTTATCGCCAAAATCCCAAGTGTATTCAAAAGCATGCTGACTTAGGTTATTAAATTCGAATGATGCCCCAGTACTTGTAAAATCAAATTCAGCGAATGGGTGGGTAAAAACAAAAATAGGACTGCTGGCTGCATATACTACTTGGTCGGCTACACTCTGTAAATAATATGCTTCCAACTGGGTCATTCCATTCGGTAAAAATGAATTATAAATTGATTGGGTACTAAAAATTAAATCGTTAAAAACACAAGCAGCCAAATAACTCCCATAATCCGAAGGATGAGAGCCATCACCTGAATACAACTGTGCGTGTGTGACAATGGCATTAGGATCGTTATAAATAGCATTAAATGCTAAACCAACCGGACTCAGCATGCCACTATTGACATTTGCCATATGGTGATATGCATTAAACAAGCGTTGATTCATTTTCTCAAATGTATTAATGGAATCCCATTGTGGGTCTCCATTCAGTCGGCCCCATGTGTTAAAAAACATTGGTATGGCACAGGCATTTGCTGCACGAATTGAATCACACAAAATATTTGCTTTTGGATACACATCAGTAATTACTTGTGCGTAAGGAAAAGAAGGTAACTGGCTTTGCTCTTGTAAAACTACATAATCCCAAGTGTCAGCTGCAATTACACTTAAACTTGCTGCATTGGTTGTGTGACCAGAAAAAGTGTATCCACCCGGTGTAGCTTGCTGGTAAACAATGTCATCTCCTTGATGAGCAGCAAGAGAATCAATAAGACCTGGTAAATTATTGGTAAATATATAACTGTTGCCTAAGAAAGCAACTTTTTTAGTCGTTTGGGCATTTACTAACACGCCAAAGCATAGTAAATAAATGGTCAATATTTTTTTCACAGTAATCATTTAAAAGCAATACGAAACAAGTGGTTCCGTAGTTGCTTTTAAACTTTTATTTAATTTATATATCGAAGGTCAAAATGACAGATAAAGGTGCATTGAAATCTCCATTTACACTTTTCAATTCATCATATTCCAAGTCATCAATTAAAGGGGCTGAATCAATTAAAGGAATGTAGTAGATTCTCGTATTATTTTTCGAAATATTAAATGCGAAACTCGCTTCTGTTGTCAAACTCAAACGAGGTGTTATTTTAAATCTAAAACCAAGCAATGGAGCAACTCCAACAGTTTCACCATTTGATTCTCTTCCCAATAAATAACTACCAGTGTAATCATAAGCATCATTCCTTGAGTAAAAATAACTGGCCCTGAAATCAAGTCCATAAAATGCTTGCCAACGCTTACTAATATCAGTTTTAAACTCCCAACCTAATCTGAAATTTAAAGATTTCCCGATTCTTTTTCGAATGGTAGAATCTGTATAATAGAAAGTTTGAAACTCATTATCAGCATAACGACCTCCGACTCCAAACCTAATATTACCAACATTCGTTTTATATCTATAAGTAAACTGATAAGTAGGATATTCAAAATCAGTTTCTCCAATAATATTAGTAAACTTTTTAATAAAGCCTGTTGCGTCAAGTCCTATTTCGTGGTGACGTTCCGTCTCCCAATCTTTTGTTGATGCTTCGGTTTGAGAAAACCCTTGAGCAGTTCCAATTAATAAGAGCAATGTAGATAATACAATTTTCATAATATATTTTTTAAATGATTTGTTGCTCAAATTAACGAAAAATTTACTTACTTATTGCAAATCAAGGAGTTATTTTTTATTTTACACAGCAAAAACTAGGTATAAAGTTAGATTCATCCTTGCTTATAAAAGCAGGCTGTTACAAATAATTGCGGTAAAATTTAAATGGATTCTATAATAGAAACATAAAAATTAGGGTGATTTTCTAATTGGCTTTTACTTCACCAAAGTACCGTACAAGTCGTAATGATCAGCATCCGTAATTTCAATCATGGCAAAATCGCCGATTGAAATATAGGTGTCATCATCTTTCTTTACCAACACTTCATTGTCTACATCAGGAGAATCATATTCGGTTCTACCAATAAAGTAATCCCCTTCAATTCTATCGAATAAAACTTTTAAAGTCCTTCCAATTTTTTCTTGATTTAAATTGTATGAAATGCCTGATTGTAATTCCATGATGGTTTCGGCTCTTTCATTTTTCAATTCAGCTGAAACATCATCTTCAAAATTATAAGCATGGGTATCTTCTTCATGTGAATATTGAAAAACACCCAAGCGCTCAAATTTCATTTCTTCCACCCATTCCATCATTTCATCAAAATCGGCTTCAGTTTCACCCGGATAACCAACAATTAAAGAAGTACGGATTGCAATTCCTGGCACTTTTTCACGAATATCATTGATTAAAGCCGTCGTTTTTTCTCTGGTAATTCCTCTACGCATGGCTTTTAACATGGCAGTTGAACCGTGTTGTAATGGCATGTCTAAATAAAAACAAATGTTGTCGTATTTATTCATTACATCAAACACATCCATTGGGAAACCAGCAGGGAATGCATAGTGTAGACGAATCCACTCAATACCTTCAACTTGAGCTAAGTTTTCTAATAGTTCTGCTAAATTTCTTTTCTTATAGATATCTAACCCGTAATAAGTCAAATCTTGTGCGATTAAAATCAATTCTTTCACACCTTTTGCAGCAAGACTTTTAGCGGAAGCAACCAATGCTTCAATTGGTGTTGAAACGTGTTTACCACGCATCAAAGGAATGGCACAAAAAGAACAAGGTCTGTCACATCCTTCTGCAATTTTAAAGTAAGCATAGTGAGAAGGAGTGGTTAATAAACGCTCTCCTACCAATTCTTTTTTATAATCAGCTTTTAATGTTTTTAATAATCTTGGTAAATCTCTGGTTCCGAAATAACCGTCCACTTCTGGAATTTCTTTTTCTAACTGGTCTTTGTATCTTTGAGACAAGCAACCTGTTACAAATACTTTATCAACAGCCCCATCTTTCTTTGCCCCAACATAACGGATGATGGTATCGATTGATTCTTCCTTCGCGTTATCAATAAACCCACATGTATTGATAATTACAATTTCGGAATCATCTTGTTTGGCTTCGTGTTCAACTTCAAACTTATTCGCAACCAATTGTGTCATGAGTACTTCTGAATCAAAAGTATTTTTTGAACAACCTAAAGTAACAATGTTCACTTTGTTTTTACGGAGTGTTTTCGTTTTCAAAACAGCTTATTTTTAGTATGTGAAATTAATTAAAAAGTGAATCTACAAATTCAACTTTATCAAAAAGTTGCAAATCATTCATTCCTTCACCAACACCAATATATTTAACTGGTATTTTCATTTGATCAGATATTCCAATCACCACGCCACCTTTTGCGGTACCGTCGAGTTTGGTAATGGCCAATGCATTGATATCGGTTGCCAATGAAAATTGTTTGGCTTGTTCAAAAGCATTTTGACCCGTTGAACCATCTAAAACTAACAAAACTTCATGGGGTGCACCGGGTACAATTTTATCCATGACATTTTTAATTTTCGACAATTCATTCATTAAATTTACTTTGTTGTGGAGCCTACCCGCCGTATCGATTATCACAACATCAGCATTTTGTGCTTTTGCTGATTGTAAAGTGTCGAAGGCTACCGAAGCAGGATCTGCATTCATACCTTGTTGTACAATTGGTACTCCTACTCTATCGGCCCAAATAATTAATTGGTCAACCGCAGCAGCACGGAAAGTATCACTGGCACCCAGTACTACTTTTTTACCCATAGATTTAAACTGATGTGCTAATTTTCCAATTGTTGTAGTTTTACCCACACCATTAACGCCTACCACCATAATCACATATGGGGTGTTTTCCACTTCAGGAATCACAATACCATTTAAGCTAGAAGAATTATTCTCTTCTAAAAGACTTGCAATTTCTGCTTTTAAAATTCCGTTTAATTCTTCAGTAGAAACATATTTATCTTTGGCAACTTTTGCTTCAATTCTATCAATAATTTTCAAAGTGGTTTCCACCCCTACATCCGAAGAAATAAGTACTTCTTCTAAATTATCTAAAACCTCAGCGTCAACACGTGATTTTCCAACCACGGTACGTGTTAGTTTACTTAAAAAACTTTGTTTCGTTTTTTCTAACCCTTTATCTAATGACTCTTTTTTTTCTTTTGAGAAAAAATTAAAAATGCCCATATGCTTAAAATAAAAAAAGCTTCTCCCATTATTGGAAGAAGCTCAATACATTAAAATGATACTGATTATTTATTAGAGAACCAGCTTTTAATTCTGTCATTATGTACAATCTCTTCCTTGAAACTATAAGCTCCAGTTTTTTCACTTTTGATCATTTTTACAACCTTAGTGTGCTCTTTACCACCACCGGTTTGTAAACTTGCAACTGTTTTCTTAGCCATGTCTTAATTATTTAATTTCTTTATGAATAGTATATTTCTTTAAAATAGGGTTGAATTTTTTAATCTCCATTCTTTCTGGAGTATTCTTTCTATTTTTTGTAGTAATGTAACGAGATGTTCCTGGAACACCTGAATCTTTGTGTTCAGTACATTCTAAAATAACCTGAATTCTATTTCCTTTACTTTTCTTTGCCATCTTCTTGGATATTAGCCTTTATAAACTCCACTTTTCTTAGCTTCTCTAAGCACAGCAGAAATTCCTTTTTTATTAATTGTTCTTAACATTGAAGCTGAAATTTTCAATGTTACATACTTATCTTCTTCAGGGATATAAAACTTTTTAGTCACCAAGTTTGGGTAAAACTTTCTTTTAGTTCTTCTTTTTGAGTGAGAAACGTTGTTTCCACTCATTACTTTTTTACCTGATAATTCACAAATTCTTGACATCTTCGTTTATCTTTTAGTCATTTAATCTACCAAAAAGTTTATCCACTGGACAACTTTCGGGAGCGCAAAGTTAATGTTTTTTTTTAAATCCTACACGATTTAAATACTTTTTTCAAAATATTTTCACCTTTATTTCGCCTTAAGGTTCGATTCATATAGTTCAATCCATTCTTCAGCAGACATTTTTTTTACCAATTCACCAATTAATTCATAAGGTATTTGGTCCATTTTTTTAAATCGAATACAGCTCTTGCCCATGTCTAATTTTGCTTTCACATACTTTGGGTATTCACCAACAAACCATTCCATCAAGTCTTTATTCGCATACAAGCCCATGTGATAAACAGCCACAAAGTTTTTTTGGGAGGCAATATTTATAAAAGGCAAAGGTAATTTGGTATCGCAATGATAACCTGCTGGATACTTTTCATGAGGTACCACATAACCAACCATACCATAACTCATACATTCTACAAAAGTAGGATCTATGTTGTCTAAAATGGTTTGGCGTAATTTTGCCATAGGGGTAATTCTATCTGTTGGTAATTCTCTTAAATACTTGTCAGGTGTTGTTGCTTTTGATTGCATAAATTGAATTAAAGATGGTAAAGATAAGGAATTATTCACAAATGAAAAAAGTTTTTAATCCCTTACTGCTTCGCCCGAATCAAAGTCACTTGCCCTTCACCAGTAAAAGGTGTGCCGTTGGTTGACATGGCATTGTAGACATAAAAATAGACCCCTTCGGAGCAAGGTTTGGCAGATTTATAATGATTGCCGTCCCATTCTTGTGTGATGGAATTGAATTCAAATACTTTGATTCCATAGCGATTGAATACCGTACATTCAAATTCATCAATACCAGCTGATGGGAAAAAGAAAGTATTGTTAGGATAGGCACCCGGCGTAAATACATTCGGCGTTTCTAAAACTGGATAAGCATGTACGATTACATTTTTGCAAGTGGTGTCCACACAGTCGTTATAATTTTTAGCAATTAAGCAGACCTCATAGATTTGCTCCCCTTCGTAAGTTGTATCTACTTTTTCATTCAAATCGTAGCTAAAAAACCAATTTTGGTTGCTTGTTGGCAATTCATTGTGAAATAAATTCCATTGGAAAATGGTATCGGACAAAGGATTATCGGCTTGGGCGAAATTGATAGATTGGTTGGTGATTTTCACTGATAACAACTCGGTTCCTTCATATTCTGTTGGGAATAAAAATTCGTCAGATTCAATGATAAAATCAGCAATTGGATTGATGGAATCTAATAAAACCGTATCGGCATACACACAATTATTTGCATCTGTGATGGTTAGTACAATTTGACCAGGTGCGCTCATGACCACAGTGGAGAAATTTGAAGTCCTGCCATCTGCTAAACTCAACCATTCGAAAGTAAAAGGAGGCGTTCCATTTGTTAGGTCTGGCACCACGGCTGCCAACACCCCATTTCCACTTTGCGTAGCAGTGGTTCGACAATAAGTTGGTTTGATATCGGTAATAATTGCTTCCAAAGGTTTCGGATTCTGAATATAAAAAATCTGAGAATTTACACAACCAAAATCATCTACCACTTCTAAGGTGTATTCACCTGCTAAAAGGTTAAATAATGAATCGGTAAACAGCCCATTGTTTTGTTGTGGATTGGGTGTCCAGATATAAGAAATAGAATCGATATTTCCTTGAAAATTATTGATATTTGATACTTTTACACTTCCAGTAGCGTCTTCATAACACAAGGGGTTTGAAATACTTAAATCAAATTGAATTTGAGGCGGATCAACTAATAACACAGAATCTTGTATACTACATCCTGCAGCATTTGAAACAGTAGCAATATACCAGCCTGCCATTAAATTATTAGCCACATTGGTTCCTGCATTATTTACAGTATTGCCATCACTATCCGTAATGGTAAAGCTATTATTATCGCCTGGTGCATTCAGTTGAATAGATCCGGTTGAAGTGCCATAACAATTTGGGTTGTTACTTATTATTTGCACACTTGACTCGTCTATAATACTCACTGTAATTTGATCAGACACAACACATGACAATCCTGATGCATTTAAATTAAATGTCCCTGCAGTGTCAACAACAATGGTATCTCCAAATATTCCCGAAGTAAAGTTATAAAGACTATCATTAATATTGTAAAACCAATCCCAAGACCAATAACTCATTCCAACAGCACCTGAACCCAAAACATTATTTAAGTCAAATAACACAACACTATCTCCTTCACAAAGCACAATATCAGGACCTAAATTTATATGACTATTTGGTGTAACGGCCACGTTAAAATAAGCAGTATCATTTCCGTCATAGACTATATACTGAGTATCTACAATAAGACCCACCTTCAAAGAGTCATTCGTTGAAATCACATTATTTGGTGCATTTGCAATGATCCAATTGTGATTATAAAAATCGTTTGGTGTTAAAATTATACTATCACCTTCGCAAATAGTGTAATCATACACTTGGGTGATCATATCAATTTCATTCTGGAATGTTGGTAAACCTAAATTACTGGAATGAGGTAATTGTAAATTAAATCCAGACAAATTAAAATTACAATTACTTCCGCTTTGACTCGGGTTTGAAATTGTTCCAATCATAGCAGAATTAGAGGCACAATAAATCCTGTAATCTGGGGCCAACTGAAGGGCCCATACTTGATAAGAAGTGGTGGTGAATAAATTAAATTGAGAATTATTGATGTCATTTTCATTACCTGCTAATAAATCATATTGAAATAAACTCCCGTAGCCAGAAACATATAAAAATTGTCCATTTCTAGAAAATTCTACTCCATAAGGCTCAACAGCTGGTAATGAAATTGGATTAGTTATCAAGCCGTTTGTATTATCAAAATCAAACACTTGAGTTGTGTCTATTCCATATAAAGCAGTCGCTATTTTTGTACCGCTAATATTTGCTTTTAAATAACCAATGGTAAATAAATTACCTGACCCTCCTAAATAAGCCCCAACCGAACTTATCACTGGTATTATAGAGAGCCCACTCGAACTAAATAAATAAGACCTGTAATTATTCGACATTACTTCATGAGTAACAATCCAATAATCCACCCCATTACTATGTCGAACAGCAGTGATTTTTTCACAACTAGGGTTGTAAATCGATACATTCGCTACTGAAACATCACCCAAACCACTTTGAAGACTCATATCCACTATAGAATAACTCACCCCATTTGGCCCTCCACCAACATCAACTGTGAAAATATAGTATTCAAATAAGCTTCCTGGTTTTTTCACAATAATTGCCGATTGAGTACTACTAATATCTCCAAACAAACCAGTTCCATTTGGCATCACAAGATGGTTAGCATTATAAACTGTACTTCCATCTGTGTAAAAAAGAATATCACCATTATTATTGCAGATGCTCGCACAACCTTCTTGTGTTGACATAGCACTATTGCTCAATGCCATAGGTGAACCTGAATTAAAATCAATGCCTGCGGTATTACCAAAATACCAAATATTGCTTTCATTCTGTCCATACCCAATTGTAGCTGGAATTAAAAGAAAAGAAAACAATATAAGTAAAGTCAGTAATTTCATTTTGAATGACTAAAGGTATGAAAAACAGTTGAACTTAGCGATTAACAATGTTTAAAATAAAATAGAAATGAGTTCGAACAAGTGCTATTATTAGTAGCAATAAAAGAAACATTTACTTCTTTGCCCTAATCAAAGTCACTTGCCCTTCACCAGTAAAAGGTGTGCCGTTGGTTGACATGGCATTGTAGACATAAAAATAGACCCCTTCGGAGCAAGGTTTGGCAGATTTATAATGATTGCCGTCCCATTCTTGTGTGATGGAATTGAATTCAAATACTTTGATTCCATAGCGATTGAATACCGTACATTCAAATTCATCAATACCAGCTGATGGGAAAAAGAAAGTATTGTTAGGATAGGCACCCGGCGTAAATACATTCGGCGTTTCTAAAACTGGATAAGCATGTACGATTACATTTTTGCAAGTGGTGTCCACACAGTCGTTATAATTTTTAGCAATTAAGCAGACCTCATAGATTTGCTCCCCTTCGTAAGTTGTATCTACTTTTTCATTCAAATCGTAGCTAAAAAACCAATTTTGGTTGCTTGTTGGCAATTCATTGTGAAATAAATTCCATTGGAAAATGGTATCGGACAAAGGATTATCGGCTTGGGCGAAATTGATAGATTGGTTGGTGATTTTCACTGATAACAACTCGGTTCCTTCATATTCTGTTGGGAATAAAAATTCGTCAGATTCAATGATAAAATCAGCAATTGGATTGATGGAATCTAATAAAACCGTATCGGCATACACACAATTATTTGCATCTGTGATGGTTAGTACAATTTGACCAGGTGCGCTCATGACCACAGTGGAGAAATTTGAAGTCCTGCCATCTGCTAAACTCAACCATTCGAAAGTAAAAGGAGGCGTTCCATTTGTTAGGTCTGGCACCACGGCTGCCAACACCCCATTTCCACTTTGCGTAGCAGTGGTTCGACAATAAGTTGGTTTGATATCGGTAATAATTGCTTCCAAAGGTTTCGGATTCTGAATATAAAAAATCTGAGAATTTACACAACCAAAATCATCTACCACTTCTAAGGTGTATTCTCCTGCTAAAAGGTTAAATAATGAATCGGTAAACAAGCCATTGTTTTGTTGTGGATTGGGTGTCCAGATGTAAGAGATGGAATCGACGTTTCCTTGAAAACTGTGAATATTAACTACATCTACGGTCCCAGTTGCGTCGCCGTAACACAAGGGATGTGTGGTTAATAAATTGAATTGAATAACTGCTGGATCAATCAATTCAACCATACTGACGCCCTGGCAACCATCAATATTTGTATAGGAAACTTGGTACCATCCGGCCACTAAATTATTCGCGACATTGGTACCAGCTGTATTCACTTGATTACCATTACTATCTTCAATAATAAAAGTGAAATTACTTGTACTTCCTGGTACATTAATAATAATAGACCCAGTTAAAGTACCTGGACAAATTGGATTATTTGAAGAGATGTTCACCCCTGGTGAGGCAATAATCTCCATGGTATCAGAGGCTGTACAAGCTCCTGAAAAAACAGTGAGGTGGTAAGTACCAATTAAACTAGTGACTAAACTATCATTTGCAGACCCATCTTGCCATAAGAAAGTTAAAGAGGAATTTCCACTGTTAATTAAGTCAACTAAAATGATATCATTTTGGTCACAGCTTTCTATATCGGGCCCTAAATCAACCGCTATCGCAGGAGATACTGTTATATTAAAAAAGGAGGTATCATTGCCATCAAATAAAATATAATCAGTACTTGTGCTTGGCGCAACTGTGATGGAAGAATCGGTTGAAAATACATTTGAAGGGGTGTTTGCAAGCGCCCAATTATAATTTTGGAAAGAAGGATTATATAGATAAAGTGAATCGCCTTGGCAGATTGAAAAATTGGTTTGAGAGGTTATAATTTGATTATGAAAAGTAGGTAAGCCATACAATGCGGCCGTACCAGCAGATAAAGGGAAACTATTCTGTTGAAAATTACAACTCAACCCAAGTAAATCAGGAGCAGAAATGGTAGATAAAGCGACTTCACCAGAGGCACAATAAATCTGACCATCTGGCGCCAGTTGAAGTGCACCTGCAAGGTTAGAGCCCACAGCCCCTACTATGATTGCGGAATTAACTATATTTATTTCTGATCCGGCTAATAAATCGAATTGTAAAATATCTGAATCGTCTGTTAAATAGAGAAACTGACTACTCGGAGAAAATTCTACACCATAACCAAATTCAACTGGTAAAGTGATTGGGTTAGTAAGCACACCAGTCGCATTGTCAAAATCAAATACCTGTGTAGTATCTAAGTAAGTATTTGCCATGGCAATCCTATCTCCATCTGCATTCGCTTTTAAATAGCCAATGGTACTGGTTCCTGTCACGGTAAGTGGAATATTCATTCCGATACTACTCACTACGGGTGTGGCTGCCAATCCCGCAGCATTCAACAAGTAGCTTCTAAAGATATTAGATTCATATTCGTGAGATACAATCCAAAAATCAACATTGTTTTGGTGTTTAATGGCAACAATTTTTTCACAAGTTGGTGTGTAGACTTGGGTATTATAAACCGCATTGACATCACCCAAACCTCCTTGCAATGTCATATCAACTTCAGAATAATTTAACCCTTCAACCCCTGCCTGTTCTTTGACAGTAAATACAACATAAACATTAGAACTGCCAGGTTTAGGAACTATAATTGCGGATTGAGAACTACTACTATTTCCTAATAGGCCACTGCCATTTGGCATCACTTGGTGATTGGCATTGTATATTAAACTGCCATCTGTATAAAATAAGAGATTACCCAAATTGTCGGAAATAGTCGCACAACCTTCAAATGTAACAATTTGGCCATCAGCTATAGCAACAGCAGTACCTGAATTAAAATCAATGCCTGCATTTTGTCCGAAATACCAAATATTGCCTTCACCCTGACTTTGTGCAGCCAAGCTTGTGAACAATAGATAAAGTAAAAATAGTCTTTTAGTCAGTAGTTTCATTTTGAAGCACTAAAGATATGAAAATCAGTGGAACTTCAACAATAAACCAAAATTAAAACAATCCGAAAAAACGTTTTTTAACCGCTTCCTTTCTGTATTCATCAATTAATTCTGTCACATTTTTTTTAATAAAATGATCGAACAATTCATATGCCGAGCGACTTTGCTTGTATTCAAACTCTTTTTGAAAAATTGGAATTAAGCTTAAAAAATGAATGTCTTTAGCTTCCCAATTTTCAATAAAAGTTTGTGCCGCCAATGGTTCGTTTAGAATGATATGATTCTGCTGAAAAGTTTCATTGATGGGTGCAGCTGTTAAATTATTGTTTAATTCCTGCGCATCAATCTCTTTTGCCTCACCCCTATTTTGTTTTAATTGTCTATTTGCAACAAAAGTATCCCCTGGACCAAACCAGACTCCTTTTTCTTGCGGTGCATTCATTAATCGCTTTAAAATTCCCAAAGGCCATTGCTGGTCTTCTTCTTCAAGCTTCCAATAAGCAGGCAATAAAAAATACAACTCTACAAAAGGATAAACATGTTCAACAGCTTTTGAATTATCACTTTGATTGAATTGACTCATCCCCTTTGTAAAAAGTACTTTTCTTCCAGAAATTGGTTCAATTGCCATCCATATTGAGATTTGCAATTCATTTTCAGATTGAATACAAACAGCGTTTGCTGGTAAATTAAATATGATTGATGAAGTTGTTGACATTTTGCAAATATAAGGCTCAATTTAATTGTTTTTCCCCAAGGGAAATATTTTTTATACCTTTATCAAAAATCAATGAAATGAGAGTACCGAGTAGACGTGATAATTTTTTTAGAATCTTAATTTTTGGCTCCATCACACTCATCATTGCCCCACTCGTTGTTATTTATATGAATGAAGGAATGAGTAATAATTTTCTCATTGCTTCCATTTTACTCCTGTTAATCGCTGGATTTATTTTATGGATGTGGAATTTCACTTATTATGAAATAAAGGAAAATAAAATCTTTTTTAAATCTGGTCCAATTAAAGGCAAAGTACCCATTGCGAACATCAAGACTATTCAATTAAATAAAACAGCTTTTATAGGTTTAAAGTTCGGCATGGCAAGAAATGGCATGATCATTCAATCGAGCTCACACACCGACTTATACATTTCGCCAAGAGAAGCAGCATTGTTTTTAAAAGAAATTTTAAAAATTAATCCAAATATTCGGGTTACCCAATAAGTGCTATAGTTTTTTCAATGGCGGTTTTAATGTTATTTCTAATTTCAAGAATATTGGCATCCATCATATAACAAGGTGCCGTTACAATTTTGTTTTGCTTATCAACCAACACTTCCCTAATTGTTTTTTCAGCAACTGTAGCCCCTGTAGTGGTCACTCCATCATGAAAAGAATTGATGTCATAAGGGGATTTTTCCTTCGAGGACCCCATGGTTAAATTAGGATGAATGGCAGAACCTTCCAAGGCTTTGGCTATCAACACAGGACTGACACAAAGCCCACAAACCGGTTTCCCTGCATTCACCATGTTTACAATTAATAATTTTACTTCAGGCGCTATGCTTCCATTTGGACCTTCAAAAGCCCAATTCGATAAATTTTTTGCTGCACCAAAACCACCAGGCAATACCAGAGCATCTAATATAGCTGGATTCATATCATTGATATCTGCCACATCTCCCCTCGCAATTCTTGCAGCTTCCACCTTCATGTTACGGGTTTCATTCATTTCTTCACCCGTTAAATGGTTGATTACATGATGTTGGTTTTTATTTAAGGCAATACATTGGTAATCGGCTCCGGCTTCCTTAATGGCTAACATGGCCAATACTGCTTCTTGAATTTCTGATCCGTCGTATACACCCGAACCAGCGAGTAAAATTCCAATTTTCATTTGATGCTTTTAAGATTATTATGCCTTAAATTTAGTAATTTTACCCCAATGAAAAATGAAGAAAGCCAAGTGATTTTTTATGATGGTGATTGTGGGTTTTGCAATCATTCCGTTCAATTCATCTTAAAACACAGAAAAAACGACCGCTTTCAATTCATTGCATTACAGTCTGATTTAGCAAAAAAAATGTTAGCAAAATACGACATTGAAATTTCATTGGCGACTATTTACCTTTTAAGTAAGAATCAAATTTACAGCCGTTCTACTGCCGCTCTCAAAATTGCTTCTAAATTAAAATTCCCAGTAAATTTAATGGGTATTTTTCTCATCATACCCACTTTTATTCGCAATTGGGTATATGACATTATTTCAAAAAATCGCCATAAAATTAAACGTGGTTTTTGTTATCTTCCTACCCCAGCAGAGGCAAAAATGTTTCTGTAATATCCTATTAATAATGAAGTATTTTAATCCTTACTTAACCCTTGTAAAAGATTTTGATTTAACTTTGCAATTCAAAATTTCAGACACCTTACATGTTAAGCAAAACTAAAACGACCAATACTTTACTATTATTTATAGTTATCCCTGTTGTGTTTTATTTATTAAAAACACTCTCATTTATATTTGTACCCCTTGTATTGTCCATGTTTATTTCTTTGCTTTTCTTACCCCTTATGCGTTGGTTTGAAAAAAGAAAGATCAATAAACCAATTAGTATCGGCTTGGTAATCATTTTAATATTCATTTTTTTCCTGATATCTTTTCAACTTATTCAGCTATCAAGCCAAGAAATAATTGCTACCAAGGACGTCTTTTTTTTAAAGGCAGAAAACAAATTAATCTCTCTCTTACTTTGGGCCGAAGGCTACTTTGGCATTGAATTGGAAACCGAAAACAATTTACTATTTCAGTTTTTCAATCAGGAAAATATGATGGCTAATTTGGGTCCAGCATTAAAGACGGTGGGCAATACACTTACCATGACTTTGATGACCGCATTTTTTGTGATTTTATGGCTTGCTGAATCAATTAATGTTCAACAAGTAATGCATACCATATTAATCAAACAAAGACATGCTTCTGTGAAAACCTTTTTAAAAATAGAAAAGGATTTGATGACCTTTATTAAGGTTAAGTTTTTTGTAAGTTTATTAACGGGCATAGGAACTGGATTGGCCTGTTACTTTTTTGGCGTTTCATTTCCAATTTTTTGGGGGATTTTTGGCTTTGTGATTAACTTTATTCAAATGATAGGCTCGTTTGTAACGGTTGTAATGGTATCATTATTTGCCATGGTTGAATTAGAACCAAGTGGTCAATTGGCATTTTTTGTCATCACTGTAACAGGGGTGCAAGTATTATTCGGCGCGATATTGGAACCAATTTTTATGGGGAAATCCTTTTCAATTAATATCATTACCGTTTTAGTAATGCTCATGCTTTGGGGCTATATTTGGGGAATTCCTGGACTGATTTTATCCATTCCAATTACCGTTTTCTTTAAGATTATCCTGGAACAATTTCAGTCAACACGATACGTGGCAAACCTCTTATCAGGTACCCCTAATGTAAAAATAAACAAGACTTAAACTGCTTCTTCTAATCTTAAGTTATCAATAATAAACTCTTGTCGGTCGCCTGTATTTTTACCCATGTAAAAGGCGAGTATCTCTTCAATATTAGCACTCTTACCAATGTAAACAGGGTCTAATCGAATGTTTTCACCAATAAAATGCTTGAACTCATCAGGTGAAATCTCACCCAATCCTTTAAATCGGGTAATTTCTGCTGCTTTTCCACATTTTTCAATGGCATCAATTCTTTCTCTTTCGCTGTAACAGTAAAAAGTCTCCTTTTTATTACGCACCCTAAATAGTGGGGTTTGTAAAATATAAACATGTCCTTTTCTTACCAAATCAGGAAAAAACTGAAGGAAAAAAGTCAATAGCAACAAGCGTATGTGCATCCCATCCACGTCGGCATCAGTAGCAATTACCACCTTATTATAACGTAAATCGTCAATGCCATCTTCAATATTGAGGGCTGCTTGAATCAAGTTAAACTCTTCGTTTTCGTAGACCACTTTTTTAGTCAAGCCATAGGAATTTAAAGGTTTCCCCCTTAAACTAAATACGGCTTGAGTATTTACATCTCTCGACTTGGTGATGGATCCACTTGCAGAATCTCCCTCCGTAATAAATAATGTGGATTCTAATTTTCTATCGTGTTTTGAATCATCTAAATGTACCCTGCAATCGCGTAATTTTTTATTGTGTAAATTCGATTTTTTGGCACGGTCTCTTGCCAATTTTCTAATGCCAGAAAGTTCTTTTCTTTCTTTTTCTGATTGTTTTATTTTCTTTTCAAGGGTATCCGCTATTTCCTGATTTCTATGTAAAAAATTATCTAATTTCTCCTTTAAAAAATCATTTACAAATGCACGCATTGACTGACCGTCTGGTTCAATTTCGGTAGAGCCAAGTTTGGTTTTTGTTTGAGATTCAAATACAGGTTCAATTACTTTTACAGCGACCGCCGCAACAATAGATTGGCGAATATCTATGGCTTCATATTTCTTAGCGTAAAAATCTCGAATCACCTTGGCTACCGCCTCTCTGAAAGCCGACTGATGCGTACCTCCTTGGGTAGTATGTTGTCCATTTACAAAAGAAGAATAATCTTCTCCATAAGAACGGACATGGGTAAATGCTACCTCTATGTCCTCTCCTTCAAGGTGAATTACAGGGTATAATGGATCTCCGTCCATGTTATCGGTTAGCAGGTCGAGTAATCCATTTTTAGAAAGGTATTTCTCTCCGTTATAATGAATGGTCAATCCACGGTTTAAGTAGCAGTAATTCCAGAATAATTTTTCTAGGTATTGCTTTCTAAACTTATAATTTTTAAAAATTTCATGGTCAGCTGTAAACTCAAAATAAGTCCCATTTTTTTCATCCGTTGGTTCAATGGCCCCATCTTTTACAAGCTCTCCCCTTTTATAAATAGATTCTTTTTGCTGCCCATCTCTGATGGAACGTACCAAGAAATATTCGCTCAAGGCATTCACTGCTTTGGTACCTACTCCATTTAATCCTACTGATTTTTTAAAGGCTTTTGAATCGTATTTTCCACCAGTGTTTATTTTTGAAACACAATCGTTTACTTTTCCTAGTGGAATACCACGACCATAATCACGTACCGAAGCAATACCATCTTTTATTTTCACCTTGATGCTTCTTCCATTCCCCATCACAAACTCATCAATTGAGTTGTCCATGATTTCCTTTACTAATACGTAAATTCCATCATCAGGAGCGGCACCATCTCCCAATTTACCAATGTACATCCCTGGCCTTAATCGGATGTGCTCTTTCCAATCGAGTGAGCGAATATTATCTTCCGTATAATTAGATCCAGTTTCTGCCATTTTAATTTGATTTCAAGGTTTGAAAACGCGCGCCATAATTGGTACACCTCAGCTAACAAATATACAGCATAAAGCCTTTTAATAAAAGAGAAGTTATCAAAGAATATTAACAATCAATCGTTAGTGTATGTGAAAAAATGATAGTTTTGTTTATCACCCTAGAAAATGGATTTAAAAGCACTCATTTTAAGTAAAAACAGCAAGGAAATTTGGAATCAAGTGGCTTGTATCGCTATCGAATCTCCCAAAAAAATTGAAGTAATTATCAATTTTTTTGAAAGTGATAACATATTTTTGGTGCAAAGGTCGACGCAAATTATGAGTAAAATTTACGACCAAAGACCCGATTTATTGGCACCTTATTTTATGCGCTTGATTAATGGTTTAAAAAAACCACAAAGTGATGCTTACAAAAGAAATGTATTAAGAATCTTTCAAACCGCCAGCATACCAGAATCTGGTGTCAGCTTACTTTTTGACCAAGCATTAAAATATATCCAACAAAAAGATGAAGCCATTGCCATTCAGGCATTTTCATTCACAGTTTTGAGAAAAATATGTGAAAGCTATCCTGACCTTGCTCCTGAAGTGAAGGACAGCATTGAACTTGTTTTACTTGAAAACAATTCGGCTGGTATTCAAAATAGAGGCAAGAAAGAGATTAAAAGATTGGAAAAAATCATTTCAAAACTTTGATCAGAAAGGACGTTTATAACATGGTTTAACTATAAACCGCCGCTTGTTTTATCCTTCCGTTGTAATTTAAACTCATTGATTCTCCATAAGCGCCACAACTTCTAATCACCAAAATATCTCCTCTTCTTAACTCAGGTAACTGCACATTTTTACCCAAACAATCGCTCGATTCGCAAATGGGTCCCACCACATCATAGTTTTGCAAGTCGGATTTGAAGGCAATGCCATTGAAGTCAATTTGGTGGTAAGCATCATATAAAGCTGGTCTTAACAATTCTGTCATGCCAGCATCAATGACTGCAAAATTTTTCGTCTCCGACTCTTTTACATAAAGTACTTTGGTATATAATTTTCCGCATTGCGCGACAATTGAGCGACCCAATTCAAAATGGACTTCCATGTTTTTCGCCATTAGATTTGCTTCAAATACAGCAAAATAAGCTTCAAAATCGGGTATTAATTCTGCATCAGGATCATTGTAATTGACACCTAATCCCCCTCCCAAATTTAAGTATGTTAAGGTATTAAAGTTTAATTCAAAAAAATTGATGTATTCATTTACTTTTTCGCAAAGTAATTTAAAGATGTTTAAGTCTGTAATTTGAGAACCAATATGAAAATGTAATCCTTGGATATTCAAGTTGGTCAAATCTGCCTTCATCAAAATTAATTTATTTAATTCAATGACAGAAAAACCAAATTTGTTTTCACTTAATCCAGTGGTGATTTTTGCATGTGTATGTGCATTTACATTTGGATTTAATCTTAACGCAATGTTTACTACTTTGTTTTGACTTGCAGCAATTTCATTTACCATCATGGCTTCTTGCAAGCCTTCGCAATGAATCATGCCTATATTTTCAGAGATTGCAAAAGCGATTTCTTCGTCAGATTTTCCAACGCCAGCAAACACAATTTTATCGGCATCAAATCCTGCTTCCAATGCCCATGATATTTCTCTACCACTTACACAGTCGGCACCTAAACCGTGCAACATCACCATATCCAAAATTTGTGGATTGTAATTTGCCTTCACTGCGTAATGCACCTTGTAATTACGCTTACTACTAGCATCATTTAAATGACGTAGTGTTTCATTCAAAATGGCTGTATCGTAACTAAAGCAAGGTGTGTTCATAGCTGTTTTTTTTAATTGTTTAACGCAAACATATAAAATAAAACGCGAAAAATATATTTTCCTGCAAATTGTGATATATTAATATAGAATTGTTATATTTGTAACATGAAATCACTAAGTAAATTAATCGAAGAGGTTATTGATGACACTCCTTTCGTTCGTGAAAGTTTATCAGAAGGTTTGATAAACACCAGTGCACTGGCTAGAAAAATCAGACCCGAATTAGAGGCTATTGCCAAGAAACCCATCAAAGAAAGTACCATTGTAATGGCGATTAGTCGGCTTCCTTTGAGTAAGCAAGACAGCATAAAGAATAAAATTAAAAACATAGTCGGCGAAATTGGTGACTTTGTCGTAAGGAGTAATTTAACCAAGTATAATTACAAGAATTACAAAGGCATATCAGCGAATCAAGCCATGTTTTTAAAGAAAATTGAATCGATTAACGATTCTTTTTACACTGTTTCGAGGGGGATCAATGAAACCACCCTTATTGTAAATGCACAATTGAGTGGCATGTTAGAAGAAAACATGGAAAAAGATCACTTATTATCTCAAACAAAAAACTTATCAGCCATTACCCTCAAACTGCCGACTGCCAATGTGCAAACTGAAGGGATATATTATTTTATCTTAAAAAAACTAGCTTGGAAAAGTATTAGTTTAGAGGAGGTTATTTCAACAACTAATGAGTTTACCATTGTCGTTCAGTCGAGTGTAGTGAGTAAAGCTTTTGAGGTATTGGCCAATTTAAATGACATGAATTTATAAAAAATTAAATTTTAAAACCTTGTAAAATAGTCTTGGAAGTTCCAAGGCTATTTTTTTTTGGTTTTTATCATAAAAATAAAGTAAATTAGAATCAAAAATTAGATTTAAATTTTGAGGTAACCCATGGCACAAAAAATTGGCGTACGAAAATTAGAGATTGATGACATTCCATTTATTGTCCAATATTGGCTGCATTCACCTTCTGATTATTTAGTAAACATGGGCGTTGATTTAAATAAATTGCCTAAAAAATTCGACTTAATTAAAACCTTAACCAATCAATTGAATTTACCGGTTAATAAAAAACAATCCTACGCTTTTATTTGGACTTTAGACAAACATCCCATTGGACATTGTAATGTCAATAAAATAAGTTTTGGAGAAAAAGCCCACATGCATTTACACATTTGGGATGCTAAACACCGCAAAAAAGGATTTGGCTATGACTTTTTAAAGGCCACAGTGCCACTTTTCTTCAAAGACCTACAATTAAAATCATTGTATTGCGAACCCAAGGCGAGCAATGAAGCGCCAAATAAATCAATAGAAAAAGTGGGCTTTAAATTATTGAAACGCTATTCCACCATTCCTGGCTCCTTGAACTTTAAACAGGAAGTGAATCAATGGGTGTTGGCAGAAAGTGATTTTAAAACTATTTATACTAATTAGCCTTTTCTATTTCGTCCATCTTATGGATAAAATCCCATAAATATTTGGCAGCATTTTCAAAGTTTTCAGGAATTACATAATTTACATCATAGTTGGTTACTCCGTTCTCAAAACGATTGAAGTATTCCAACTTACCTGTATTTGCCTTTGCGTATTCTAAGGATTTCACCTCTCTTACACTCATATCAGTTACATCTATCCTGCTCAACAATTCCTTAATATCCAATGAACCGTAACCGTTATTTCTTATTAAATTATTCCCCATCTTCTTATCTACTCCTCCAGTAAATGTCCCCCCAGCAATTGCTAAAATTTCATTTTCATCCGAAGAAATAAAAACCATTTCATCATTGACAAAGAAGTATATTTTATAAGGGAAATCTCGATTATTTCCATCAGTATAATAATAACCTTTTCTGCTTAACAACATATCATTACTCATTGCTAAATTCAATAATTTAGTCATGAATACTTTATTCTCAGCGCCAAATACCATTAAAAAATCAGGCATCATTTCGGTTTTTGTTTTTTCTACTTCTTTGTATTCCGAATAATCTTCGTTGTACTCATAGCTTTTATAGGTAACCTTTACTGGTAATAAATTTTTAAGCACAAACATTCCGTTTCCGGTCATCAATTTACCCAAGTCATTTTCATCAATCATGATACTTAAAAAATCTGCCAATACCGAAAAAGCTTCCGTTTGTTTTGGATCTGGTGCTTTTCTTCTCGAAAAAGACTTATTTAAAATTTGGGTGTATACCTGTGGAAATGCCTCCCAAAATTTTGTTGAGTTTAAAGACAGTGATGTCAGTCCTAAAATGTTTTGGTTCGGAATATACTTTAAGAAAGACTTTGGTAAACGCGCCGCATAAATTTGGTTCATCCATTTTTGAATTTCTTCCGAATAAGCCATGTTTGCAGAAAGCTTAATTTCTTCCTCGTTAAAGTAAACATGCCCTTTTATTTCTTCTCCGATATAAGATGACATGATACTACTCATAAAACCATAGTAACCGTAATAGCCACCATAATACCTCCCATAATTTTTTGAATAACTACGCATATCTACCCAAAAACTAAAGTCAGCTGTGTTGTTTTTATGGTTTGCATAGCTTGCATTATCCAAAATACTTTTTTGTCCTGCAACCAAATTAAAAATTGGGTCCATTTCTTGAAAATACAAAGCCCTTTTTCTTTCTAAACTTTCTCTTCTCGCTTTTTCTCTCAATTCTAATTCTTTTTCAATACGTGCTTGGTAAGCTGCTTCCGATTCTGTTGACTCCTCCACTTCTACCGCTTCCGCTGCTTCTTCTACCAATACTTCTTCATACATTTCAATCTCGGTCATGTCAACATTATCAGAGTAGTTGGTATAATCAAAGTGAATAAATATGGCATACCGGTTATTCCAAGCCAGCACTTCACGCTCATTTTGATAAAATATAACCGTGTAAGTTTGCTTCTTCACAGTTTCTACAAAGGAATTCTTTTCAGCAATATACTTGGCAAATAGTTTTGCTTTGGCAATCGGATATAAATAAGCTGTATAAGCTATTTTTTCTGTTCTTTTTGTAAAAAAATACAAGTCTTTTTCAAGACTGATTCCAATATCTTCAATCTTATTATTTGAATTCCCTGTAAAAATGACATCCTTTAAATAATTCATGAAAATACCAGAATTATAAATGTTTTTAATTCCAATTTTGTCCGATATTTTCTTACCATTAAGTCTTATCACCATGTTTGCATCATTTGGTATTACCGGTTCTAAAGGTGAATTGACAGCAAATAAATTTAGTGAAATGAATGTGAATAATAAGTAACTTAAATTTTTCATGGAAGGGTTGTAATTTTATTGTTGAACAATTCGGGTTTATTAATTAATGTTGACAAAGGTAGTTTTAAAAATACAATTTTTTTATTTTTTGAAATCAAGGCAGATGGATTAATTTGGGTAGTCACAAATGATTGGAATCGACTCAAGGACATATAAGTTGCAGTTTCAATTGAATTTTTATCGTTTTTATTCAAAGCAGCTTGCAAGTATTTCATGGCAGCATTAACTTGTTTGCTATAAGTGTTATTCGAAAAAGTATAATAATTTAGTTTTTGAGCTTTCAGCGCATCATGCGATTTCCAAACTGAATAAATCACCTCGTTGAGCCTTTCTACCTTGTCAAATGATGCATGGATTTTCAATATAAAGTTTTCAATATCTAAATGGGTAGACACTTCACTAAAACCGGGCATATTACGCAATGTATCTTCAAATGATTTTACCTTATTGATGAGTTCTGTCCTTGTAGGAACCCGGTACCCATCCACTTCCTCTAAAAGTAAAATAGAATTGAGTTTTGATTTGCTTTGACTGGCATTTAAAATCAAAGTAATTTTACCGCTTCCATCTTTATTGATACTGATGTCCTCAATTAATTCAAAACAACTAGAGAGCAGCAATGGTATTAGTAGGAAACATAAAAACCTGATTTGTTTCATTAATAATAAAAGTTTACTTGTGTGGCACCCTCTCCATAAACAAATTTACTGCCACTTTCGTAGGTAATGCCAATGTGTTTGGTTTCTTCTAATCGATTGAGGTATAAATAAATTTCATTTTTCAAAACACCTTCCCCTTTTCCATGGATTAAGACTACTTTTTTATTCTTAAAATGAATGGCCTTTTCAATAAACATCCTGCAAGCCATCATTTGAATTTGTAGTATTTCCCCATTGGATAAAAATTCCTTTCTTGCATCTAAAGCCTCAATGTGTAAATCGATTTCAAAATCATTCACCGTACTTTCTTCAGTTTGAATAATTACTTTTTTCTTTTTTGCCACCTGTTTTGGTGGCGTTTGATTGATTTCAGCTTGTATTGCAGCACGAACATCTAACTCATCAACAGCATAATCAGTTTTAGCAATTACAACAAGCTCTTTTTTAGGGTAAGTTCTTTCGAATCCATCTAAGTCTTCTAAACACACTTTATGCGGCAGTACTTTTAATACAACTCCTTCAATGGCTTCATGAATGACAGCTACTCGATCACCAATTTTAAACATTCATGCTCAGGTTTTGAAAAATCCCCATGATTGTTTCACTGTATGTCAAATACAAATAAACTGGAATTAACAAACAAAACAAATAGATGGCAAAACTCAAAACAATTAAAAATGGACTGGCATCTAATTTAATGTCGACTTTTAACAATTGCTTCACTTGATTGGATAATAGTTTTTCATTTTCCCAAATCTCAGACCGAGAAGGAATAATGCTTTCTAATTTTGGATTAAAGTCCAAAAATACATTTCTTATTTTCCAATAATCTCTGTCGGTTAAATTATTGTACGATTGATTATAGTTAATCTTTTGTTCTTCTAATTCATCATAAATCAGCATGTTTTTTTGGATACTCCTTACTTTGAAGCCCATTAAAAAGCCCAAGATAATCAACATGTATAAACCAGTTAAATACCCTACTGCGATAACGATAATGGAAGAGATTAAAACAAATACCAAATAGGGCTTTTGGCTTTTTGGGAAAAATAAATTCTTAATGATATTCCCACCATCCAAAGGGTCTATTGGTAGCAATGAAAACAAGTTGAGTGTTAACAAAATCATGCTGATTACAAATAACACCTCCGATTTTGATTCTAGGGCAGCATAAAAAAGCACAGTACCCACTATTAAACCCGGAATCGGTCCCATTTGTAAGGTTAAAATTTTATTTTTTTGAGAAACTGGTTTAAATCTATTTTTAGCTTTTTGGGCTATGATGCTATAAAAAATGAAATTTGGCTCATTGTATCTAAACAATCGCATGCCAATAAAATGGCCGAATTCGTGTAAGACAACAGCCCCAATAACAAAAATGATTATCCAATAATTTGAACTCGTTAAGTTGCTAAATAACAACAATAAAAAACCAATAATCAAAATATACTTTGACATGTTCGACCCCTTTGGTGGCGTCGAAAGTTTTGGCTTTTCTGGATAGAAATTATCGTTATCGTTCAACATTATTTACAAATTTACAACAAAATATAATAAAACGTAGTAATTTTATGCCCCTATGTTACAAGCGCAAAACATCATTAAAAGTTATGGAGAACTTCCCATTTTAAAAGGAATTGATTTAAGTATCGCTCCAAAAGAAATAGTTTGTATCACTGGCGCTTCTGGAGCTGGAAAAACAACCTTGCTCCAAATTATTGGAACTTTAGATGCCCCTGACCAAGGTAAAGTTGAAATTTTAGGTGAAGATATTGCCAAACTAAAAGGTAAAAAACTAGCCAATTTCAGAAATAAGCATTTGGGATTTGTATTTCAATTTCACCAACTATTACCTGAATTTTCGGCATTAGAAAATGTAATTATTCCAGCTTTGCTAGGCGGAAGGAAAAAAACTGAATCCATAGAAAAGGCGAAATCTATTTTGGAGTTTTTAAATATTTCACACCGCTTAGACCACAAGCCAAGCGAATTATCTGGAGGAGAGCAACAAAGAATTGCTGTTGCCCGCGCCTTGATAAACGACCCTGAAATTATTTTTGCGGATGAACCCTCAGGGAATTTGGATTCAAAAAACTCGAACGAATTGCATGAATTATTCTTTAAACTCAGAGATGAATTTGGACAAAGTTTTGTGATTGTCACCCACAACATGGAATTGGCAAAAATGGCTGACCGCTCTTTGGTGATGAAAGATGGATTAATGCTGTGAACATTCCCTTCTCCGACATACAATTGTTTTTAGATGAAAAAGTTGAAAAGTATAACCAACAACATTACTTTTTAAAAGATGACCCCATTGGCATTCCGCATTTATTTACCCAAAAAGAAGACATAGAAATTATTGGCTTTTTAGTCGCTACCATAGCTTGGGGAAAACGCGGCATGATTATAAAAAATAGTCAGCAATTGATTGATATCATGGGCAATCAACCACATGATTATATTCTAAACGCCAATGAAAAAGAATTGGCAGAACTGACATTTGTGCACCGTACTTTTAATAAAGAGGATTTAAAATACTTTGTCCTAGCTTTAAAAAAGCTATACAAGAACAAAAGAAGTATTGAAAGCGTTTTTGGAGAATCAAATGGTTCTATGGCTGAAAAAATTCATCATTTTAGGTCGGTGTTTTTTAGTTTTAATCCAGCCTCACGTACAACAAAACACGTTTCAGATCCTTTAAAAAACTCAGCGGCAAAAAGGTTGAATATGTATTTAAGGTGGATGGTAAGGAAGGACCAGAAAGGGGTAGATTTTGGAATTTGGAAAGACATTGCTCCTGCCGAATTATATTGCCCCTTAGATGTTCATACAGGTAATGTGGCAAGAAAACTCGGTCTTATTGAGCGAAAAGCAAATGATTGGAAAGCATTAGAAGAGTTAATGGCTCACCTTAGAAAATTTGACCCTATGGACCCAGTAAAATACGATTTTGCTTTATTTGGACTGGGTGTATATGAGGGGTTTTAAGTAGCAGAATTTGCTTTTAACAATCCGTATAAACTTATAAAAATCTATTGGCAATTTAAGTGAACTTTCAGTTTAATTTTACCATATTTGCAATATGAATTTTGTCTATCCAAGCTTTCTTTGGGCATTGCTGCTTTTAGCCATTCCAGTCATTATTCATTTATTTAATTTCAGAAGGTATCAAACGGTTTTTTTCTCCAAAGTTGACTTGCTAAACGAAGCTATTGAAGACTCGAAGTCGGGGAATAAACTCAAACACTTACTCATACTTTTCAGCCGACTACTCGCCATAGCAGCATTGGTCTTGGCTTTTGCACAACCATTTATTCCGACCGAAGACAGTGTTAATACAGAAACTGTTTCTGCTGTTTATATTGACAATTCCTTTAGCATGCAAGCCCAAGGTCAAGATGGAGACTTGCTCAATGAAGTAAAAAACAAGGCCATTGACTTGGTGAGTTCATTCGAAGAAAATGAAAAAATTGTTTTATTGACTTCCGAACTTTTGGCAAAAGACCAACGCTTTTACAGCAAGTCGGAAATTACAGATAGAATCAAAGAAATTAGCCTATCACCTGCTGCAACGCCTTTATTAAACGCATTAAATATTTCGAATGATTTATTGAATAAAACAGATGAAAATCAACAAAAAAGACTGTTCTTGTTTTCCGATTTTCAAACTTCAACCAGCGATTTATCTCAACTATCCCCGGCTAGTACTGCCTTATTCTTTTATCAACCCCAAGCTGAAATACAAGGAAACATATTCATTGATTCCATTTGGTTTGAGTCTCCAGTACAAAGTGTGAACTTACCCATTACCTTGGCGTTTAGAATTAAAAATTTAAGCGATAAACCATTAGAAAACTTAAGCCTAACCTTACGTATCAACGACAAGGACAAAGGTGTAAAAACAGTAAAAGTAGGTGCCAATTCCTTTGTGGAAGAGACGATTAATTTCAACCATTTGACACCTGGCATTAAAAAAGGCGCCATTAAAATTAAAACCAACCAATTATTTTTCGACGACCAATTTTATTTCACCTACAACATTCAAAATCAAACCAATATTTTAATAGTCAATGAAGGAGAAAACAATCCAAAAACTTTTGAAAAACTGTATGCGGTAAATCCATTTTATAATTTCAAAGCCATTCAAATTGGACAATTAAAGCAAAGTGATTTTACCGATCAAGCCTTGGTTATTTTTAACAACATTAACGATTTAACCAGTGGTGCAGTTAACTTGATTAAGGACAATTTATCAAAAGGCGCATCAGTAGTCATGATTCCTGGAGCCAAAGCAAATTTAAATGCATGGAATAGCTTTTTAAGCGCACAAAACCAACCCACTTTAAAAGCGTTGACAAACGGAAATGCCCGCTCATTAAATTATTTCAACGATAAAGACCCTTTGTTTACCGGTGTTTTTGAAAAATCGCCTGAAAACTATTCAAAAGCAAGTATTAAAAACTACTATCCCTTGCTCGTTAATTCAAACCAGAATTTTATCAGCTTATTTGGCTTCAATGATAACAATCCATTTTTAACTTATTCAAAAACCAAAAGCGGTGGACGATTATTTTTACAAGCGGCTCCCCTATTACCTGAATTCAGTAATTTTGACAAGCAAGCATTATTTGCAGCTACTTTTTTAAGAATCGCGGAAACCGCTAGCTTTAAAAAAGAATTATTCTACACCATAGGAAAAGGAGGGTCCTACTCATTAAAAGAAAAGAGTCAAGAAAAATCACCCATTCACCTTATGAACCCACTTTTTCAAACCGATTTGATTCCACCAATAGTTAACGAAGCAAATTCTCAATTGGTTTTATTCGACCAATTGAATGGAGAATTGAAGCAAGCTGGTTTTTATGACCTGACCGATCAATTGAATTTTAAAGATGTGTTGGCATTTAATTTCGATAGAAAAGAATCTATGATTGAAAGTTTAGCAAAGGAGGAAATAATAACCTTATTTAAGGATGCTGGTTGGACACAGACCCAAGAACTATTATTAAATCAAAAAGGTAAAATTGAAATAGAAAATATTAAACCAAAGGAATATTGGCGATTATTTTTATTTTTAGCTTTATTATTTTTAGCCATTGAAATTGCATTAATCAAATTTTGGAAAACAACCTAAATCTGTAAAAAATGAACATTTTACTTAAATCATGCACCATTATCGATCCCAAGGGACCATTTCATTTAAAAGTGAAAGATATTTATATTGAAGGTGAAACCATTCATAGCATTGAAGACAAAATTACCTTGAAAGCAGATAAAGTGGTTGAATTGCCAAACCTACACGTTTCATTTGGTTGGTATGATGCCAAAGTAAATTTTCAAGATCCAGGCAATGAAATTAAGGAAAACTTAAGTACTGGTTTAACGGCTGCTGCTCTAGGAGGGATGACCGCCGTTTCGGTTACCCCCATGACCAATCCGACATTGAGTAATAAAACACAAATTGAATACGTCAGAAAAAAAGGGGAATATTCTCCAGTTGAAATATACCCTTATGGCACTTTAACTGAATTAGGAGAAGGAAAAAACATAGCAGAATACTACGACATGAGTCAATCGGGTGCGGTTGGTTTTACTGATGGACATCAACCCGTAAATGCGGGTATTATGTACCGGGCTTTGTTGTACATGAAAAACGTCAATTCAAAGGTCGTTTCTTTCCCTTACGATTACAGTATTTTTGGAGAAGGACAAGTGAACGAAAGCAAAGCTTCTGTTTTAACTGGTCTGAAATCTATCCCCAACATTGCGGAATATTTGATGGTGGAAAGAGATTTGAGCTTGACTGCTTATACCGATAGTACCATACACTTTACAGGAATTTCAACCAAAGAGAGTGTTGACCTGATTAGAAAAGCGAAAAAAAGCGGTTTAAATGTCACTGCTGATGTATATGCGCACCACCTTGCTTTTACGGATAAAGAAGTATTGGGATTCGATTCCAATTTTAAAGTCCTTCCTCCTTTGAGACAAGAAAAAGACAGACAAGCATTAATCAAAGGTTTAAAAGATGGGACTTTAGATTTTATTTGTTCAGACCATACACCGGAAGACAAGGAAAATAAAGATTTGGAATTTGATTTTGCTCATTTTGGCATGATTGGTACACAAACCTTATTTGCGACATTAAACGAAGTGAAAGGACTTGATTTAAGTGAAAAAATCAATGCGATTTCCATTCGTCCACGTAAAGTAATGAAGCTTCCCTACGCCCCAATCGCATCAAACAGTATGGCCAATTTAACCTTGTTTGACCCAAGTATGGAATACACCTTAAATGCTGATGATTTGGCTTCATTAAGTAAAAACACACCTTTACTCGGAAAAAAATTAAGAGGAAAAGCTTTGGGTGTAATTAACAATGGAATAATCTCTATATTTGAAGATTAATGGAAGGAATTAAACCCAAAAGAAGAAAGTTTTTACGTACATTTTTTAAAGAAAGAAAACAAGTTGGCGCTGTGGCACCTTCTTCTCGATTTTTAGTCAAAAAAATGTGTGATAAAGTTGATTTTAAAAACGCAAATATCATCATTGAATTAGGTCCTGGTACCGGTGTTTTTACCAAAGAGATTTTAAAAAGAGCCAATGTAGATGCTAAAATTTTTGTCTTTGAATTAAACGAAGACTTTTATAATATATTACAGGCTAAATTGAAAGACCCTCGTCTGGTATTAGTCAATGACAGTGCTGAAAAAATGGGCGTAACTTTAGCTGCACATCAAGTATCCGCCGCTGATGCGGTTATTTCATCTTTGCCATTAACCGTGATTCCAGAACCTATAAAAACAAACATAGTAAAAGCTGCACACGAAGTTTTAAGACAAAATGGGACTTACGTGCAATACCAATATTCGCTGAGTGCTAAAAAGTTATTAGAAAGCTTTTTTGGTAAGTTGAATCTCCGCTTTTCACTGATTAACATTCCACCTGCATTTATTTATGTGGGGACTAAGAAGTAGTTATTAGTAAAATGTTATTAGTTATTAGTAGTTAGTCTTGAGTTAAATTACTCAATCATTATTTTCTCCACCTGCTCACTGTCTTCACTATATACTTTTAAAATATACATTCCTTTGTTCAAGGTTGATACATTCATCATATAGGTTGTGTGATTCGTAGGCATAGAAAATTGCATAATTTGTTGACCCATATTGTTAAATAAAACACCTTTAACTTGATTGCTGTGGTTTTGGTTTGCATAATAAATATACAATTCATTATTGGCTGGGTTAGGGTATGTTTTTAAGCCAATTGTTGAAACAAGACTAGGATTAATTCCTAAATCATCATATTGTTGACATCCAGGCACCAAACATCCATATTTATCTGCTTTTA
>CBDUKB010000004.1:0-33475 GCA_965367695.1 uncultured Putridiphycobacter sp.
ATTTGTATCATTGCCTAAGTCAACACTTACCGTTTGATAGGTAACATTTATAGTGTCTCTAGCATCACAACCATTCAGCGTAGCTTCTAACCAATATAAGCCTGCGGTAGTCACATTAAATGTTGTATTCGTAGAAGCATCTTGCCATAAATAGGTGGCTCCCACTGTAATATCACTTAATAATAAATTGGCATTTTCGCACAAAATAGTATCTGGACCGAGGTTTACAAGTGGAAGTGGATTGACTGTAATATCAATAGAATCTCTTTCAACACATGCTCCAACCGTTAATTCCACCCAATAAGTACCCGTTGCAGATGCATTAAAAGTAGGATTTGTTGAATTATCTTGCCACAAATAGGTGGCTCCAGTCGTTGTTGCATCTAATAATACATTTTCACCTTGACAAATTGTCGTGTCGTTTCCTAAATTAGCTGCCAGTGCTAAAGTGTTTACAATAATTGTATCTCTAACTGTACAAAACCCATTACTCACTTCAACCCAATAAGTTCCTTGCATGGTCACATTAAACGTTGGATTTGTAGACGCATCTTGCCATAAATAAGTAGCACCAACAGTGGTAACATCAAGTAACAATGATTGACCTTGACACAGTATGGTATCATTTCCTAAATCTGCTGTAGGAATATTTACCGAACCTAAAGTAATGTAACGTGTACTATTATCTGGAATGTGCAAATCAGCAATCCCTCCAACACTCACCATACCATTTGGATTATAATTAAAACTCAAGCCACTCGTTGCGTCATACACTATTGCATTTGTAAAATCACCATCATCATCAACTAATAGTCGCATACAGTCAAATTCAAAATTTGACGGTATGGCACAAGGGTCTAATTGAATATCTACATTAAATGGTTGTGAAAAATTAGTCTTTGTAATTTTCCACTCTCTTTCTATTCTTGAAAATAAAACTGGTGCAGCAGGAACTTCTGCATTTGAAGCGGCAGTTGCACAAGCTATCCCTTGATCACTTCCCATGGTGACAAAAGAATTATCAACATTAAAAGCCCCAGTATTTGCAACATTAGTAGCCGCAAGGTTTGAAATATATAAACGATATGCATCATTGAAAGTATGGGATTGTTTTTGCATTAATGCTTGATTATCATCCCTTCCAATTCCAATTACATTATTGTGATAATTTGGAAATAAAGAGGCATCCCATATGATATTTCCAGCGGTCGATTGGTAATCGCCTTGGGTGCCTCCACCGGTATTGTCCAATGTAATACTATATTTAACAGCTAAATAAGTATGGACTTTAGCCATTTCTGCAGCTGTTAAATCTGCATTGTAAAAAATAAATTCATGAATGAAACCATTAAAAGGAGAATTGGCATTGCCAGGCATGACACCAAAATACAAGCCAGTGGAACCCGAAGATTGAGAAGCAGAACTTGCCGTAAACAACAATGAAGACTCATAAGCTTCCATGCTCGTCAATCCACTCCTATTGCCTTTATATGAAATAATTGTTGGTATAAAGTCTTCTGTCCAATTCCTACAGGCATTTACTGAATTTGAAGGTGCTTTACCGATAGCCAGCCTGCCCGTTGCTCCTAAATTTCTAAACTGAATGGCATCTGCAGTAGTTCCAGCTTCGTTGTACAACATCATATGATCGTTTGTAGAGGAAGCTGGTAAATAGTATGCGCAAAAGAAAGTCCCTTCATCACCTGAAGAGGAATTGTCAAGCAGGTCTAAATTGGATGTGTTTTGTAACGCTTTTAAAGCCGTATTTGTATTGGCGTCGAATTCTAATGTTGTATTGTAATTTGAAATATCTCCAGCTGGCGTATTTGTTGCTTGAGGAAATGGGGTTGTTGCATCTGTTACCGAAATTGCACCCGCTCCTGTTGGAAAAGTAGTGGTCCAGTTTGTAACATTACCCAGTGCCAAACCATCTGGTTTAAACCAAGCTGTTAAATTTGCCGTACCAACATTACCCGGATTTTGAGCTAGTAATGAAATACTTAATAATAAATTCAATACAAAAAATATGCTTTTCATTCGGCAGTCATTTGTTTTAAAGCATCCTCAACCTTGGTAACTGGCATTTGACACGATTTGTTTACACATACAAAAATAGTAGTTTCTCCTATAAATTTACCTTCTAATAAGGGTAAATTACCTTTTTCACCACCCATTAATAGTTTATTCGGCAAATAAAATTCATTTAATTCATTTATTTTCAATTGCCAATCTTTACCTGTAACGGCTATTTCATAGTAAGGGAAGCTTAATTTTGTATGTAATATTGCCCAATTTGAATAACCTGAAGGATAGGATACCATATCGGCTTGAATATTAGTCAGCATTTGAATCGCTATATTTTGATAATTAGCGCTATCTAATAAGGTCCCCAAATCGTATAAAGCGTTTGCCATTTCTGAATTTGAAGCTGGAATGACATTGTCGTTAATTTCCATTTTTCTTGCAATCAATGATTCACTAACATTGGATGTAAAATAAAACATACCAGACTTTGGGTCTTTAAAATGTGTGATTGCGTAGCTGACCAATTGATTTGCTTTTTCCAGCCAAAACTCATCAAAAGTAAGTTCATATAGCTTAATAAAAGCAGTACTTGTAAAAGCATAATCATCTAAAAAACCGTCAATTTTACTTTTATTATTCTTGTGTGTATGCATCAAGCTACCATCATTCGCAACCATGTTTTTCAACAACCATTTGGCATGCTTAATCGATAATTTTCCAAAAGCAGGTTCATTAAAAGCCATTGCTGCATCTGCTAGACCAGCAATCATCATCCCATTCCAACTCGTTAAAATCTTGTCATCTATACCAGGTCTAATTCTTTTAGATCGCGCCGCAAGCAATTGGGCATTAATTGCATCCATTTTTTGCGTTAGTTCATCTTTTGATAGCCCAAACTTTTTCACAGCATTACTATCTTTTAATTCTCTTAATAAGATATACTTTCCTTCCCAAGCACCTTTTTGATTAAGATTATAATAATCCTTTACCAATTCAAAGTCAGCTTCATTTAAAATTGATTTCAATTCTGTTTTAGTCCACGTATAAAATTTCCCTTCTTCTCCTTCTGAATCAGCATCTAATGCCGACATGAATCCGCCGTCATTTGCAACCATTTCACGTTCTAACCAATCAATTGTTTGATAAACAATATGTTTGTATAGTGGATTTTTAGTCCTTTGATATGCCAAACTATACAATGAAACTAATTGGGCATTGTCATAAAGCATTTTTTCAAAATGGGGCACTTTCCAAAACTCATCTGTTGAATAACGTGCAAACCCTCCCCCTACTTGGTCGTAAATCCCACCTAAAGCCATTTTTTGAAGCGTTAAATCAACATAAGCCAGCAATTCATCATTTTCTGTCAACTGACCATACTGCATTAAAAACATATAATTATTGGGTATGGGAAACTTTGGTGATCGATTAGGACCACCTTCTTTTTTATCAAAAGTTGTCGCCCATTTATCAGTCATTTCTTTTAATAACGCCTTGCGAATTGGTGTATCCTCCACTGGTTTTTCAATTAATTCTGATTCTTGAATACCGTTGGTTAAATTTTCAGCATATTCTTCAAACCTACTTTTATCCTTTTCATAAGTGGTACTTAAATTCGTTAATAATTCCATCCAATTGTTTTTTGGATAATAGGTCCCACCATACACAGGTCGACCATCTGCCAATGCAAAACAATTCAATGGCCATCCTCCACTTCCTGTCATTAATTGAACTGCGTTCATATATATTTGATCTACATCTGGACGCTCTTCACGGTCTACTTTAATACAAACAAAATGTTCATTCATCATGGCAGCCACCGTGGAATCTTCAAAACTTTCATGTTCCATTACATGACACCAATGACAGGAAGAATAACCAATACTTATTAAAACTAATTTATTTTCATTTTTCGCTTTCTCAAATGCTGCATCTCCCCAAGGATACCAATTTACAGGATTATGAGCATGTTGTAATAAGTATGGACTACTTTCATTAATCAATAAATTTGTGTGTTCGAATTGCTCCTCCATATTTTCGGATTGTTGTTGGGAGTTTGCACAACCAATGAATAACCAAATAAAGCTAATCATAGAAAACTGCTTTATCAAATTTATTTTGTTTAAACCTTTCATACTTCTATTATCCTATATAAATTCAAATATACTTAACTTCGAATCTAAATCTAATCATTACATGAACAAATTACTTTTTTTCACCTTCCTATTCATCAGTATGAATGGATTCACGCAAAATTACTTCCAGCAGGATGTGTCATATAAAATAGAAGTTAGATTAAATGATGTAAAAAAAACACTCTCGGGTTACGAAGAAGTTATTTACACAAATAATTCAGAATCGGAATTAGCATTTTTATATTTTCACATTTGGCCAAATGCCTATAAAAATAATGAAACTTCATTGGCAAAACAGCTTTACAGAATGAAGAATATGAATTTACAAAACGCGAGTGAAAAAGAACGAGGTTACATTGATTCATTAGATTTTAAAGTAAATGGCGAACAAATTAAGTGGGAATATGACCCCAAGCATATTGACATTGTAAAGCTTTATCTAAAAACACCCTTAAAAAAAGGAGAATCCATTACCATTAGTACACCATTTAAAGTAAAAATTCCTTCGGGATCAATCTCTAGACTTGGCTATGTAGGTGAATCATTTCAAATTACGCAATGGTATCCAAAGCCAGCCGTATATGACCAAAATGGATGGCATCAAATACCTTATTTAACACAAGGGGAATTTTATTCAGAATATGGTAGTTTTGATGTTACAATTACTTTACCTAAAAACTATGTTGTGGGTGCAACTGGTGATTTACAAACAAAAACAGAAATTGATTTTTTAGATGATTTAGCTGCAAGAACAGCACAAAAATTTGAAACCAATGGATTTGAAAATGGAAATACTAAACTTAAAAGTACCCCTTTTCCAAAATCAGATTCAACCTACAAAACAATACGATATACGCAAACCCGTGTACATGATTTTGGATGGTTTGCCGACAAGCGTTTTGAAGTTTTGAAAGGGGAATTAGAATTACCTTATTCGAAAAGAAAAGTGACCTCTTGGGCCATGTTTGTCCCACACCATGCTGAATTATGGAAAGATGTCATTGAATACATTAATGACGGCACCTATTATTATTCTAAATGGAATGGGGATTATCAGTATAATCAAGTATCAGCAGTTGATGGAACGATTAGCGCTGGGGGTGGAATGGAATATCCAAATGTGACTGTTATAGGAAATGCCAGTTCAAAAGAACAACTTGAAGTTGTAATTGTCCATGAAGTAGGCCACAATTGGTTTTATGGCATGTTGGGTTCAAATGAGCGGGATCACCCATGGATGGATGAAGGGTTAAACACTTTGAATGAAATCAGATACATTGAAACCAAATACCCGAACAATACACAATTATCAGATATGATGGGTGGATTTGCAGATAAAATCCATTTAGAGCATTTAAGCCATCACGACATGAGCGATTTGACCTATGCTGCTAGTGCAAGTGGTGGTATGGACCAGCCAATTGAATTACATTCTGACGATTATACAAGCATGAATTACGGTGGAATTGTTTACAGCAAAACTGGATTGGTATTTACTTATTTAAAAGAATACCTAGGTGAGGAAACATTTGATAGAGCCATGCAAGAATATTTTAATCGTTGGGTATTTAAACATCCTCAACCTAATGATTTAAAAAATGCCTTAGAGGATGTTTCAGGAAAAGATTTAACTTGGCTTTTTGTAGACATTATCCCAACAACTAAACAAATTGATTACAAGATTTCTTCTGTAAAACAAAAAGAAGACAAAACCATTGTAACCATTAAAAATGTAGGTCAGATTGATGGTCCAATTAAAGTTGACGCCTTTGCTTATGGAAAAATAAGAAATACTCAGTGGATTGAACCAGGAAATAAAAAATCGAAAATAGCATTTACTGGAAACGGAATTGATGCCATTAAAATTGATTCAGACAAAAGAATCCCAGAAGTAAATCGTCGAAATAATTACTGGAGGCAACAAGGTTTATTTGGTAAAATAGAACCATTAGAATTAGAATTTTTGGGTGGTGATAATGAACCTGACAAAACTAAAATTTGGATGAGTCCAATGGGTGCTTACAACATCTACGACAACATCATGTTGGGTGTTTTAATTCATAATTATACTTTGCCTAAAAATAAGTTTGAATACCTTTTTGCACCCATGTACTCTTTTAGACGAACCAATATAGCTGGTTATATGAGTCTTAAATATTCCTTTGTACCCGCTCAGAATTTTAAAATGATTTCAATTGGACTAAAAGCCAAAAATTTCGGATTTGCAGAAAAGGATAAATCAAGTAACTATATTGCCATTGCTCCTTTTATAGATTTCATCATTGGAAAACCTCAAAAAAGAAGTAACCTCAATCAGAGTTTAAAAATTCAAGGCGCTTATAATCTAGAAGATTCAGATACTTATAAAAATATCACTGGTGCATTTGCTAAATATGAATTCAATTACAAACAAAAACTGCATCAGTTTAAATTTAGCTTGAGAAGCGATTATGTTGCGGAAATGAAGGAAAATATTTCGGTAATGAATGCATTTTTTAACGGAAAGTATAAATTTAATTATTGGGAAAAGAAGAAAAAACACATTAGTCTAGGGATAAATTTTGCGCAAAACATTTTTTATGATGGCACAAAAAGTAATCGATACGCATTGGCTTTGAGCGGACAAAGTGGGACACAAGATGTATTTTATGAAAGCTATATGTTTGCTAGAAATGTAACAGAAGGTATAGGTTTACAAAGAAGAGTCAACAATCATGGAATGTTTAATTCAGTGAGCGATTTGACTAGCAAAAATCAATTAATTACAGCAAACCTTTACGTAGAAATTCCCTATGTACCCCTTATTGGATTGTTTTCAGACATTGGTATGATTCCAACTGAAAATGGCATGGAAACTTTTGCGCAAGCAGGACTGGGAATTCAATTTATGGATGGAGATATTGGTGTCTTTTTACCCCTATATGAAAATGAAGCTTTATTAAATTCACATGGAATTGGCATTGATAACGCTTGGAAAAAAATCAGGTTCACATTTAACCTTTCCAACTTTACCCCAAATAAGATAATGAACAACCTCTTTTAAAGTGCTTACTTTTATTGTTTATTTAAATCCCAATTATATGCTTTAAACACAATACTTGCATCTTTGTTAATTGTAATATTGGAATAAATATTTAAAAAATCGATAATATTTCCACTTTCAAAATCACTGCCGTACCAATCAAATATTTTTGATATTTCAATTTTATCGGCTTGGATATTATTTTCTGAACTATTAATAAATGAAGTAGTTTGTTTATCTAATTGTCTGTTTAAAGCACTTGCAGTAAAAGCACTATTCATAATTTTAGGACAGGATTTAGCGGCACAATTTACTGCAAAATGAATTCTTGCATCTTTGAAAACAGGTCGAATAATTTTATTTTCTATATCATTTAAGGTATACGCTTTTAATCCTACCTGAACAATCTTATCATCCCAAGGTTTTCCTCCATTTAAATTGGTAATGGAAGCTATTGGATAATTTTGACAAATCAAACGCACTGTGGCGGCGTTGTATAAATTTATCCAGTAGGCTAATCTTTCATTTCTCGTCCAACCATCTTGAGAAGCAAAGCTCTCTAAATAGGTCACATAGGCTTCTAAGTCTTTTAAGTCTGACTTCATGGCAGCGTAATTTACTTTACCACTACTTGTAACATGTTTTTTTAATAAAACATCCCATTGGTCATGACTAGGCTTTAATTTAACAACTTCAGGTTTAGGCTCATCTATTTTTTCTACTATCACTTTTTGATCCGTTGTGTTTGAAGTACTTTCTTCATTTGAAACAACAGGATTTTTTAAAGATTTTTTGTCCTTAACTTTAGTATCTAAACGATTAGTCGCCACCTCTGTTTTAGTTTGAATTTCATCCACTAAATCCTGGTCGATAGTTGCCTCCACTTCATTTTCGAAAGCTGCTGCCGCTTCAGCTTCATTACTTAAATTAGTTTTGATGTTGGATTCATCATTAGTAGTTTGAACCTCAGAAGTTGAAACGCTTTCGCCACAACCAAACATGAAAAAAGCAATGATTAAAATAAAATTTATTCGATACATAAGCACAGTTAAATATAGTTTTTGACGAATTAAGTATAATTTACTTACAAGTTACAAAATTGATTTTATTCTGAGCCTTTTCTTAAAAAACCATTAATATTTTAACGGCTAAAAAAACATGAATATCCCTATGCATTGAATAAGGCCTTTTTTATTTGAATGCTCGCCATATCTACTACTTTAAATGAGGCATTAACTAATGGAATCATAGACAACTCAGTACAAGCCACTAATACCACATTTTTTGTTGAATACTTTTCAATAAGTTGGTGATACTGACTGATAATTGATTCGTTCACATTTTGTTCATACACATGTTGACGAATTTGGTCAATTTGCTCTTGATCAGCTATACTCGGTTTTACAATTTTTATTCTTTTGCTTTCAAATTTATTTTGAAAATAAGTTGAATTCATAGTGAATATGGTACCAAATAACACCACTTCATTAATTGCTTTACTTTGTAAAAAATCAATGCTTTCATCAATCGGGTGTATAATTTTTGCGTAATTCTCCCATTTCATTGATTCAATTGCTTCGTGAATTGTAATGTTGGGTAATAAAATCTTTTCAACTTTCAACGCATTCAACGCATTTAAATAATCCAGTAATACTGGATGTAACTTTCCAAAATTATTAGGTAAAAATGGATTAATCAAATCAAAATTTGCATTCAACATTAAAAATGGGCAAGTACTGAATCCTCCATTTATTGCTTGAAAGTTATCATTTAATGATTGAATATAAAAGGTAGTAGAAAGCGAACCCAACCCTAAAATTCCAATGCTATTCAAATCTTCATTCATTTCCGCTCTAATATATAATCAGCAAAATATCCCTTTGAATCAGTTAATTTTTCTTTTAATTCAAAATCCGAATCCTGAATAATATTCTTTAATATTTCATCATTGTACTTCCTGGATATTTCTGTTTGAATTTTTTCCCCCGCTTCAAATGTAAAAGACTTATTGAGTGCTTTAATTTCAACTATTTGCTTTGTTTTGCTTTTTAAAAAACTTTTAGCTATTCCTTCTTCCACAGTGTATTCAGGACAGTGTTCAAATTGTTCGACAACAAAATCGGCACCTAATTCTTTATTCATCCTATCCAATAAGTTTAAATTAAATGCCTTGGTGATTCCTTGTTTATCATTATATGCGGGCAAAACTACCTCAACGGGTTTTACTAAATCCACGCCCAATAACAACTTATCATTTGGTAAGATATTAGCACCTAAAGTCAAAATAAACAACTTTGCTAAATCATCTAACATATTACCAATGTTAGAGCCTAAAAACAAAATCACTTTTGGTTTCTTAGTTTTTTTTATACTCGCCAACACTTCAAAATAATCACCTTGCATGGTTTTGACATTTAAGGCAGGTAATTCCTTATTTAATTTTTCTTTCAGCCCGAGAAGGGCATTTTTAGAAATGTCGACCGGCAAATAATCAAAATTATATTTTTCAGCAAGTAATTTTTTAAGTAGTTCTATCGTTTTCGTTCCGTCACCTGCACCTAATTCAATCAGTTCAAAACTTTGGTCTTTTTTTAAGCCTAAAGCCTTGATTAACGCACTCGTTTTTTGACTAAATACTTCGAATTCTGCATTGGTCAAATAATATTCCGGCATGTTCATTATTTGCTGAAATAAAGCATCTCCTTTTTTATCGTAAAAATATTTAGAGGGCAATGTTTTTGGGGAATTTGACAACCCTTTTAGTACGTCTTTTTTAAATTGTTCCATTGTGTTATTTTACAAGTCGAATTCCAGAGAATTGCCATTGATATTTAGGGTGAAAAAAATTTCTATACGTTTTTCTACTATGCCCTACTGATGTGATTGATGAGGCACCTTTTAGTACCATTTGATTCACCATAAATTTTCCATTATACTCACCTACTGCTCCAGCAGCAATTGTAAAATTAGGATAAGGTAGATAGGCTGAATTTGTCCACTCCCATCTTTGTCCCCAATCAATCTTGTCGGCTGCTACCTCCCATTCAAATTCTGTAGGTAAACGCATTCCTTTCCATGTAGCAAAAGCATTCGCCTCATAAAATGAAACATGCGAGAGTACCGCGTCACGGTCTACTAATTGAAGACCTGCAAGGGTATAGTAATGCCATTCCCCATTTATTTTATGCCAATATAAAGGCGAATCAATTTTTTGTTCATTCACCCATGACCAACCTTCATCTAACCAAAAATTGAAATTCTCATAGCCTGCTGCTTCTATAAATGCTATAAAATCGCCATTGGTAACTAAAAAATTAGCTATTTCAAAGTCATGAATATAAACTTTGTGTCTTCCTAATTCATTATCGAAGCAAAAGTCCTCATCATTGTGACCAATTTCATAAACACCTTCCTTCATACTTATCCAGTTGGCACTTTTATTATACGTTATTTCTGGTTTAAAATCCTTATGATAGCTTGGAAAGGTAGGATTGTGTCCAAAAGCATATTTGAGGTCTGTAAGTAATAATTCTTGGTGCTGTTGCTCATGGTTGATACCAATTTCAACCAACTTCATAAGTTCAAATTCTTGATTTGAAGCAAGTAACTTTTTAATCTCAAAATCAACATGCTTTCTATAAGCCATTATTTCTCCGACCCCAGGTCGTGTAATATTTCCACGATTAGCTCTAATGGTCCTTTCACCTATTGTATTGTAATAACTATTAAATAAGAAACTATAATGAACATGAAAAGGTTTGTAATCACTCACAAACCTTTTTAAAATCATTTCCTCAAAAAACCATGTAGTGTGCGCAATATGCCACTTAGGTGGACTTGCAAAATCTACAGGTTGGGGAATATAGTCTTCAATTTGCAATGGTGCACAAATTGTTTCTGTTCTCTTTCTTGTTTTTAAAAATCTATCTATCATTAATGCTAGCTCGCTTTATTTATGAGCTAAATTGTTTGTCTGATAAAGATAAAAAAACTTACAAATAATATTCAATTTATATTAAAAAGTATAACGGATACCTAAGTTTCCTCCATATCTTAGCCCAGAATTAGAACCGTACATGTCCCACATTGGTCGGGTATCAATACTCATTAAAATTGGGGCTCCCAATTCATTAAAATCAAATTCAATTCCAATTTGTCCACCAACTCCTAATCCAATATAATCTTTATATAAAGAATATCTATCGTTATATAAGCCAATTTGTGCACCTGGACCAGCATACCAATTTAAACCACTTGTAATGTTCCATACCCAATGGTAAATTCCAGTAATCCCTAAATGACCATAACTTTTATCTCTTCTTGATCCAAAATCAAGTTCAAAACGATTAGAGGATCCGATTCCTTTTTGATAAGATATTTCATAACCATATCCGTAATCGCCTCCACCTGATCTCAAACCAATGGCGTTTGAATTCACTTGTGCATTTAATCCAAATGTTAAGCCAAGAAATGTGCAAATAATTATTATTTTTTTCATAAAATTTAATTTGATTAGAAGTTAACAATTATTGCCAAAAATAGCAAATTAAACTCGATATTATATACAATTTTTTATTATTAAAAATAGCTTTTAAATAGCTGTAACATAGTAGTAAAAATAATAAATTATAATACTATAATAATTAAAAAATTGTTAAACTCTTTAAATAGAATCAACTATTGATTTTAAAATACGTCCTTTGTATTAGAAATACTAATATTCCAATTATGCTGAAAGCTATTTTAACTTTAACAATATTTATTACTTCAATCATTGTTCTTGGAAATCAAAATGATTTAAATACACCTCAAAAAAGATTTTTACACCTCACAGGAGAAATTAAAGACGTTAATAACAACCTATTAGCTGATGTGAAAATTAATAGCGTAATGATTAAAGCTTCGAATCATCAAAGAACCGAAGCTGAAACAAATACAGCAGCAGATGGTAAATACAGCATTAAAGTTCAACAATCAGGAAAAATGACAATTGAGTTTACAAAAGCTGGTTATTTACCCTATATTTTAGCAATCAATATTACCGAAGAAAATTATTTACAATTAAGAATTGACGGCACCCCTTTAAAGCATGAAATTAAATTAAGTAAAAAAAGTACTTTAATGCCTGTAGATATTTACAATGGAAGCAATATTAATTTCAATCCTACAAGACGGGTATTTGAAGCAACACCATTTAAACGATATTTACAATCGCATCAAATAAAGTATGGAAAAGGTGCAAAATCTACTGATAAACTTATTAAAAACATTCGCAGCACTATTGAAGATCAGGATATGAAAGCTTTTCTTGCCAATGTGGCTACTCATGAAGAGGTGAAAAATGTAGTTTCGAATACTACGAACAAGGAAAATCTTGAAAAATGGAGTATATTTTTTAAGGTAAATGAAGCGAATGAATTCAAAAATAGATTTGAAAATAACCAAGATGTATTCAACTCAATTGATAGTTTAATTGCCGATAAATACAGCATCAGCACTTTTGATATCAATGAAGCAGCATCTAAAATAATTGATGAGACCTTTACCCATTTTGTCACTTATACCTTGACATTAAAAAATAAAAAAGGAGACCTCAAAAAGTTTGATTTTTATTTCATCAATACCTTGAATGGATGGAAAATACACCGTTTTATTACTGAGAATTATTCCTAATTCTCTACTTTTATTTATTAGATTCCGTTACTTTTTCATTTTAATGAATTGCCTTAGTATAACCAATAAAAACCAAAACTATGGCAGGCGGAAAAGAAACCCCAAGACAAAAAATGATTGGCATGATGTACCTTGTACTCACGGCCTTATTAGCATTAAATGTATCGAAAGAAGTAATTGCTGCATTTGTAACTATTAATAACAAACTTGGCGCTAGCAGCAAAATCATTCAACTAAAAAGTCAAGACACGTATAATGGATTCCAACAAAAAAAAGCTGGCATATTAGCGAGCAATGGTAGCTTGATTGAATTCAATCAATGGAACGAAAAAGCAATTGAACTCAGACAAAAAACAGCATCCATGGTCGATTATATTTTAAGAGAATGTAATCAAATGATAAAGTTAGCTGAAGGCAAGGATTGGATAAAGGAAAAAGACGATAATGGATTTATTACTGCATTGAATCCCCTCATTGATATTCAAAACATGGATAATTATGATATTCCAACCCACTATTTTATCGGCTCAAACCCTAAAAAACCCAATGAAAGAGGACTTAATTTAAGGGCGAAAATTCATGTATTTAGAGACTCTGTTTGCACTTTAATGGCCAATTATACTTACAATAAAAAAACATATTCATTTCTTCCTCCAAACTCAATTTCAGGATTAGATCATGCATTAAAATCAGTTAGAAAGGAAGACAGGAACGCAGTTAAACAAGTTTATAAAATGCTGACTATTCCTGAAACTTTAAAATCAAATGATGCTGAAAAACAAGATATGCCATGGGCTGCTGTAATGTTCGACCATGCTCCTATTGTTGCTGCCGCTTCAATATTGAATGCTTTAAAATTAGACATTGAAAATGGAGAAGCACAAGTGGCAGATTACCTTTTAAGAAAAATTGATGGTCCTATTTTTAAATTTAATAAAATTGAACCTTTGGCATTTGCCCCTTCAAATTATTTGAATGTGGGAGATTCTGCAAACATTAAAATCATGGTAGCGGCATATGATTCTACCAATATTCAAAAAATACGGTATGGAATTGACAAGGATACCATAGCAGAAAACTGGAGAGAAACGGAAGGTCCCATTCAAATAAGGGGCACACCAGGGCAACACAAAATTAAAGGTGCTGTAGGGATTTTAGAACGTGGAATTTTAAAATGGCGCCCGTGGTCTTATGAATACACTGTTGGCCAGCCAATGGGGGTAATATCACAGCCAGACATGCGCGTTTTGTATCGGGGATATGACAATATTGTTGAGGGAGTCGCCTCTGGATATCCAACTGAAAGTATTAGCATATCTGGAAATGGCTGCTCGATTCGAAAAACCGGTAATGGTAAATATATTGTCCAACCAATTTCAGGAAATAGACAAGCCACACTTAACATAACTGCGAGAGATGAAAGTGGAAAAGCTGTCAATTTAGGTAGCTTCAATTACACCATTCGTCCATTGCCTATTGCGAATGCTTTTTTAGGAAGCATTAAAAGTGGAGATTCACCTAGCCATGGTACAGTGGTTAGCCAAAGAAGAATTAGTTTAAGGTTTGGACCCGAAGTGAACTTAAAACCTGTAGCCATGACAGTAATAAGTGGTACAGTGAGTGTAGAAGGAGTCAACAAGAAAGGAAAAGTAAATTCAGGAGGAATGTTAGATGCGGACGCCATTCAAATATTAAGACAGTCTCGGGGAAAAACCGTAACCATCATGCTAAAATACAAAGATTCTTCTCAACAAATTAAGCGATCACAACCCATCATTTTTAAATCAAGATAATCTGAAAGGGGTTGTGAACACAGCCCCTAATTTTTAATCGAACTTACAGACAGTTCCCCTGTTTCTTCTTCAATAGTTTTTGCAAGGTCAGACTTACCCCGAACAATGGCAATGATTAAACCAACTAAAGGTAAAAGGGCCATGAAGTAATACATATGATAGCCAATCAATCCATAAATGGCAGCGCCTAAAACCGGAAACAAGGCCAAAGCCAAGGAATTAATAGATTCACTAATTCCCATCACCGCTCCTTGTCTTTCAGGATGTGCATTTTGTGCGATTAATGCGTTAAATGTTGGAAAACAAAGTGAAAGACCCAAGTTGAGGATGTAATAAAATGCCAAATAAAACCACAAATTATCGGTGAGTGTAATACTAATCAATCCCAAAACAGATAAACTTAAACCAATTAATAAAGTTCGATATTCACCAAATTTTTTTATGAATTGTTTAGACATAAATGCCTGGTTGAAGGATAAAAACACCCCGACAAACAACATAAAAAAACCAAGTTCTTTTTCTTTAAAAGAAAACAAATCAATTAAAAACAAAGCTATGGTCGACATATAAAATGCAATCATTGTGGAGTAAAAAAACTTAATTATAAAAAGTGTTTTTATGATAGGTTTAGGCTGAACTTCCTTGATTTTTCGAAGCACAAAAAAACTACTCAACAAGGAGTTTTTTCTTTTTGCAGCTCTTTTTTCAATAGGATGAGATTCCTTTAACCAGTAAATGATGGTTAATAAAGTGATGGTTGAAATGATGATTGCTGTGATGAGTGTACCTTTATATCCTAAGGAGGTAGATGCTGTTAGACCACCAAGACCTGGGCCAACAATCATTCCTATTCCAGCAATTCCACCTAAGTAACCGAAAATATAAGACTTTTCTCTTGGTGTAGTAATATCTGCAACATAAGCATTGGCAACCGAAGCATTCCCTCCTGTTACCCCATCCAATATTCGGGACAAGCCAATAATTAAAAGTGGTACCGCCATGCCTAAAAAAGAGATATTAGGTATAAATAAAGCAAATAAAAACACGAACCAACTAAACAAAGTTCCAGCTTGACTGATTGCCAATATAGGCCTTCTTCCTCGTTGATCAGACAATGAACCTAAAAAAGGGGCCCCGATAAATTGTGAGCCTGAATACAAAGTTAAAAGCAAACCATAAACCCATTTAGGTGCTCCATAACTTTCAACAACAAAAGGAAGCACAGGCATTAAAATACTAAATCCTAACACATTAACAAAGGTTAATAGATATGCTGGAATTAGTTTTTTATTCATCTTGCAAAGTTAATCTTTCTTGGTATTCTATAAACATGTTTTTATTAATTTGAAATAGGTAAATCAGAAAAATTGTAATATTTTAAGTTTTTTAACGTCTCATATAAAACTGAAAGCATGAATAAGCAATTATTATTTCTTATTTTCCTCTTGAATTTATCATTTATAAATGCACAAGTTGAAAAAATAAATGGAGTCAGTATCGTGGCCACAAGAGACCATCATGAAGCGGCACATTTTGAACCGATAAAAAAAATAAATGCCAACTGGGTGACCGTGATGCCATTTGCATTTATTCGCAAAAATGATCCAACCGTTTTTTATAATGCTAATTTCCAATGGAAGGGTGAAACAGAATCGGGAATTGTAGCAAGTATTAAACATGCGCATGCAAACAATTTAAAAGTGATGATTAAACCCCATGTTTGGATGCATCATGGTTGGATAGGAGATTTAAGCTTTGAATCTGAAGAACATTGGCTCAAGTTTGAAGAATCATACAAAACTTACATTTTAAGTTTTGCTAAAATTGCAGCAGAACAAAACGTAGAAATTTTTTGTATTGGGGTGGAAATAAAAAAATCTGTGGTTCAAAGAGCAAATTTTTGGAACCATTTAATTAAAGAAATTAAAAAAGTATACACTGGTAAACTAACCTATGCTGCAAACTGGGATAATTACGAAAACGTAACATTTTGGAAAAAATTAGACTACGTTGGAATAGATGCCTATTTTCCATTATCTGATGCAAAAACACCAAGCTTTCAAAATTGCTTTATTGGATGGGAAAGTCATTTTAAAATGATTAAAAACCTAAGTAAAGAAGTAAATAAACCGGTAATTTTTACAGAATTTGGTTATAGAAATATCGATTATTCAGCAAAAGAACCTTGGGATGAAAAGCAAAATGAAACTTTTAATTCATTGGCTCAAGAAAATGCTTTTCTCGCTATTTTCGCAAAGTTTTGGGGAGAAACTTGGTTTGCTGGAGGATTTATTTGGAAATGGTTTCCTGAACATACAAATAGTGGGGGCAAGAACAATAACAGGTTTACCCCACAAAACAAAGCCACGGAAAAAATCATAGCTGATTTTTATGGGAAATTTATGTAATTTTTTCTGTTAATTATTTGTTATACCGATAGTAACTTAACAGTTTAACCACGATATTAGTGAGATGAAACTTTTTGTTTTTACTTTACTCTTCACATTTTCTAATTTATTTGGTCAAGTAAACTATATCAAATATTATAATTTTGTCAATGAAGGTGAGTTTCATATGTACGAAGGTAATTATGAGTTAGCGATTAATAATTTTGAAATGGCCTTTGAAATTGTCCCACGTCCAAAAGGAAGGGATTACTTTTGCATGGCTAAGTGTCAGTCACAAATAGGGGAACTAGAAAAGAGTCTACATTTTTTATTCCTTGCAAAAAAAGCCGGATGTACTAATGAATTTATTATAAGTGATTCATTATGGTTTACACACATTTATGAAAGCCATGCATTTAAAGAAATGTTATTAATAAATCACAGTATTGAAGAAGATAGTTTGACAAACTTAAAGCTTCAAACCTTGCTTTCAATGGAGGACAGGAAAATGATATTCTATAAATTTCAAAGAGAAAAAGTATCGGACACCTTATCAGAAGCATATTTAAAAAATGAAAATGATTATCAAGTTTATTTAGATAAATATGTTAATGCGCTGAGTGATTTTATTTTGACTTGTAATTGGCCCATTTCAAATATAAAAAGCCGTAATATTAGTTTGTTGTGCCGCTTATATTTAAACTCAGACCTCCCCATTTACGATTCAATCGTCAGTTCCCTTTATAAACAATTGGAATCAGGTTATATTACACCTTATGACTTTGCCCTCATTCTTGAGAAAAAGGATCCATCAAACGTACAATATGGATTAGCACTAAATTCAATTCCTAAAAATAAACTAAGTGAAATACAAGAAAATCGAAAATTAATAGGCCTTAGTACGTATTATTCTGAAGCACCAAATTATAACACTAATTACAAACCCAGCCCCATTATTTCTAATTTGAGGAAGGAAGAATAATTCATTTTGGTTTTTTCTAAAATTCTTTTGGTGCTTTATTTTTCTTCTTGTATTCAATGGTATAGCCAACAGATAAACTCGCATCTACTCCGTATTGAATGCTACTTACATTAATGTATTCTCCTTCATTTACCTTGTCTTCTTGTATGATTTCAATTGAAGGATTTAATATGTTTTTCACCTTAAAACTAACTGTTAAATTATTATCAAAACTCATTTTTGATACAAAGTTTAAAGTATTTACAGGTTTTGCATAGCTATCTCCTATTCCATTTGAACCAACAGTGACTAATCTTTTACCAAACACATTATAAGCTACCGCTAATAATAACTTGTTTTTGTTTTCAAACTTTTTTTCATAACGAAGGTCAAGATTCAACAAAAAGGGTGAAGACCCTTCCAGCGGTCTAATTGAATTTGTATTAATTGAACTAAAATCCAAGGTATCAATATTTACAGTTGTAAACATGTAAGTGGAGTTAAAACCAATACCAAAGTCTTTCAATATACTACTATCTCTTTTCGCTTCATTTTTTATCAAAAAGGTTAAGTTTCTTACAAATTCAAACTCAATTCCACCCACTTGGGCCGATAAGGCATTTGAAAAAGACATCAATTGTCCACTCGCTGTTGCCTTCATGGTTTGTTCAATTGGAGAATCTAAGTATTTATAAAAAGCACCTACAGTAATCATTTCACCCGGACGTGGATATCTTTCATATCTGACATCCAAATTATAATTTTGTCCATTTTTCAATGTAGGATTACCTTCCGCTTTCATACCTGCAAAAAACAAAGTGTATTGAAATGGTGCCAATTCGTTAAACTTCGGTCTTGTTATTGTTTTACTCGCTACAAAACGAATTACATCCTTTTCACTAGCGCTATACTTTGCAATTAAACTAGGTAAAATATTACTACTTGGATTATTCGTTTTTTCAATGATAGAAGGTGTTTGTTGGTTTCTATTAATCACTGATTGTTCTGATAATTCAAATCTTGCACCTGGAATGATTTCCAATTTATTAAATTTAAATTTTGCATCTGCATAGGCTCCGTATACATTTAAATTAGCGCGATATGAAGATCCAAAGTTAGAGACTTCTTGAATGTAAAACTCCCCATTATCATGTTGCTCATCATTCAAATAAACGTTCATATTATTAATATTTACATTATTACCAACAGTAGATGCCAAGTTATTTAAAATGTAATTGTATTGTTTATAATCAAAATCTCTGGTTTTAGATTTATAATCACTTCCGACATTTAACACAATTAACTCATCCACTTTTTCAGCATTATCTTTTAAATCTGTTTTGTACTTGGCAACAAATTTTAAATTGACTTTACCAGCAACTTCCTTTTCCGCTAATTGACTGTAAAATCTATGGTTTTCATTTTTATCAATGTAATTAAAACTATAATTTTCGGTTTGCGCTTTATCATCATAAAACATCACTACTTGTCTTCTATCCGGCTCTTTACTTCCCGTTAAATTATATGACCCTCTCCAATCCAAAGTCAATCGGCTAAAATCATCATCCTTTTTTGGTTTTAAAAACTGATGCGAACCCAATAATTGGTTTGTCGAAATATAATTTTGTTTATAGGTTAACCTTGAAGAATAAATGTCTTTGGCATAATCAAAATGTTTACCCCAAGTGTCTCTTGTTTCATCATCAGATGTATTTACAAATAATGTGTTAAATGTGATATTATGCTGAGGATTCATTCTTAAATATACACTGAACAAGCCCGTGGAAGCAGTAGTTTGATTGTACTTAACAATATCATAATTCAACCTTTCTTCACTTTGTGCATTAATTAATTTAATTTTTCCTGTGGAAGACTTATAATTATTTTCGTGGTTCAACAAGGCCAAAAAACCAATTCCTGAAGATTTACTTTCAGATTTTGGAAATTCAAAGAAGTTACCACCCATCAACGAAAAACTAGAATTTGGTGAAGCTTTTGACATAGCTGTTCCAAAATTATTTAAAAACCCAGTTGATTTTCCTTCTACAGAATTATAAAAAGAATTTGGATAAATAGTATTGATTGCAGAATAAGCAGCTGGTGTAGAATTTTGCACTACATAATCCGGTAAATTTCTAGTTCCATCATCTACACCAAAATAATCGGTTTTACCCCCTGTATAAGATTTAAAATCTTTGAAGGTTGTTTGTGTGTTCATGCCTGATCCAAATGAAAAAGACAAAGTAGGCTTATCTAAATAACTTTTTGTGATTATATTAAATGCACCACCTGAAAAATCACCATATAATTCAGCAGACATTACTTTGCTCACTGATACAGAACTTACAATATCCGTTGGGAAAATACTTAATGGGACAACTCTAAAATCAGGGTTTGGTGAGGGCAAAGGTAATCCGTTTAAATAGGCAACATTGTACCGGTCTCCAAGTCCTCTTACATATAAAACCTCACCAACAGTTGACATACCTGTCATTTTTTTAGCGCCTGCACCTAAATCAGAATCCCCTCCTTCTTCAATTTGTTTTGCTGTTTTATTGGTCGTTACTTTTGTGTCTTCTTTAGTTACTTTGGCATTATAAACTGCGCCAACTTCGTTTACTTTAGCTTTTCCCATTACCACAACCGTCATCAAACTTGAAGAAAATAACTCCTTATTTAAAATGGTAGTTTCTCCCGCTTTAATTTCAACTATAACAGTATCTTTTTCGAGTAAAGAAGGTAAAAAAGCAATACTATGTTTACCTGCTGGTAAGGCCAAAGTAAATTCGCCGAACAAGTTTGCCTTTGCTCCGATATTTGATTCTATTGCTCTTACAATTACAAATGGAACTTCTTCTTGATTACTTCCTTCTAAAGTTGTAATCTTTCCACTTAATGTTCCATTTTGTGCAACCAAAGTACCAATCATAAAAAAGGTTGCTATCAATAATAAATGCTTCATGTTTTAACCATTATTTTTTTGCAAATTTAGGTCAAAGGTGATTTTGAAGCATCCAATTTCAAATTACTAAAAAGTTAAGCTTTCTTAACATAGAATTAATCTAATCATAAATATTGGTTAACCCCCTTAATATTCTACTAGAAGTAACTTTACAAAAAAATAATGATGATAGGACATAAGATATTGATTGTTGATGATGAGCCAGACATTGTAGACTTACTCGCTTACAACTTTAAGAAGCAAGATATGTCGGTTTTTACCGCAAATAATGGAAGGGATGCCATTGATATTGCAACGATACAACATCCTGAAGTAATATTATTAGATGTAATGCTGCCTGATATTGACGGTATGGAAGTTTGTGAAGAATTAAGAAAAGACAAAAATTTAAAAAATAGCCTAATTCTGTTTTTATCCGCAAGAGGTGAAGATTATTCTCAAATTGCAGGCTATAAAGTTGGCGCAGACGATTATATTATCAAACCTGTAAAGCTGAAAGTATTGACAGAAAAAATTAGGACACTGATTGAAAGGAGAAATGAAGTACCCAAAGGAAATATTTCTAGTACTAATATCTCAATAGATTCAAATAAATACACAGTGAGTAAAGGAGGGGAAGAAAGTATTATTCCAAAAAAAGAATTTGAATTGCTTACGCTGCTCATGAGTAATCCTGAAAAAGTATACAGAAGAGAGGAAATTTTAGAACAAATTTGGGGCGTAAAAACCTTTGTTGGAGATAGAACCATAGATGTTCACATTAGAAAACTAAGAGAAAAATTTGGGCAAAATATTATTAAAACAGTTAAGGGAATCGGGTATAAATTCGAAGATAATCCATAAATTTGAGCTTCTCAAATAAAAATTATTATGTTTAAGAAAATACTTGCCTTACTTTTAATCGTTTTTGCTGTCATGCAATTTATTCAAATAGATGTTTCAATTCCTGAAGACAGTGCCTCAAAAACCGATTTTTTGGCTAAATATGAAGCGCCTGCTGAAATTCAATCTTTGGTGAAGGCCAGTTGCTACGATTGCCATTCTTATGAAACTAAATACAAGTGGTATATGCACGTAGCCCCAGTTAGTTGGTTAACAAAAGGACATGTGAAGGATGGAAGAAAGCACCTAAACTTTTCTGATTGGGATAAATACGAATTAGATAAGAAAAAACACAAATTGGAAGAATGTTACGAAGAGATAGAAGAAGGCAAAATGCCGCTTGAAAGTTATTTAAAAATGCATGATGAAGCCAAATTAACTGTTGAAGAACAACAATTATTAGTGAACTGGTTCAAAGAAATGCAACACAGTATTACTGATTAACCTTCAATTTCAGATAATTCTAACCAACGATTTTCTTTTTTCTCAATTAATTGAGCAATTTCAGTCATTCTAATGCTTAATTGTTTCATCTCTTCAGCATCATCAACTCCTGCGCTCATTTTTTCAATAATGGTTTCATTTTCTTTATTTAAAGCAGTTAATTCTTTATCAATTGCTTTAAATTCTTCTTTCTCCTTGTAGGTTAACTTCCTGCTTGTTGACGAATCAATAACCGTTGCTGTTTTTGTAGCAGTTTCAACAGGTGAAGAAGGTTTGTTTTCAAGCATTTCTTTTTCTTTGATTTTATCTGCTGCTTCTTCGGCCTTCAAATAAGCTCGATAATCAGTATAATTTCCAATGATGTCCTTAATCTTCCCATCACCTTCAAAATAAAAAGTATGCTCTACCGTTTTATCCATAAAGTAACGATCGTGAGAAACAACAATAAGACAACCCTTAAAATCTGCCAAATAAGCTTCCAATACACTCAAAGTAAAAATATCAAGGTCATTGGTCGGCTCATCCAAAATTAAAAAATTTGGATTTTTCATTAGGATGGTCATCAAATACAAACGCTTTTTCTCTCCACCACTTAACTTATATACAAAGTTGTAATGCATATCGCGAGGAAACATAAACATTTCAAGAAATTGAGCTGCAGAATATTTTCTGCCTTTGGTCAAAGGAATAAACTCTGCAATATCTTTAATAATTTCGATCACCTTTTTCTCTTCATCAAACTTCAACCCGTCTTGGTGGTAGTATCCCATTACAATGGTTTCACCAACACTTATTTTTCCTTTTGTAGGTTGTTCTTTTCCCACCAACATATTTAAAAAAGTGGATTTCCCTGCACCGTTTTTTCCAACTATACCAAGTTTTTCACCTCTTTTAAAAACGTAATCTAATTGATCAATAATGACCTTATCACCAAAATTCTTTTGCAATTTATGAATCTCAACAACCTTAGATCCCAATCGACTCATTTCGATTTCGATATCCATTTGATCTTCTTGGATTCTTTGTGTGGCTGTTTCTTTCAAACCAGCAAATGCATCCACCCTTGCTTTTTGCTTCGTTCCTCTAGCCTTAGGCTGTCTTCTGATCCATTCTAATTCAGTAGACATTAAATTCTTTGCTTTACCTATAGTAGCCGCTAGTATTTCCTGTCTTTCGGCTTTTTTCTCTAAATAGTATGAAAAATTACCATTGTACTTATAGATAGTTTGGTCTTCTAATTCATAAATTGAATTACAAACTACTTCCAAAAAGTAACGGTCGTGTGTGACCATGATGATGGTAGAATTACTTTGTGATAAAAAAGACTCTAACCATTCAATCATATCAAGATCTAGGTGATTAGTTGGCTCATCTAAAATCATAATATCAGGCTCACTTATTAAAAGTTTTGCCAAGGCTAACCGTTTTTTTTGTCCACCTGAAAGGGTACCAATTTTTAAAGATTTATCATACAATTGCAATTGCGATAAAATTTGATTGGCTTTCACCTCATAATCCCAAGCATTGGCGTCATTCATTAACTCTAAAGCATCATTATACCGATCCATATTTTCGGGGTCTAACATGGCATTTTCATAAGCTAAAATAGCTTGTGATTCAGCTGTATCAGTAGAAAGCACTTCATTGATAATGGATAAATTTGGATCGAAATTTTCATCTTGCTGTAAGTAGTCAACTCTGATTCCATTTCGGTAAACAATTTTGCCACTATCTTTTTCTTCTAAGTCGCATAGAATTTTTAATAAGGTGGACTTACCCTGACCATTTTTAGCCACTATTGCCACTTTATCGCCCTTGTCTATTCCAAAGTTTAAATCTTCAAATAATACGCGTACACCAAATGATTTGGTTAAGTTTTCTACTGATAAGTAATTCATATTATCTTAAACGGTCAAGGGATTTTAATAATTTATCGTCATTTCTAATACCGCGGATAGCGAGTAATAAAAATGGAATGCCTAGAAATAAGAAAAAATAACCAATTCCCATTGAAAAAGTCACCTCATTTGCTTCATGTCCTAACTCAATTAACTGAGCCTTTAATAATGATTTTCCAAAAAATGAAAAAAGTAAAAAACCAATTGCCACTAGAAATTGCAGTATCAAATTAATGCGTGCGAATAACAATTGCTTTTTGCGATTTTTAAATAAAAATATGGCCACTACACTGAGCATGGTCATCAATATAAATAACAAATACAAGGGTATTTTAGTATTGACAAGATTTTCAGACTGCATTCCATACGCACCAAAAGTTGCAGATACACTTACATCATTTGTAATATTTACAAAATAGATGGGCATAAACAACAATAATGCTGAACAAATAGCAGCTAATAATAAGTAGATGGTTTGTATTCTTTGTAGCATAGTTTTGAGAAAAAAAAACCCGACTATCAAAAAGACAGTCGGGATAATATTATATGTTAAAAAATTATTTTACAACATTTTGAAAAGCTGCATTTTCAAAGAATTTAATAAACTCTCTATCGTTTGCTGCTTTATTTTTTAAGCTAGAATCTTTACCGGTTGCACTTGTAAGGTTATTTACAACCATGTCAATATTGTTTTGACGTGCCCCAATAATCGCTTTCAAGTAATAACCCATTGGTGAATTAGCATCTGCTGAAGCATCAATAGTTGATAAAGCTGCACTGTAATCGTTGTTCAACACTTGTGCTAAAGCTTTATTGAAAGTTTTGTTTGATCCCATGTTGCTTACTGCATTTGAGTAATCTCCATTTTGGATATCAATAATCCCTAAGTTATATTTTACTTCAGGACCTGCAGATACAGCTGAGTTAAATAATGCTTCTGCTTTATCTCTATCTCCATTTTGACGAGCAATTACACCTAAACTATTTAAAGTAATAGCATTTTCGTTTAAGCTATTCGCTTTTTCAAAACTTGCAGTTGCTAATGCCATTTCGTTTTGGTTGTACTGAACATACCCTAAGTTGTTATGTCCTCTCCAATCATTAGGATATTGACGAACCGCTTCTTTGTATAATCTCTTTTTATCTTCTAAGTTATCGTATAAAGCAGCTGTAAACAATAATTCTTCAATTGTTAAAGTATCTGGGTTTGAAGTAGACAATGCTTTCAATTCGGCATCAGACCATCCAATTTGATCATAAACCACTCTTACTTGAGTTCTTCTTAGAGGAGGTAAAATATCTTTTTCCAACCTTTTATAAGTTGCAGCCATTTTTTTAATTTCCTCTTCTCTTTTAACTGGATCAGCATACATTTGAAGTACACGAACAATTAAATCTTTATCTTCAATATTAGAAGCTTGTAAAGCAGTTTTAAAACCATCCCAGTCTTCACCTTTAGGCATTTGCTTCATTGGCACAGCTGGACTTTTTAAAGTTTCAGTTCCTTTTTTAGGCGCTAATAATTTAGTTAAAGCTTCTTGAGATGATTTAGCTCTGTCATCTGCCAACGTATTATTTTTACCTGTTTCACCTTCTGGAGAAGCATAAGCAATTAAATTAACAACTTTTGGCGCTACTTTTGGATTCGTACTTGCAGCAGTCATCCAGTTTTTAAAGTTTGTAATGTCTTCTTGTTTCATTTCAGAAGCCTTTACATTTGATTTCGCTTTGTCGTAATTAATTTCAGTTCCACCAAAAACTTGTTCAGTTGTTCTTACAAATTCATCTTTTGCTAAAATGACTTTATCATCATTTTGAACCAACAATGGTGTAACAATTGTACCATCACCAATTTTCTTTTCTTCTAATGCCTCTTCTTTTTTACCTTTCATTACTTTACCAGTAATTTTAAGATCAGCGTTTTCTAGATCAGAAGAATAAGCAATTACATCAGTATAATTTACTGTTGAACCTGGTTTAAACTCTATAGTTTGACCATTTCCAGTAGCTTTTTCACCTTGAATTGTAATTGTTTTAAACGCTTTCGACCCCAACATTGGTGTGATTTCTGCGCTTGCTTTTTTATTTAATCCTTTTTCTGGAACTTTAACAGTGATATTTACACGAACGCTATCACCATGCATTTCTACAGGATCCTTGTCAAGAGTATACTCAATATCTCCTATTAACTTACATCCAGTTAACGTTGTTGTAAGAATCAAGATTCCTGCTAGTCCTTTAAAACCTCTTTTTTTCATTGCTTTGTTGAGTTTAGCTATTTTAAATTATTTAAAATAAAATACAATATTAACTATTATTTTTAAAGCAAGCGTATACTTTGGCACAAAAATTAGCAATTACTGAATTAATTTATTAAAGGTAACTTGTTTATAAACTTACCTTCAGAACCCTTTGAAAATCTCAAATTTAAGGATAATTTTTCTTGAGTAGTTGGTAAGATAAAATTAGGATTTATCGCGAGCAAAGGCAATGCAACGAAATTTCTTTCTACTAAACTCAAATGTGGGATGTTTAAGTCGCTATATATAACCACTTCAGCATTGTAATCTATAATATCGATATCAATAATTCTCGAAGTATATTCAGGGCCTATTTTAGGCTTTCTTCCCATTTTAAGCTCTACACCTTTTAATTCAACCAACAATTGAAATGGGGTTAATCGTGTACTTACTTCTAAAACGATATTATAAAATGAATCCACCGATTCAAATCCCCATGGAGGAGATTCAAATATTTTTGAAGATTGAATAGGTGTGATATTTAAAGCTTTTAGTTCATTAATTGCATGTTGGATGTTAGAAAACTTGTCGCCTAAATTTGTCCCTATTCCTAAATATGCTCTTTTCTCCTCATTCAACATGCAGCAATTTTAATTATTTTTTTAAAAACAGCCAACCTTTTGTATTTAATATGCGTTTAATATATAAGACGAAAGGCAAAAAATTGCTTTTTGGTTTTAATTTCCTTGCAAAAGACCTAAATAGAAATCGCTACCACGACTAACTGCCATTTCTCTTTAGGTCTTTATTATTTTATACAAACCTTGTTTTAAAGCATTTACATAAAAATCCTATTTTTATACATAAGATTCTTATGTATAAATTTGTTTTACATAAGAATCTTATGTATATTTGTCTTATGTATTCATCTGAACTAATAAAAGGAACCTTAAAAACCATCATTCTAAATCTTTTGAAAGAAGAAAACAGAATGTACGGTTATGAAATCACTCAAAAAGTAAAAGAGTTAACCGCTTCGAAAATTAAAATTACGGAAGGCGCACTCTACCCAACCTTGCACGCTTTAGAAAAGCAAGGTGATTTGACCACTGAAAAAGAATATATTGGGAAACGCGTTCGCAAGTATTACAAGCTCACTGATCAAGGTAAGAAAACTGTTACTGAAAGAGTGAATGAATTAGCTGATTTTATGCAAACTATGCGCTTTTTATTAGACTTAGATTCACCTTTACATAATGTATAAAATAAAAGATGCTGAAATAGAATTTATATTGGCAGACATTACCAAAAGAGGTGTTGTAACTGAAGATGTTAGGATGAACATTTTGGATCATGTTTGTTGTATTATTGAGAATGAAATCGGTATCGATCAAGATTTCTACGCTTTATATCAACAAACTATTCAAACATTCTATCACAAAGAGTTAAGCGAAATTCAAGATGAAACAAATTTATTACTAACCTTTAAAAACTATTACGCTATGAAACGTACATTAAAAATTTCTGGTATCCTTACCATCATATTAATTATGATGGGGGTATTATTTAAAACCATGCATTGGCCAGGAGCAGGTATATTGATTGTTTTGAGTCTAACTTCATTCAGTCTCGTGTTTATTCCTTTAAATATTGTCTTAAAATTTAAAGATGATCAAGAAAGTGGGAATAGAATTATCATGACTTTAGGACTCTTAACTGCTGCAGCCTCAACCATAGGTGTTTTATTCAAAATAATGCATTGGCCTTATGCAAATAAAATAATGTTTGGCAGTTTATTGGTATTTATGTTTCTGTTTATCCCTGTTTATTTTATAATTAAATATCGAAGTCCAGAATCAAAATTTAATGCAATTATCAACACTACTTTTATGGTGGGAGCAGCAGGAATGCTTTTTGCACTCATTAATTTAGGGCATTCAAAAAAACACATAGAACAAGAGAATGAACATGAATTAAAGCACCAGCATATAGACAAGCCAATTTCATTTTTATCAAAAGACTATAAAACAGTGAATATCACTTATTGAAATAATTTGTCAATGAAATAATGTGTGAATAAAAAAAGCCCCGACGATACATGTCGGGGCTTTTTTGTACCCGAGGCCGGGATCGAACCGGCACTCCAATGGAACACGAGTTTGAGTCGTGCGCGTCTACCAATTCCGCCACTCGGGCATTTTTTAATCTTGAGCGACTACCATCCCGATAGCTATCGGGACCGCCACTCGGGCATTCTTTAACTTTGAGCGTCAACCATCCCGATAGTTATCGGGACCGCAGCTACCTTTTAAAAGCTGATAGTACTTTTTTAAGGAGGTGCAAATTTATAATTTATTTATTAATTGTTTGCAATTTTATCAGCAATTTCTTTTAATTCTTCCTTAGTAAGTTTCAATTTAGGATTAGCAAAGTTCATATCATCCATTTTATTAATTGGAATTAAATGAATATGTGCATGTGGCACTTCTAATCCAATCACTGCAACACCTATTCTATTCACTGTTGGATAAGCTAATTTTATTTTTTTAGCTACCGTTTTTGCAAAAACCATCATGGCAGCCAAACTTTCATCTTCAATATCAAAAATATAATCCACTTCTAATTTTGGAATCACCAATACATGTCCTTTTTGTAAGGGTGAAATATCTAAAAATGCCAAAAAGTCATCATTTTCTGCAACAATGTTAGCTGGTATTTCTCCATTTATTATTTTGGTAAATATACTGGCCATTATCTAGTTATATTTAAAACTTTAAAATTCATGATTCCGTTTGGGGTTGTAATTTCAGCAATTTCACCAACTTTTTTACCCAGTAATCCTTTTCCAAAAGGCGAATCAATAGATATTTTTTTCGCTTTCAAATCTGCCTCATTTTCTGCCACTAAAGTATATTCCATTTTTGCCTTATTCTTTACATTTTCAATTGTAACTTTCGAAAGGATATACACTTTTGAATTATCTACTTTAGAGTCATCAATTAAACGTGCATTTGAAACAATATTCTTCAATTTAGCGATTCTTGTCTCCAAATGCCCCTGCTCTTCTTTTGCTGCATGGTATTCGGCATTTTCCGACAAATCACCCTTATCTCTTGCGTCAGCAATTTGTTGGGTAATAAATGGACGGTCTACAGTTTCTAACTGTTTCAACTCATCTTTTAATTTTTTTAACCCTTCTGGTGTATAATAACTAATGTCACCCATAATAAATTGTTTTTAAACATAACAAGAGAGCCCAAAGGGCTCTCTTGAACTACAAAGATAATATATTTTTTAGTTTAACGAAATCGCTAATCCAATTGTGTGAATTCCACTAAATAAATTTACAGCTTGATAAGCGTATTGTATCCCTAAGTTACTTTTATTTTCACCTACTATAGCATCTACTGATAATCCAGCTGTTAATCCGTTTAATGCAGTTGCTCTACCGTCAGCTACATAAGTTTTACTAAAGATTCCTTTTTCATAAACAAACCCAGCCATTAAATGAAAGGCAGCTTTCCCGATTTCTTTTCCATAATCAGCACCTATTCTCAATTGATCATAAGAAAATGAATTAGCAGAAAAGGAACCCGAAATTGTTAATTTATCAGTTTCAGTAAAATTAAAGTCGTAAGCGGCTCCAACGTTCAACAATGAAGGCAATTCAAAAGCATCAGCTCTTTGTTCTAAAGATGCTAATTCTCCAGTTTCAGGATACTGAATTAGTGTTGCTAACCCATCACCTGAATAAGACATTGTTGGGCCCACATTTTTCAAAGCGATACCAAATCTAATATTGTCTTCTTCACCCGTAACATATCGGATACCGAAATCAAATCCAATTCCATTTCCTTTAATATTTGCTATAGATTCAGAAATTACTTTTAAATTAAATCCAGCATAAATAGATTGAGAAAACTCGTGTGCTAATCCAACATTAAAAGTGTTTGCTCTTGGTTTAAAAGTACCAATTCCACCTTCAGGTTGATTGACAGTTGTGATATCTATTTCTCCATAAGACAATGAAGTAATTGCAACTGAAAATACAGTTGTTTCACTCACTCTTTGTGCAAAACCTGCTGCATTTACATTAATTCCTGCACCAGCCAACCAATTTGTTCTGTCGAACATAATTTCTGTTTTTGGTGTAAAGGCCAATCCTGCAATGTTTGTATACATAGCTGTTAAACCAATATCACTTGCAACACCAGCACTTCCTATACCAATTCCTCTTGCCCAAGGATTGATTAATAACTCTGTTGCTCCAGCAGAACCAATTCTATTACCGTTACCGGCATACACACCAGTACCAATCAACATCAATCCTACAAAAGCAATTGACTTATTTATATTTTTGTTAATCTTCATAATTTTTTCTTTAATGAATATAGATTAAATGTTGTTTAAATCAACTCTTCGCATGGTTCCGAACCATTTTAAGATTTTTTCTCCAACACCTGGAACTTCAATGTGAATGATATAAACACCACTAGAAATTGGCACACCAACTGTATTTGTTAAATCCCAATTTAAAGAAGTCATTGGATCATCTTTAATATACTGTCTAATTAAAGAACCTTGCATATTAAATATTTTCACGTTACATCTTTCAGGTAAGTTTGTTATTTTTATTTGGTTGTCCAATCTACCATCTTCGTATTCACTATACGCATAATAAGGATTTGGAACTACATTAATAATATCTAACTTACTTTCTAATTCAGTTGTAACACCAGTACGCACTCTATCATTTTCAGTAATCGTGAATGCATATCTAGGGATACCCTTGTTAACACCTTTTGTTTCTTCTCTATAAGTATAAGGTTTATTCACTCTCGCTTTGATAGTAACTTTTGTTTCTAAATGATCGTGAAATTCAATTCCCATTGGCTCTGCAATCCAAGTACAATAATCAAATACTGCTTCGTGACCAGCTTTTGATTTTTTAGCCAAGTTCTCTTTAATATATGCACCTTGATCATACGCTGGCATATCACCTTCAGCATCAAACACATATACATAATGCATTCCACCCATCAATGGTTCACCAGTTGAATTAGAATACCTATGTGTTGGATTCCATTGCATATCATTTCCTCTTTCACCTGCTAACCATGAGTTTTCACCATAAGCCAAGTTTAATCTTTTCCCTGTACTCACATTAATTGCATATCCAGGGAACCAACCCATTCCTTTATCAGTTGCATCTGAAACTGGTGTACCATCTTTATTAATTGATGTTTGTTCTCTTAATTCAAGTACATCAGCTCCTCCTACAGTTTGATTTTCATTGTCATTCATTTCTAATACTGCACATCTGGTCCACAATTCAACACTATCTGTAATCACAATGTCGATATCGTGCATTTTTTCCATTTTGAACGTATTAAATTTAGTTTGAGATAGTTTGAAGTAACCTTCATTCGAAACAGTCGACGGATTGTCACCAGGATTCCCCATTGGCATACCATACACTTCGTATCCTACATATTTAAATGATGTCATCACCCCGTCTAAAACACCTTCCCATAATTGTGAAGGATCAGAAATTGGCTCTCTATCGTAATAATAACATGGATTTCTAACCCATAATGCTGGGTCACATGATGGATCATCATCTGCTGGTGCAACACTTGAACCTGCTCTAATCCAGTTGGTCGTATAATTAATATCAGAATCAATTACTCCCGACAACCATATTTTAGAAGAATCTTCAAATTTAATGCTACTTGAAATTGGATATGTTGTCCATGAAGCTGAAGATAAATCTCCACCGTACTCGTATTGTTGCATGCTCACAGACAATCCCCATTCAGGTATAATTTGTTCATTTGCAGTTCCAATATTGTAATGTGCAGTAACTGTATCACTCACTCCTCCTTCGGTTCTAATTAATCTCCATAAGGCATCAGTTTTAACACCACCTCTTGAAATAGAAGCATTTTTATCCAACTCTAAAATGTACTCTCCTTTTTGTAAGTTCAAAGGGTCAATAACTTTAATGTCTACAGGTCCTCCTCCATTGGTATATTCGGGAACATCCATTTCGTTGTTTTTTAATATTTCATTAATGGATGCAGTTGTTAAATCAAGTTCATTTCCACCATTTCCAATTCCTTCAAGTTGTCTAATTTTTGGTGACCATCCATAATAAGTACCATACACAGTTCCATCAGCTTCAACACTAGGATTGTGTGGAATAGCTGTCTTTATTTCAATTTGTCCAAATGAAGCAGATCTTCTTGAAACCAAGTAAGGTAATTTCTGACCTTTAATTCCATCAGCTGTATTAGGGTCATATTTAGAAAATTCATTATAAGCATAAGAAACAGCAATGTAATGGTATTTTTTATGGTTTACCAAAGTTCTATTTCCAGTCGCAAATAAATCTTCAGTAATTTTAAATGAGTGATAAAGTCCTTCATTTTTTCCATTCACTTTTACTTTAGGAACAGAAATCCCATCAGATTCATTGAACTCGTAATTAATTAATTTAGAAACATCATCTACAATATCACATTGTGCAACTAATCTTGCTTTTGTGATATCAGTAATATCAGAAACAGAAGCATCTACATTAATCATTTGAAAAATTTGATACCCTTGAAATCTGTATGCTCTGTCATTTAAATTTCCGTCTTCATCTCTAAGTGGTATGTTAATTTCATCAATTTCTTCATAATTCTCTGTACCGTCTTGCGTACCGTCAAGTAAAATTATTAATTCATTTTCCAATTCTTGAATAGTAATTTTAGGTGCCAATGGTGGTTCTAATATTTGGAAACAAGCATCAAATAAACTTTGTGCCTTTGTATCTGCAGTTTTCATTGCATTTACTGAAGCCAATAAATCTCCATCAAAACTTCTTCCATAAACTACACCTACTGTCAAGTTATTTAAAGCACCTGGCTTTAAGGTAAAAGGTCCGGCAACCTGAGCAAATCTTCTATCACCTTTTGTATTGATTGCAGTTACTTCTGACCATTCTACACCTGCAGAAACAGAAGGAGCTTGACCAGCAACAGCTGTTCCCCAACCAGCTGGATCAGA
>CBDUKB010000005.1:0-32683 GCA_965367695.1 uncultured Putridiphycobacter sp.
AGGAATTTGACCATTGCAATACACCACTTGAATTATACTTTAAGGTAAGGACATCATAATCACCATTACTGCTATAGCTAATTCCTGTAATAAATGTATTTCCACTTCCATCAATCACTAAATCTACGGGTTGATCAATGCCATTTCCACTTCCGTTAAACCTTGAATTCCAAAGTTCGTTCACTTGCGCGTGACTATAAAACCCAACACCGATAAGCAGTATCAATAAAAATTTTAACATAAAGAGTAGTAATTCTTAGCAAAAGTATGGAAAATGAAGATAAGTCCCATATTTTTAGTGATAAAAATACATTAATTGTCGATTAAAATATAACAACATAGAATCAAAAATTAAAAAATGTAATATCTTTGTGGTAGGAAGTATGATGACAAAAAAGATTTTATTTACATTACTGTTGTTTATTAGCGCAGTGAATACTTATGCAACCCACATTGTGGGAGGTAGTATGTTTTATGAACATTTAGGGGGTTCTTCCTATTCGCTATCTATCAGGTTGTATAAGGATTGTAGTCCGAATAGTATTAATTTCTCAACTTCTTTAAGAGTAGAAATAAGGAATGGTGATGGTTCCATGCCAAGTACTAGTTTTGTTCGCATCCCTTTGTTGGCTCGAGATACTTTAGCGCCTCACATAGATACTTGTGCTTTTAATCCTGGAGTTTGTGTAGAACTCGGAGTCTACTCGAAAATTATAAGTTTACCACCTCAATCGGGTGGTTATCACTTGTTTTACACCGATTGTTGTAGAAATGGTTCTGTCGTAAATATTGTCAGTCCACTTACTTATGGGGAAGGCTTGCATACTTATGTGCCGGACAATAATTTGTATATTACAAATTCAAGTCCTGTTTTTTCTTCTTATCCGCCAGTATATGTTTGTAAGGACCAAGACTTAAATTTTGATTTTTCTGCAAATGATGCAGATGGTGATTCCCTTACTTATCAATTAATCAAGCCATATCACGGGAAAAATGAATATGATGTGGCTTACGCTTCTTTATTACCAACTATTAGTGCTTCAACCAGCCCTCCTAACAATATTACTTTCAATACAATTATATACAACACAGGTTTTTCGAGTTCCAATCCTTTGAATGCTATTTCAGGAAATGGATTGACTATAAGTAGTACCGGCCTCCTTACAGGGGTTCCAGAAGCAGTGGGTCAATATTTAGTCGGTGTAAGAGTAGATGAATATAGAAATGGTGTAAAAATAGGGACCATAGTGCGGGATTTTCAATACAATGTATTGGATTGCCCTCCTTTAAAAGATGCAAACATTGGAGAGATTGATGCTTGTTCGGGCTTGACAATTCAGCACCAAAATGCTAGTGGTTTAGGTGCAAACGGTTTCTGGTGGGATTTTGGTACAGGTAATGTCGGTGATACAAGTATTGTAGCTGAACCTACTTTTACTTATCCAGCAAATGGAACTTACCAACTTACCTTAATGGCTCAGAAAGGGACTTTGTGTGCCGATACTGCTTACCAAACCATTACCATTTCAGATTTATTTGAAAGTTTTTCAGGACCAGATACATTGTGTGTGGGTGAAATAGGTTTTTTTACCAATACATCAACTGTTTCTGCTAATGCAAATATCATTGGAACTCAATGGGACTTTGGAGACAATACCAACGAAATTGGAAATTCAGTCACCCATAGTTATTCACAAGCAGGGGACTATAATGTTAGGTTTATAGTTAATTCAGATGTGGGTTGTGAGGATACACTCTTTAAAAATGTACATGTGAAGACAGCGCCTCAACCCAATTTTTCACCCACCATTTCATGCAATGATTTAACCGTTAATTTTGTAAACAATACTGTTGGCGTCAGTAATGATTTTCATTGGGACTTTGGTACAGCTGCGCTAGGTGATTCTAGTATTATGGAAAATCCTACTTATACTTTCCCAACAACAGGAACTTATCCAATTCGTTTGATTTCTGAAAGCGGGACTGCTTGTGCGGATACAATTACAAAAAATTTAAAAATTCACTTTGTCCAAAGTGGTTTTAGTGTTCCAGATACAATTTGTGAAAATACCATTGTCCAATTTACCAATCAAAGTACAGCTTCTAATACTACCATCAATAGCTGGGTTTGGAATTTTGGCAATAATTCAACTTCAACACAACAAAATCCATTTCAAGGTTATTCAACTATAGGGACTTACAATGTTTCATTAATTACTAATTCAACTTCAGGTTGTGGTGACACAATTGTTAAACAAATTGTGGTGGCTGATCTGCCTACTGTTCAATTTGCACCCGATAATTTATGCCAAGGTTTAACAGTTTCTTTTTCAAATTTAAGTGATCCCACTGCCTTTGGATTTAATTGGAATTTCGGAACAGGTGATCCAAATGATGCTTCCAGTATTGAAAATCCAACTTTTACTTTTCCTTCCTATGGTACATATAATGTTAGTTTAACAGCAAATCCGGGAAGTGCATGTAATGTAAGTTATAGTTTACCAGTTACTTTGTCAAATGTTACAGCCGATTTTACTGCAGCAGACACTGCTTGTGTAAATGAGGCCATTGCGTTTACTGATCAATCTACAGGATCAAATTCAATCGTGCAATGGCATTGGAATTTTGATGATTTTTCTAGTTCGGTAGCACAAAATAACTTTCATGAATTTGCAGCAGGTGGAACATATGATGTACAATTGGTAGCATATGCAAGTGATGGATGCACTGATACCATCCAAAAGACGATTCAAATTATGTCCATGCCTATTGCCAATGGTGGGGCAGATACAGCACAATGTGCTGAAAATGCAGCTATAAATTTATCAGGAACTGTCAGTTTTGCAGGCGGTCTTTTATGGACTGGTAATGGTGGACAATTTTCACCTGATTCTACGAGTAGTAATATTACTTATACACCTAGTCCAAACGAATTGAGCAATGGAAGCACCTATTTACTATTGACAACTACAGATAGTTATTACTGTCCGGCAAGTACAGATTCAGTTTTAATTGATTATGTGGAATTGCCATTCATTCAATTAAATGATAATGATACACTGTGTACAAGTGAACCATTTTACACCATTAATGCTACGGTAAACAATGCTTTAGGAACTATTTGGTCGACGAATGGTACAGGTACTTTTGTCAATCAAAACATTGCCAATACCGATTATAGTCCAAGTGCTGCAGATATCAATAATGGTTTTGTACAATTGTATTTGAATTCTATTAATCCTTATGCATGTCAAAATAGTGGTGACACCCTTACCTTATATTTTTCACCTGTTCCAACTGTAGATATTAGCTATTCAGACACCGCTTGTTTTTTAGGTCAAATTGAATTGAATTCAAACGCCTCCACCAATAATGGTGTTTGGGAAACATTTGGAGATGGTAGTTTTATCCCTTCTGATACTGGCGCAGTAGTCACCTATCAATTAGGCTTAATTGATTCTGAACTAGGTCAAGTAAAAATTGCATTTCAAACCTTAAATAATTACGGATGTGAAGCCTCTTTAGACACCATTACATTTAAAGTCATCAAGAATCCAGAAATTGATTTTTCTACAGTTATTTCATGCATAGGTTCACCTACTATTATTCAAGATGAAACGAGTTATCTGGAGCCAATACTAAATTGGAATTGGACCATTGATAATAATACCTATTCAGGAGATTTGATACAACACTTATTTCCAACGGTAGGTTATCATGACGTAACTTTAGAGATTGAATCCTTGAATGGTTGCAAAGATTCTGTTACCATTCCTATCAAAGTGAATGCCTTGCCAATTCCTGATTTTTATGCACCAGAACCCTGTATTTATGGAGCTGTTTTTGTAGATAGTTCACATGCGGATAGTACTACAATTGATGATTGGTCATGGGAATTTGGAGATGGGGGAGTTTCATTTGTACAAAACCCGACTCATAAATATGATTCAACTGACACTTATTCGGTAACATTAACTGTGACTTCTGGTTTTGGATGTGTTGATAGTATTACAAAAAATATCAATATTTATCCTGCGCCCAACGCACTATTTAAATATTTCCCTGATCCTGCTAAAGTAGGTGAATTGGTTAAGTTTACTTCAAATTCTTATTCAGTAAATGCGCCTATAATTGCCTGGGACTGGGATTTTATGAATGGTGAATTTTCAAATGAAATCAATCCGAGTACGGTTTATGAAAAAGGTGGAATTTATAATGTAATGTTGGTGGTTTTTGATGATGTGGGATGTAGGGATACTGTAATTAATCCAGTATTTATTGCACACGGACCTAAAATACCTACTGCCTTTTCTCCAAACGGAGATGGATTAAATGATTTTTTAAACATTTTAGGTACCGGATTTAAAGAAATCAATTTTACTATTTATAACAATTGGGGTGGAGTAATTTACCATACCGAAGATATCAATGATAAAGGTTGGGATGGAACCTATCAAGGAAAAGATCAACCAATCGGAGTATATGTATATACTGCAATTGTTGTTAATATTTATGGAGATGTTATTGAAATATCTGGAGACGTAACTTTAGTAAGGTAATGAAGAATATAAGTGTAAATATAGTAAGCATCTTTTTGCTGTTGGCACCTTTAAAGTTATCAGCTCAAGATTTCCATTTGTCTCAATACGACGCAGCCGCATTAAATGTGAACCCTGCACTGACAGGATTATTCCGAGGGAATATTCGGGTACATGGACACTATAGAAACCAATGGTTGGCCATTGCTAACAAGCCCTTTACAACAGGTTTGATAGCGGTAGATTTTAATAATGGGAATTGGGGTGTAGGTGGTCAAATTGCAAATTTCAGGGCAGGAATTGGAGGGTATGATCAATTTTCAATTATGCCTTCGGTTGCTTATCGAAAAAAATTGGGTGCGACTAAAAAACATACTGTTTCAGGTGGACTTCAAGTTGGCTTTTTTCAAAAAACTGTGAATGCCGCTTCCCTTTCATTTGCCAGTCAATATGTTGAAACAGATGGAGGTGGTTTTTTCTCTAGTATTCCATCAGGTGAGAATTTAGGTGGCAATAGCATCATTAATTTAGATATGAATATTGGTGGAATGTATCATTATGCAGATCGTTTTTCTAGATTAAACCCATTTGGAGGCTTTACTTTGTATCACTTCAATCGCCCAAAAGAATCATTTTTTGGTGAATCGAATAGATTACCAATGCGATTACAATTGCAATTTGGGAGTAGAATTTCGATTACAGAACTATTGAGTGTAACACCAAAAGTATATGTGCAAATGCAAAAAAAAGTGGAAGAAGTTACTTTTGGTTTTTTAGGTCAATACTATTTAAAAAATCCAAATTTCTTTCTCATGTATGGAATGACTTATCGTTCGAAAAAAGATGCAGCAATTATTGAAGTAGGGGCTAAATATGGAAATTTTGAAGGAAGGATAAATTATGATATTAACCTTTCTGCCTTAACTAGTATTTCTAATGGACGCGGTGCCAGTGAATTTTCATTAACCTATATCTTTAATAGAGAAAAAAAATATCCACTCGAAAAATGTCCAAAAATTCAATGATGCATGCCATCAGACATATACTCAGTTTTGTTGTACTATTCTTTATAGTTGGCAATGCATTTGGCCAAGGAAATGAAAAATTAATTCAAGACGGAAATGAAGCTTACGAAAAGGAACAATATGTCGAAGCAATAGGTTATTACACACAAGTAATTAGTCCGATTGGATTGGATGATAATTTGGATTATTCCCCTTATGAGATTCGTGCTGATATAACAAAAGTAGAACGAAATGAAAAAGGGGTGATTTTGCCTCCTGATAATCCTTCAAGCAATGAAAAAGTAGTGATTCACAAATTGGCCGAATGCTACCAAAAATTAAATGATTATGAAAGTGCTGAAGTTTGGTTTCGAGAATCTCTCAAATATCCGATTGATGAATTCCCTTATTCAAGATATTTTTATGGAGAAACGCTGATGTTAAATCACAAATATGATTCTGCACAAATAGAATTTAGAAAATTCATGACGGGTGATATTGTGAATAGGGATAACAAATATTACATTTTGGCGGAGTCGAAATTAGTAAGTTGTGAGTTTGCAAAAAATCCTAAAAACACAAAAGAAGAATACAGTGCCACACTAATGGATTCTATGATCAATTTTGGATCAGTTAGTTATGCTGTAAGCATGTACGAGCAAGATAAATTGCTTTTTTCTGCTACGGCCGTAAAAAGAGATTACAAGGAGGAAGTAGTTGATTTATCCCATAAATTATTATCAATTTATACCACAACACAAGATGAAGATGGTGATATAGAGGAACCAAAAAAGTTGTCGGAAACCATCAACAATCCATTTCTTCACCAAGGAGCAGCAAGCATGGCCTTTAAAGGGAATCGCTTGTATTTCACAAGAGCAAATCCATTGAATAAGTTGGAAACTAAAATTTATTTTTCAGAAAAACTAGGGAATACTTGGACTTTACCACAAATGATGAATGATAAAGTGAACAAGGAAGGGTTTAAATCAATGGATCCATTTGTGACTGCAGATGGAAAAAAACTTTATTTTGCTTCAGATATGCCTGGTGGAGAAGGTGGCTTAGATATTTGGGTGGCCGATTTGGATGAAAATGGGAATGCTATTAATCAACAAAACATTGGATGGAATGTCAACACTCCCGACAATGAAACAAGTCCTTTTGCGCACCCCCTGACTAAAGCACTTTATTTTTCATCTGACGGAAGAATTGGTTTTGGAGGATTGGATATTTTTATCGCTAAATGGGACTCAAATTCAGATTGGTATCACATGGCTGAAAATGTCGGAGCACCGATTAATTCGAGTAGAAATGATACCCATTTTTTCATCAACGACAAATTGAGTGCGGGGTTTATTACTTCTGATAGAGATCAATGTTTAAATTGTGGTGAAACTGATACCCGAATTGAATTTTGTAATAAGGTTTACAAAATCAAAAAAGAAATCATGGACTACATGGTGGAAGGGGTGGTATATGATGAAGAGACTGGATTGCCTTTAAAAAATGCGGTTGTTGAATTCAAAGATATTTCTCAAGCAAGACCAGCACTGCTTGTTCAGACAGATGAAAATGGATATTACTCATTTGAGTTAGCTCCTGAAACAGATTATTTTGCAAAAGCTTCATTGAATAATTATTTTGCAGATCAAGCTTTAGTTTCTACCGTAGATGAAAAAGAATCAAAAACGTTCAAACAAGACTTTTATCTAAAACCAATTCCAAAAGGAGAAATTACCATTGAAGGAATAGAATATGATTACGACAAAGCAACTTTAAGGCCCAAATCAATTGAAATTCTTGACCAACTTTTAGAATTTTTGGAATTGAATAGTAATTTGAGTGTAGAAATTCGCTCTCATACCGATTACAGAGGTTCAGATCAGTATAATTTAAAACTGTCTAACGCAAGGGCTAAAAGTGTGGTCGATTATTTAATTCAGCAAGGTATTGATCCGAGTAGATTAAAGCCTCAAGGATATGGTGAAAATGAACCAGCCGAGATTCAATTAGATGGCAGTGATAAAACGGTGGTATTAACCAAAGCATATATCGATAAACTTCCTACGAATGAAGAGAGAGAAACCGCTCATCAAAGAAACAGAAGAACAGCTTTTAAAGTACTGGGTCAATAATTAAATGTTAATAATTTCACTATTAATATTTACGAATATGGGAATGCATGCGTAACTTTATTCTCAGAATTTAAGCCAAATGGAAATTTCAGATTTACACCAATTATTTATCCAATCAGAAGGGATAACCACCGATACACGTGAAATCGTTCCGAATGCTTTGTTTTTTGCCATAAAAGGAGAAAATTTTGATGGCAATCAATTTGCAGAAAAAGCGATTTCTTTGGGGGCAAAATATGCCATTGTTGAAGATCAAAATTTAACTAAAAAACCACAATTTATTTTTGTGGAAAATGTGCTCAAAACTTTACAAGATTTGGCGAAGTATCACCGCTTACAATTCAATATTCCAGTCATTGGAATTACCGGAAGTAATGGCAAAACAACCTCTAAAGAATTAATGGGTGCTGTACTTCAAAAAAAGTATAAAGTATTAATTACCAAAGGAAATTTAAACAACCATTTAGGGGTGCCATTCACCTTGTTAAAAATGAACAGTGAACATGAAATGGCCATCATTGAAATGGGCGCAAATAAGCCTGGCGATATCAAAGAATTAGTCGAAATTGCTTGTCCTAATTACGGGGTGATTACAAATATAGGTAAGGCACACATTGAAGGGTTTGGAAGCATAGAAAATGTGGTAAAAACTAAAATGGAAATGTATGATTACATACAAAATAACAAAGGTTTTTTATTCTATCACGCAGCAAATAAAATTTTGAAAAATGGCATAAATAAAAGCACAGAAACTTTATCATATGGTGCTCAAAATGCTGATGTTAGCGGTGAATTAATTAAACTTTCACCCTACGTACATTTTAAATATCAAACATCAAGTTATCAGTCACCAGAAATAAATACCCAATTAGTTGGAGACTATAACTTTACCAATTTTTTATTGGGAGTAGCAGTTGGGGTTCACTTTGAAGTACCATTTCAAGCTATTAATGAAAGTTTAAGCGCGTATAAACCTTCCAATAATCGTTCACAAATCACCCAAACTACAAAAAATACTTTGGTGGTCGACTGTTATAATGCCAATCCTTTGAGCATGGAAGTGGCCATCAAAAGTTTTAGTAAAATAGAAAGTGATAAAAAACTGTTGATTTTAGGTGACATGTTGGAATTAGGTCCCATTGCAGAAGCGGAACATAAAGGCATTATTTTATTAGTCGCTTCTTTAAATTTAAATGCCGTTTATGTGGGGGCTATTTTTAAATCCTTATTGCCTAATGCATATAGTACAGTTGAAGATTTAATTCAATTAACAGATTTTTCGAACTTTAAAGACTATACTATTTTATTAAAAGGAAGTAGGGGGATAAAATTAGAGCGTTTGATCGAGCAATTTTAAAATTGCTATAATCAAAGTCAATTCAGTTAATCTTTTTAATTTTAGGGCATGAAATTATTTTTAATTGGTTTGATAATCTGTTTGGTTTCCTGTCGTCCAGCTCCGAACACAAAAATAAATTCTCAATCGTATTTACCCATTTCTAGCATTGATGTTTCAACTGCAAAAGGGTTTAAGGTAGTGGAAACGGATACTACATTTAAAATTTTAATTCATTCCTTGTCGCCAAAATATCAATTCGAAGATTCGCTTGTTTATCCTAAAAATGAATTAAAAAAACCATTCAAATTTTTACTGAATCCGATAGATAGAATCGCTTGCCAGTCGAGTACACATTTAATTTTTATTAATGCTTTGCATCACACCCAAAAAGTGAAGGGCATCAGTGATATGGATTACATGCCAAAAGACAGTTTGTTTCGAAAATTAACATTGAATGATGTTGTAGAAATTAATAAAAATGGTGCAGTCAATATTGAAAAATTGCTAGCAATTAATCCTGATGTTTTTTTGGTCTATCCTTTCGAGTGGGAATCTGATCGATTTAAAAAGGTAAACATTACAACCTTATTAGTTTCTGAATACATGGAAACAACTCCTTTAGCCAGATTAGAATGGATTAAGTTTTTTGGAATTTTATTGAACGAATCAGAAAAAGCCGACAAAATTTTTAAGGAAAAAGAAAAAAAATACAAGGCACTCATCCAAGACGTAGATAGTTCTGCGAGTATTTTTTTTAACTTACCTTTCAATGATGTATGGGACATGCCAGCTCCAAATTCTATCAGTGGAAATTTGGTGAAAGATGCTGGATACCAATATATTTATGCTGAAAATACGCAAAACGCCAATGATAATTTGGTGCAATCCAAAGAAAAAGTATGGATTGATGTGATGCATGCCAATTACTGGTTAATCATTGCCAATCGACCAATTGATTATAGTTTAGCAGATTTAATGGAAGAAGAAGCTATTTACAAAGAGTTTAAGGCAGTCAAAAACAAAAAAGTACTATTTTGTAATACTGGACATTCTCCGTATTTTACACAAGGTATTATAGCGCCAGATGAAATGTTAAAAGAATTGATTGAAATTAAAACACAAGAAAATGACTACAATGGGGTGTATTTTCGATATTTAAAATGAAAAAACTAAAAATTATCACTTGGATATTGTTGTTGTTAATCACCTTATCATTTTTGATTATAGGTAGTTTATTTGCCGGTGAAATTAAACTAGAATGGAATGATTTTAAAAACTATTTCACAAATCATCCAACTGCAAATATTGGTTATCAGTATATCATTGAAAGTAGGCTGACAAGAACTATTGTGGCCGTTTTTGCAGGGGCAGCATTGGCATTGGCTGGTTTAGTTTTACAAGTGTTCTTCAGGAATCCCTTGGCTGGACCAGGGGTGTTGGGAATTAGTTCTGGTGCATCATTGGGTGTTGCTGCAGTAGTGTTGGGAGGACTAAATTTTCAAGGATTTACCGGGTATTCAACCAGCGTTTTAGCAGGCTTTGTCGGGGCTATTTCCGTCTTGATGTTACTCATTTTAGCTGCTAAATACATCAAACAAAGTGTCACTTTATTGGTTTTGGGATTAATGATCGGTTATTTTACATCTGCAATTTTAAATGTGTTGTACCAATGGGCCGACGCAGAGTCAACCAGGGAATTTGTGATTTGGGGATTGGGATCCTTTGAAGGAATATATGGCAATGCTTTGTTATTTTTTATCCTTTTCGTAGGGGTGGGAATCATCATTACTTTCTTTTTTATTAAACCTTTGAATGCCCTGACTTTGGGAGTAGAATATGCGCAGACAATTGGTGTGAACATGCGCAATTTAAAGTGGTTTATTATTGTAATCACTGGGCTTTTAACTGCAATTGTGACTGTTTTTTGTGGTCCTATTGGTTTTTTAGGCATTGCAGTACCTCAGTTGGTCCGTATGTTGTCAAAATCACAAAATCACAATGTACTTTTACCCCTTTGTTTATTGTTAGGGGCAATATTGGCTTTGGTTTCTGACATATTTATAAGGGTATTCGACGGCAATATTCCTTTAAATACTGCCACCTCTTTAATAGGGGCTCCTATAATTGTGTGGACGATTATTAAAATGAATAAACGCATTTCACTGTAATCATAGACTATCCCTCCTAAGAATAGTAAAAGTGTCTTAAATGTTAATTTACTGTTGAAAACTTCTTGTATTAGGGTTAAAATAACAAGGATTTGGCCTTTGAATTTTGTATCTTTGTTTGCCCTTGAAAAATAGGAAAATTTTAAAGTAGTAAGTAAAAATATATGAGCGAAGAAAAGAAACAGAATTATTCTGCTGACAGTATTCAAGCACTGGAAGGAATGGAGCACGTAAGAATGCGTCCTTCCATGTATATTGGAGATGTTGGTGTGAGAGGATTGCACCATTTAGTTTATGAAGTTGTTGATAACTCTATTGATGAGGCATTAGCAGGTCACTGTAACAATATTTATGTTGAAATACTTGAAAATAACGGTGTCAGAGTAAAAGATGATGGTCGTGGTATTCCAGTAGATATGCACAAAAAAGAAGGCGTTTCAGCTTTAGAAGTTGTAATGACCAAAATTGGTGCAGGTGGTAAGTTTGATAAAGATTCGTACAAAGTTTCTGGTGGATTACACGGTGTAGGTGTATCTGTTGTAAATGCGCTTTCTTCAAGCTTAACTGCAACTGTTCATAGAAATGGTAACATTTACGAACAATCTTACGCTAGAGGTAAGGCTTTGGAACCTATTAAAGAAATTGGAAAAGTTGAAGGTACTGGAACGACAGTAGAATTTCACCCAGATGCTCAAATATTTGATGAAATTTTATATAGTTATAAGACCCTTGCCAATAGAATGCGTGAATTGTCATTCTTAAATAAGGGAATTACAATTACTTTGGTTGACTATAGAGAAACTGATGAAAAAGGTGAATTTATCAAAGATGTTTTCCATTCAGATAAAGGATTGAGTGAATTTGTTCGTTTCTTGGACGAAGCAAGAGAGCCATTAATTGATGAAGTTATTCATATTGACGGAGAAAAAAATGGTATTCCAGTTGAAGTTGCCATGATATATAATACTTCTTATAATGAAAACTTACATGCTTATGTAAATAACATTAATACCCACGAAGGGGGAACGCACTTGTCAGGTTTTAGAAGAGGTTTAACAGGTACACTAAAAAAGTATGCTGAAGAGTCAGGAATGCTGGATAAATTGAAATTCGAAATTGCTGGAGATGATTTTAGAGAAGGCTTAACTGCTGTAGTTTCTGTAAAAGTACAAGAACCTCAATTCGAAGGTCAAACGAAAACTAAATTAGGAAACCGTGAAGTTACTGCACCTGTTAGTCAGGCGGTAAGTGAAATGTTGACCAATTATTTAGAAGAACATCCGAAAGATGCTAGAGCAATTGTTAATAAGGTAATATTAGCCGCACAAGCAAGACATGCTGCACGTAAGGCACGAGAAATGGTGCAAAGAAAAAGTGTCATGGGTGGGTCTGGTTTACCAGGTAAATTAGCCGATTGTTCTTCAAAAGATCCTGCAGAATGCGAAGTTTACTTAGTAGAGGGTGACTCGGCGGGTGGAACAGCAAAACAAGGACGTGATAGAATGTTTCAAGCAATTATGCCATTAAGAGGTAAAATCTTGAATGTTGAAAAAGCAATGCAACACAAAATATTCGAAAACGAAGAAATTAAAAATATCTATACTGCATTGGGAGTAAAAGTAGGTACTGAAGAAGATGACCGTGCTTTAAATACCGAAAAATTAAGATACCATAAAGTAATTATTATGTGTGATGCCGACGTAGATGGTTCTCACATTGAGACTTTGATTTTAACTTTCTTTTTCCGCCACATGCGTGAACTTATTGAAAAAGGATATATCTATATTGCAACGCCACCATTATACCAAGTGAAGAAAGGAAAGAAAAGCGAATATGCTTGGAGTGATGATCAACGCGATAAATTAATCATGGATATGAAAGGCTCAGGAACGGAGTCAAGTGTAGGTGTACAACGTTATAAAGGTTTAGGTGAAATGAACGCGGTTCAATTGTGGGAAACAACCATGAATCCAGAACATAGAACTTTAAGACAAGTGCAAATTGAAGATGATATTGAGTGTGACAGAACTTTCTCTATGTTAATGGGAGATGAAGTACCACCTAGAAGAGAATTCATTGAAAAGAACGCGAAATACGCAAATATCGATACTTAATCAATAAACAATTGATTCAAACAATAAATTTAACAGCAGCAATCTACAGATTGTTGCTGTTTTTAGTTGGTCATCATTTATTTTAAGTAATTGATAGGCGGTACTGAGTTTATGAAATGTCAAACTGTATATCGGCAAAAGCGGCCCTTTCCAAATGTTACTTAATAAATAGAATTAGAGTTTGAAAGGCAAAGTGCTTTAGTCAAATTAAACTCAATACAAGAGGGCATCTGATTTTTTTACCCAACCATGATTTTTATTGACTTCAATATTAATCCAATCTCCTTCAGATTTAATAAATTGTACGCGAGCACCTTCGTGTAATTCAAAGGCAATACTTTCGGTTTCGTTTGGTGCAGTTTTTACCTTCACAACTGGATTAATGATAATGGCATTGGTGTTGGATACAATATGGTTTTTCTGTGCCAAGCCAATACCAATTACCGATAACATTAAAACGAGTCCAATTCCTGTAAATAGTATGTATAAAGCCCTGATGTTTTTCTTTGCCTCAACTTTATATAAATAAAAAAACAAACAGGTGAGTAGCGCAAATCCAATTCCAAAATAAGCCCAATAATTAATCGATTTTCCAAAGAATAATTTTGCCATCCATTTCGAAATCCCACTGCTTCGCTGTTCAATCTTGTCTTTTGTTAAGTTTGATGCATAATCGAGGTTATACAAAATATCGGCATCCCCCGGTTTAATTTTGTTTGCTTTTTGATAGGACCAAATTGCTTTTCCGAGTTCGTTGTTTTTTAAATAAGCGTTACCTAAATTATAATACAAATTAGCTGAATGAAATTGGTTGCCCAAAATAGAAGTGTAAGTTTGTATAGCAAGTTCATAATTTTGTGCCGCATAAGCAGAATCACCTTTCACGAGTTGAGCTTGACCAAAACTACTTGTCAAAAGACTCAAAATAAAGCATGTTGAAAATATCGTTTTTATCATCACAGTTGGTCTTCTAAGTAAATTATTAAAGCGTTTGCATCTGCTATTAATGCATCCACCTTGTCAGTTGGAATAGGGGCGTATTGATACATTTCAATGCTATTCCAAAGGTCATTGTATTTTTTAATGTACGTTTCATCCATTTTTTTGGATTGCATCAAATCACTTATATTCGCTTGATTTAAATCAATAGTTGCCAAATTAAATTTCTGTTTTAAATAATTTTTGAAAGCAGCATTTAATGTTTGTAAAGCTTCCAGATTTTTATTTTCAGTAGCTAAAAGATGGGCATTGTTTAGACTTATTTTGGTGTTTTTTATCAATAACTTATTTGCTTTATCTAATTGATGCAAACTTGTATTTTGTTTTTTCCGCCATGCTAATAACAACCAAAGTGATAAAAAAGGCAGCCCTAATCCGAAGTAATAAACCGGAGAACCTACATAAAAATCATTGTATTGGAATACTTTTTTATCTCCCGATTTAATATACCTGATGTCTTCTTTTTCTAAATCAATTTCTTTTTTTGAAGTGTTTAACCCCGGATTACCTGCAGTGCTATTTTCTGTTTTTAAAACGTTTATTAATATGTCACCAGTACTGAGTGTTTTATATTTTTTATCTCCAATATCGAAGTAAGAAAAGGAATATGCAGGAAGGGTGTATTCCCCATAAAATGTTGGAATTAAGACATAGTTATACGAAATATCACCTGAAACTCCGCTGCTCGAATAGTTGATATTATTTTTTATTTCAGGATCAAATTTTTCAAAATCATTCGGGATAATTAATTCAGGATCATCAAAGGCATTCATGTTTCCTTTTCCTGAAATTTTTATTTTAAAATCAATGGCTTCCCCTGGCTTCAAGGTTGTTTTACTAATGTCGTGCTTCATGTCGAACTTACCAACCAAACCATTAAAGTTTCGAGGGGCTCCTTTAGGTAAAGGTTTTACATTTATTTTTAAGGAGTTTGAAGTGGCTTCCCTTCGGTATGTTTGAAAAAAACCTCTTCTAAAAACTGCCGATATATAGGCAGGTTCAATTTTTATATCACCACTCGTTTGAGCAATACTCAATTCAGTTTTTATTACAGTTGTGTAAAAACGCATCCCATTAATTACCTCCATATCGGAAGTGAAATTTGTTTGATTTGGATTCAAGTCTTTTCTCCATATCCCTTTTGACTCTCCAAACTCTAAATTTTCTATGTTTTGTGGTTGGTTTTTAGAATACATTTTAATACTCACTGTGAAGGGTTCTCCTTGGTAAACAGTTGATTTATTAGCATGCATTCTTAAAAAAAAGTCGGAAGTGGCATTGCTTGAAAGCGCATTTTGACCTTGGCTACTAGATTCTGTTACATTAATTTTTATACTTTTTGATGCATAGGATTTTCCGGCGCAATCCATTTTCACACTGGCTATTTCAAAAGTACCTGCTTTAGTTGCCCTTAACTTATAGGTAAATTTTATTTCTTGTTCTACTGTTCTCTTCCCATTCACATCAGTAATTCTGGATGATGATGATTTGAAAGGTCCTTGCAAAACGGCAAGTCCACCAAAATCGGGTGTAAATATTTGACAGTTTCCATTGGTTGAAATGGTAAAAGTCAATATCTCATTCAATCCCATGTCGTTTTTATCGACAAAAGAATTAATCGATACATTTTGACCAAATCCAACAGTTGTGGCCAAAATAAACAGACTATATAAAAATAGCTTCATCATAATATTTTATTTTTACCAATCCTTTTTTTGTTTAGGTTTTCCAGACGAAATTTTCAATTTTTCATCCTTTTTCTCTTGGATGTCTTTTTCTTTTTTTGCAGCAGCTTCAAGTAATCTTTTTGCTTGTTCTTTACTTAGCTTTTGAGGTTTATTTCCTTCATTCTGTTGGGGTTTATTATCTTCTTTATCCCCGTCTTTTTGATCCTCATTTCCTTTATCATCTTTGTTGTCTTGCTGCTCTTGATTTCCTTGATCATTTTTTTCTTCTTCTCCCTTATCTTTTTGATCTTGCCCTTTTTCTTGTTCTTCCTTCTTTTGATCTTGATTCTTTTCTTGATCTTGATTCTTTTGCTGATCCTTTTTTTCCTGTTCTTGTTTTTTTAGTAGGGCATAAGCCAAATTATATCTAGTATCTTCAGATTTTGGATTGAGTCTCAAAGCTTCTTTATAGGCTTCAATTCCCTTGTCTAATTGTTTATTCATTAAATGAGCATTGCCGATATTATGGTAAACCATGGCTTTTTCTTCATTGGTCTTAGCATGGTCAACTATGCTTTCTAATTCTTCAATTGATTTGTCGTATTCCTTTAACTTAAAAAATGCATTGGCCAAATTAAAACTGGCCTTGAAGTTAAATGGTGCATTTTCTAAGGCTTTTTCGTAATAGTAAACAGCATCCTTAAATTCATTGTTTTGATAAAATATATTTCCTTTATGGGTGTTTTTAAGCACTTCATTTTGAGTCAGCCCGTTTAAACCGACTAACAAAGCAAGTAATATCAAGAAAGATTTAAGCCGCTTCATCTTGCATGGTGTTTAAAAGTTTACTTTTCGTTTCTGGAAATATAAAATAGCTGATTAAAAATAATAGACCAACTCCAATAAACCATTGAAACTGATCTTCGTAATCGGTAAATATTTTTGATTCCATTTCCGTTTTATCAATTCCTTTAATTTGGTTTAATAAAGGGTCTAAATTTACATAATTTCCTTGTGCTTGCACGTAAGTTCCTCCTCCAGCCCTTGCTAGATCTTGTAACATGCCCACATTAATTTTTGTGGTGACAGTATTGCCATTTTCATCTTTTTTCAGTCCCGAACGTTTACCATTTACATAATTTGGAATGACAGTACCTTTTGTGGTACCCATACCAACCGTATTAATAATAATGTTATTGGCATAAGCCTTTTTTGCCAATTCAATGGCAGCGCCTTCATGGTCTTCACCGTCTGAAATAATGATAATACTTTTGTTTATTCCATTTTCAAGGTCAAAGGATTGATAAGCTGTTTCAATGGCCGCGCTAATAGCGGTTCCTTGGTTCGAAATCATATCGGGATTGACTGAGTTTAAAAATAATTTCGCTGAACCATAGTCGGTGGTTAAAGGAACCTGTACAAAGGCATCCCCTGCAAAAATTACAAGACCAACCTTATCGCCATGTAAATTATTTAATAACCTTTCAATGCTCATTTGCGCAATTTTTAATCGGTCTCTTTGGGTATCTAAATCCAAGGCTCTCATTGAATTTGAAATATCCAAAGCAATCATTATTTCAATGCCTTCTGAAACCCCTTTTTGGGTGCCTTTTCCAAATTGAGGATTCAATAAAGCAATAAGCATGAAGACCAATGCATTTCTTAAAAAGAAAAACTTTATAAATACCTTGGTCGAGGAAATAGGTTTGATTAAATGCTTCACTAATTTTTCACTTGCTAATTTTTTAATAGCGCGATTTCTCCAAATTAAATTACCGATAAAACCTATGATAAATAAAGGGATAATTAAAAATAAAAACCACCAATCAGCATTTTCAAGTTTAAAAGCTTCAATTTGTTCGCGCAATAGCATATACACCACAAAGAATAGGGACCAAAACACAATTTCAAAAGCAAGTATTGCGATTATAATGGGTTTAAGTTTATATGTATAATTTTTATTTTGCATTAAAAAATACGCTTTAAGAGTGTGTTGTCAATGAGAAAATAAAGGCTCAAAAATAAAATACCATAAAATAAAAAGCTATAATATTTTTCGGGTGGGTTGGTTTTAAATTCTAAGACCTTTACTTTCGATTTTTCTAATTTGTCGATTATCTCGTAAATTTCATTTAATTCTTTTTCATTTTCAGCTCTAAAATATTGTCCATCTGTTATTTCTGCAATTTCTTTTAATAAGGCTTCGTCAATTTTAACTTCAATATTTTGCATGCTGATGGTACCAAACATATTTTGAACAGGGTAGGGTGCCATGCCATTTCGACCAACACCAATGGTATAAACTCTTATGCCGTATTCGCTTGCTACTTGTGCGGCAGTTAAAGGGTCTATGTCACCCCGGTTGTTTTCCCCATCAGTCAACAAAATAATTACCTTACTTTTCGTATCGTTTTTATACAACCTATTTACAGCTGTAATTAATCCTGAACCAATAGCAGTACCTTGTTCTACCATTCCTGATTTAATTTCAGCCAGTAGGGAAAGCAGTAATTGATGATCTGTTGTTAAGGGTGCTTGGGTATAAGCCTCGCCTTCATATGCAACCACTCCAATTCGATCATTAGGTCTTTGTTCAATGAATTTCATGGCAGTTTTTTTGGCTGACTCTAACCTATTTGGTTTAAAATCTTCAGCAAACATACTAGAAGATACATCTAAGGTCAGTACAACATCAATTCCTTCAATGTTTTTCTTTTTAAATTCTTCCACATCTTTCGGGTCTTGGGGACGTGAAAAAGCAACCACAAAAAATGCAAAACTAATCAGGAATAAAACAAAATTGAAGTGTTTAAACCAAAGCCAATAATTAAAGGATTGATGATCAAAATGGGTGACACTTGAATGTTTAATACTTCGTGCTTTTCTTACGTTTTTTAGTATATACCAAAGAATTAACAAAGGAATGAGTAATAATAGCCATAGAAAATCCTTATAGACATATGCATAAGCTAAGGGCGATATTTCTGTTAATTTACTGAACATCATCCATTGATTTTGATTGGGTTTTTAAATCAGTTTCAATTTCGTCTTTGGTCCTTTCCACAAATTCAATCGACTTGTTTAGCACAATTGCACCATCTTCGTCGGCTGGTTTAAATTTGGCAAATTTCACCAAATCTGCTTGTCTTAAAATTTCTTGTAAGAAAAACTTGTCCTTAGATAAAATATCACTGTACTTCAAGTCCTTTATAATCTCGATTGTTGTTTTTTCCAAAGCTAAAATTTTGAACCTTTCTTCTAAGTATTTTCTCAATACATCAGTTACTTCAGAATAATATACTTTTTTATCTTCTCCCAGCCATGCTTGATTTTTTTCTAGTCTTTTTAAAATGGCTAAGGCTGTAATGTGAGCAGGTGTTTTAGGTACAGGAACTTCAATTATTTCTTTGGGTTTATTTTTTAATTTGAAAATCAAAACAATTAAAAGAATGAGAAGAATAGCAATTAAAACCCAATACCAATTATCTTTAAACCAATCGTTTACTCGTTGAGTAAGGGAGTAATCCACTTCAAAAATAGGTTTGTTATCATAAATTCCTTTGCTGGTGTCTACAGCTACAGATACAATAGTAAGTTGAGCGGGATTAGTCAAGTAAATTGAATCATTATAGCCTATTTCAATACTTGGAATTGAATGAGTTCCTATGTCAAAACCAGTTAAAATAAATTGTTGTAAATAAGTGTTTGATTGTGTTGTTGAATCTTTCTTACCTTTTTGAAGTGCTCCTTTTTTAGTAATTTCAATATGATCTGTTAAAAAGTTATCAAATTCTGGCCAATTGATTGCTCCTGTATCCTCATATTCAAAAATTGTAAAGCTTAAATCCATTCTTAACTGATCGCCAATTCGAATGCTGTCATTTGTCATGCTTAATTCCGCAATGTTTTGACTGTAACCGTTGAAAGCCAAGGTTAAAATTAAGGTGATATTTAAACAAAATTGCTTCATTTACTTCTTCTGTCGAATAAATTCATGAGTGGTTTAATATAGTCTTGGTCTGTTCTCAGCTCAGCGTAATCCACATTTAATTTTCTAAAATTTTGCTTTACAGCTGCGTCAAAACTTTTTTGTTTTTCTTCAAAAGCTGCTTTCGCTTTCTTCGAGTTAGTATTCACCCATACAAATTTTCCACTTTCTAAATCTTCAAATTTAGCTAAGCCAATACTTGGTAATTTATACTCTCCTTCATCTGAAATTTTCAAGGCTATTAAATCATGTTTTCTCGAAACTATTTTTAAAGCGTTATCATAAGCTTTCGATTTAAAATCACTTATTAAAAAAATAGTCGCTTTCTTTTTTTGAATTTTAGAGAGAAATTGTAAAGCCGATTCAATGTTTGTTGATTTTCCTTGTGGTTCAACATTCAATAAAGTTCTTATAATTTGTAAAATATGTGATTTACCTTTTTTAGGTGGGATGTATTTTTCTACCTTATCCGAGAAAAGAATAACGCCAATTCTATCCTTATTCGAGGAGGCTGAAAATGCCAACACAGCGCATAATTCAGTAATGGTTTCTCTTTTTAATTGTTCTTTTGTACCAAACATGCCTGAAGGTGAAACATCTATGATTAACATCACCGTTAATTCTCTTTCTTCTTCAAATACTTTTACAAAAGGTTCATTGAATCGGGCGGTTACATTCCAGTCAATGGTTCTAATTTCATCTCCCAATGCATACTCTCTTACCTCGTTAAAAGCCATACCTTTTCCTTTGAATGCCGAATGGTATTCACCAGAGAAAATTTGAGATGTTAACCCTTTGGTTTTAATCTCAATTTTTCGAACTTTTTTAAGGAGTTCTTTTGTATCCATAAATTATTAGCTTTTGCTTAAGTTTTGAGATAAAACAGCAATTAATTAAGGTACTTGTACTTGTTCAATAATTCTTTTTACAATATCAGCTTGGGTAATGTCTTCTGCTTCCGCTTCGTATGTTAATCCAATTCTATGTTGCATTACATCAGCACAAATAGCGCGTACATCTTCTGGAATTACAAATCCTCTTCTATTTAAAAAAGCATAGGCTTTTGCCGCCAAAGCAAGGTTGATAGAAGCCCTTGGTGAAGCCCCAAAACTGATTAAATAATCTAATTCATTTAAGTTTTGGTTCTTCGGCTTTCTTGTTGCAAATACTAAGTCAACAATGTATTGTTCTATTTTTTCATCTAAGTAAACTTCTTTAACCAAGTCTTTCGCCTTTAAAATTTGGTCCAATGTAACTGCCTTATTTGCTTTTGGAAATCCTTGTGCAGATATGTTTTGTCTGATGATAAGTTTTTCTTCTTCTTTGGTAGGGTAGTCCAAATTAACTTTTAACATAAACCGATCTACCTGTGCTTCTGGTAGTGGATAGGTTCCTTCTTGCTCAACTGGGTTTTGTGTCGCCATTACCAAAAATGGTTTTGGTAAAGGATAAGTTGTTTCACCAATTGTAATTTGCCTTTCTTGCATGGCCTCTAATAAAGCACTTTGTACTTTAGCCGGTGCACGGTTAATTTCATCTGCCAGTACAAAATTGGCAAATACGGGCCCCTTTTTAACGTTAAATTCTTCGTTTTTTTGACTGTAAATCATGGTTCCGATCACATCTGCTGGCAATAAATCGGGTGTAAATTGTACCCGACTGAAATTTCCTCCAATGGTATCAGAGAGCGTTTTAATTGCCAAAGTTTTTGCGAGTCCGGGCACACCTTCTAATAAAATATGTCCATTTGCTAATAAACCAATTAATAAACGGTCAATCATGTAATTTTGTCCAACAATTACTTTGTCAATTTCAAGCTTCATTAAATCTAAAAAAGCGCTCTCTTGTTGTATCTTTTCATTAATTTCCTGGATACTAGTATTAGTTGGTATTGTTGATTCCATAGGTAAATTTTATTATTACCCACAAATTTATTTATATGCTTATGGTTTTGGAAAATTCCGTTGTTAAAAACTGTTAAGGATTATTAAATGAAAGTGAATACTTTTTAGAAGTACATTATTTAAGCTTGTTCAATTGCTTTTCTCACGCTTTTGTACTTCAATAATAATGATTTTGCTTCTTTGTAGTCAATATTTAAAGCGTTCATCACCATTTTTGTGCCCCGATCAACTAGTTTGTCATTACTCAATTGCATGTCCACCATTTTATTGCCTTTTACTTTACCAAGTTTAATCATTAATGAAGTGGAAACCATATTGAGTATTAACTTTTGAGAAGTTCCTGATTTCATGCGCGTACTACCGGTCACAAATTCTGGTCCTACAATGGCAACAACAGGATGTATAGCGGCTAAAGCCAAGTCACTTTCAGGGTTGTTGGTGATACAACCTGTGGTTGCACCAATTGAATTGGCAAAATTAACCGCACCAATTACGTAAGGTGTAGAACCAGAAGCTGCAATTCCTATCAATGAATCATTTGCATTAAATTGATGTGCCTCCAAGTCTTTTTGGCCTTGTTCAAAATCGTCTTCGGCAAATTCTACTGCTTTTCGTATGGCTTTGTCGCCTCCTGCTATCAGTCCGACTACAACCCCATGTTCGACCCCAAAGGTTGGAGGACATTCACTTGCGTCTACAATGCCTAACCGACCACTGGTACCAGCACCAATATAAAATAAACGACCGCCGCTTTGCATTTTTGGTAATATTGCTTCAATTAATTGTTGAATGGCAGGTAAACATTTTTCTATGGCCAATGGTACAGATTTATCTTCTGTATTCATTGATTCGAGCAACTCAATTGTGCTCATTTTTTCCAAATTATCGTGATTTGAATTCTGTTCCGTAATTCGCTTGTTCATTTATATTGTTTTAAGCCGCATTTAATTTACAGGGTTGTAACCATGTTGTTTTTTTGACTTATTAGAATGCCGAAAATACAAAGATTTTATATGCAATAATTTTAAAATTAAAAACAATCTGATATAATTCAATTAATAAAATTGAAAAATGGCAGTTTTTTATGATATTTGTAAGAATATAAGATGTTGAGAATTTTATTTTTACTCAACAGGTTTTCACGTGGTTTCAATCTGGCAAGATTTTTGAACTTTTTTGATTGAAAGACGTATGTAATAAAAGTAAATGAAGTATTTGTTAATATTTTTCTTGTTTAGCCTTTCTTTTGTGAGTATTGCACAACAAAAGGAGGTAGAACTTGTCGTGAATTTAAAAGATGACGATACAGGAAAAAAATTATATGGCGCAACAGTTTCTGTCTATTCAGATGGGAAATTAATTACTTCAGCAACTTCAGGTGGAAATGGTAAAGTACCCACCATTTATATAGAAACAGGGAAGTATTATCGAATTTTTATCAGGAAAGACGGGTATGTTACAAAAATGGCCGAATTAGATGCGCGAATCGATTTGATTGAAGACGCACCAGATGTCTTAGGTATTCGGTTTGAAACTTCTATTTTTGAAAGTGTAGAAGGCGTAGATTTTAGTTTCTTGGAAAAAACTCCCATGACCAAGTTTGATTTTGATTCAGAGTATTATGCTAAGTACGACAAAGCATATACAGAATCAATGCTTAAGAAAATTGAAGAATTGAAACGAAAAATTGATGAAAAAAGAGAAGAAGACAAAAAGAAAGAAAAGGAAAAGTTAAAAACTGAGGCTGATTTTATGGCTTATGTAGAAGCAGGGGATGCAGCTATGAAAAATGCCAAATATCAAGTAGCAGTTGATCAATATTCATTAGCACTTCAGTTAAGAAATGATGATGCCAGTGTTCAAGCAAAATTAAAGGAAGCCCAAAGACTATTGGCCGAAGAAGCTAAAAACGCGGAATTAGAACTGAAATATCAGGCAAAGATGGGTGAAGCCAATAAGGCCTTTGCAGCTGAAAAATGGCAAGATGCTTTGAATTTATATACAGAGGCATCTGCATTAAAGATTAATGAACAAGAACCAAAGGATAAAATAGTCGAAGTCAATAAAAAACTCGCTGAATTAAAAGCATTAGAAGAGCAGTTTAAAGCATTAGAAAAAGCTGGAGATTTAGCAGTTGCAGCTGAAGGGTTTTCAGAAGCCGTAAAAAAATATACCGAAGCATTGAGTTTGAAAGATGATGAAGGTGTAAAGAAAAAACTGGAGGATACCAAAAGAAAAATCATTGAAAAAGAAAAAGCCGACAAAGAATTAGCTTTGCAAAATGAACGTTATAACGCTTTGATGGTGAGTGGTGAAGACTTACTTTTGAAAAGAGAACTTGAGGATGCAAAAAGCAAGTTCACCGAAGCTTTAACCATCAAGCCGAATGAACCAATCCCAGCTCAAAAATTAAAAGAAATTGAAGATTTATTGGCGCAAATAAAAGCAGAAAAACAACTTGATGCTGATTATAAAGCCAAAATGGAAGAAGCGGATGCTGCTTTTAAATTAAAAGAATGGCAAAAAGCATTAGCGGCATATAAAGCAGCTAGTTCTTTGAAAAATTTAGAAGTAAAACCTAAGGATCAGATTGCAGCAATAGAAAAAATATTATTAGCAGAAAAGGAGTCAAAACTTGCCTATGATAACCTTATGAAAGCGGGAAATCAGTTTATGAGTACCGAGCAATATGAACAAGCTATTGCAAAGTTTGAAGAAGCGCGTAAAATTGAAGATTCTGAAGAAGTAGAAGCAAAAGTAAAAGAGGCATTGGCCGCAATGGAGGCATTGAATGAAGCCAGAAGAAAAGCAGCTGAATTAGCCTTAGCATATAAAAACTTTATTGAGCAAGGTGATGCTGCAAGAGATGCGGATCAACTTGAAGCTGCAAAAAAAGCTTACGAAGAGGCATTAGGGATTAAGTCTGATGAGGAATATCCGAAGTTGGAAATTGAAAAAATCAATAAACTCTTGGCAGAAAAAGCAGCATTGGCAGCTGAAAAAGCAAAAGCAGAGGCGGCGTACCTCGCAATTATTGAAAAGGCAAATGATGCATTTGGTAAAGAAGCCTGGGATTTAGCGAAAACTAATTATTTAGCAGCTACAAAATTAAAAAGTGAAGACCCATATCCGAAAGAGCAAGTGAAATTAATTGATGCCAAATTAAAAGAAATAGCTGATTTGGAAGCCTTGAATGCCAAGTACAATGAATTGATGAACAAAGGAGAAGTTGAATTTGGGAATAAAGCATACGAGCTTGCTTTGACGCAATTTGAAGAAGCAAAAAAATTAAAGCCATCCGAAAGTTTGCCTGATGAAAAAATTGCTGAGATAAATAAAATTTTAAAAGATTTAAAAACAGCTGCTGAAAATGAGGCCGCTTATCAAGGTTTGATGAAAACCGGAAGTGAACAATTAAGTAAAAAAGAATATGAAAATGCGAAGAGTCAGTTTGTTGCCGCTTTAAAAATTAAAGAAAATGATAAAACCGCACAAAAAGAAATAGAAAAAATTGACAAAATATTAGCAGATTTAAAAGCGACACAGGAATTGAATGCAAAATTCAATGAATTGGTTGCTGCAGGAGATGCACTTTTCGGTCAAAAAGATTTTACTAATGCCAAATTGAAATTTGAAGCCGCGTTAGCCATAACCGAAGATGAATCGGTGAAAGAGAAAATAATGGCTTGCGATAAGGCATTAGCAAATGAAGCTGCCATAACTGAAGCCAATGAAAAATATGAAAAAATGGTGGTTGAAGCTGATGACTTGTTTGCTAAGAGTAAATGGAATGAAGCGCTCAATAAATACAAGGAAGCGCAAAGTGTAAAGGATTCTGAACATATCAAAAACAATATAAAAATAATACAAGACAAACTAATTGCGATCGAAAATGATAAAGTGATAAATGAAAAACACGAAGGCTTAATCAGCCAAGCAAAAGATTTCGAAGCGAATAAGGCGTATAAAAAAGCTTTAGATACCTATACAGAAGCTTATAATTTGCGTCCTGATCCACAAACGAAAGAATTTATCAACCGTGTGAATAAATTTATTGAAGAAGAACAGGCGCTTGCCGATAGTCAAGAAAAATATGATTTAAAAATCAAAGAAGCAAATTTCAAATTCAATGCCAATGAATTTGAAGCCGCCATTAAATTATATGAAACGGCAAAAACAATGAAGCCAAATGAAACCTATCCTGATTCGCAAATCGCATTGGCTCGAAAGAAAATGGAGTCATTGAATGAAGCCGCGACTATGGGGAAATACAATGCAATAATTGGAGAGGCTGATGGTTTATTTTTTGACAAGAAATATGATGCAGCTATTGCTAAGTACGAACTTGCCAAAACAATTATTCCGAATAAAACTTATCCCCAAGAAAAAATTGAAGAAATAAGAAAAATAAGGGATGCAAAGTCAAGTGCGGAAGCGGAAAGAATAGCAAGAGATCAAAAATTTAAAGCATTGGTAGACGCAGGAGATGAAAAGTTTAATTCTCAAAATTTTGAAGAAGCAATAACAAAATATGAAGCGGCACTAGAAATAAAATCTGTGGATGTATACACAGAAGGTAGAATCAAAGCAGCCAAGGAAAAATTAACCGCTTTAAATGATGCCAAGGCAGCCAATCAAAAATACCAATCATATATCGATAAAGCAGATGCTTTCATGAAGACTGAAAAATGGAATGAAGCCATTGCGGAATATAAAAACGCGCTTTTGTATGACAATGCGAAAGTGTATCCGAAAAAACAAATTGAAAAGGCGAATAAAGCCTTAGAAAATAATAATGTACAATTGAGTGAAGCAGCTTATCAACAATTGTTAAAAGACGCAGAAGCGAAACTGAAAGCCAAAGCATATGAAGAAGCTTTAAGCATGTATAAAAATGCTTTTAAACAAAAGCCAACTGACAATATTCCACCTGAAAAAATACGTGAAATAAACCAGCTTTTAGCAAATCAAAATGCAGTTGCCAACAACAACAATAAGTATGATAATTTGATTAAAAAAGCGGATAACCTATTTGAGAAGAAAGAATGGAAAAAAGCTAGGATATACTATGTTGAAGCTTATAATTTAACCAATGATGCGTATCCTGATGAAAAAATTAGAGAAATTGATGCAATCAATAATAAATTTTCAAGCGATCAGTACAATAAAATGATTTCCAAAGCAGACGAATATTTCAATAGCGCAAATTACGAAAAAGCAAAAGGCTTGTACAATCGTGCTATTAAAACATTTACTTCTCAAAATAGTAATTATCCTAAAGAACAAATCAAAAAAATTAATGCCATTTTAAATCCGCCTGAGTTAGTTAAAAATGGGAACAGAAAGCCAGTTGGTAATAAGGTGAATTTAAGTGAAGCTGATATTCAAAAAATGTTTGCGGAAGCAGAATCAGAAAGAAAAGCCAAGGAGGTGAATCAAGTCCAAAACGCAAGCACCAATGTCACTGTTTCAGAAACACAATGGAAGTCGCAAGAAAATATGGCCGTAGGAATTGCATTGGATACTTTAGAACAAAATAAAATTGCATCCTATTCTTTTGGATTGGCTGCTGAAGGCGCTAGACAGGCATCAAACGAAGGATCAAATTCAGCGCTGACAAACATAGTTGCAATACAACGTGATGATATTGAATACGGTGAGAATGTTAGTTACCGTCAAAATCAAGTAGTAGAGAATGTAGCATCTTCAATTGTGAATAATCAAAAAAATAGCGACTTGGCTAGGGAACAGTTTGAAGAAAAAGTGATTACAGTAAAGACAGCAATCAGTGAAACGGAGACAGATAGAAATAATGACCAAACTAATATGGTACATCAGCAGGATGATGCCATTTCTGAAATGAAAGCTGAAACTTTTAATGCTGGAATCAATAAAGATGTACCAAGGTTAAATACTGAATTAAATGTTACTAATGTTGAAACGAGCATGGTAAATGCTCAAAACAAGAGTGATTGGAAACAAGAAGATCAAATTTATTCAACTACGGCTGCTAAGGAAAATATGTTGTCGGAACAATCAGCATCCATTATATATAGTGATCTTCCACGTCAAAAAATGGAAAATGTGATAACAGAAACTAATGAGCAGTACAACAGAGATAGTGAAAGGGCTAAAGAAATTCAAAGCAATGCTTCAGGAAATACTTTGATTGAAGCAGAAGACCTCAGTACAGATTTGAGTATGGCAAAATCAAAAGCCGATAAAGGAAGAGAGAACACTGAATTAATAAAGGTTGAAATTGACAAAAATATTCAAGATGCAATGCTTTTACAAGCAAATGATAATCAGTTGCAAACAAGTATGACAAGTGAGTCAATAGATGAGTTGAAAGCTGACCAAAGCACGAGTCATCAAAATAAAATGGAAAACTTGTATGAAGATAATGACGAAATTAGTGACAAAATTACGGACATCTCCATTCTAAAGTCAAAAGAAAATGCACATGCTGATAATCAAATGCACCATGCCACAAATAAACTAAATGATTTTGATAACGAATTAAGCGATAATCAAATAAAGGCCGATAATAGTGCTGATGTCAATGCAGATGAAATTCAGATTAATGGAACTGTGATGGCAGATGAACAAAGAAGTACTCAGAAAAATAACGAATTGGTTTTAAATGCCACAGAAGATAAAATTATTTCCTTAATGGAAATTGATATTAAAAATATTACCCAAGCTGTAAAAAATGAGTTGGGAACCAAGTACCCAGAAGGAGTAACGCAGGAAGTATATGAGCAAAAAGATGATGATGGATATTTAGTGAGTTATGTTGTGCGAAGAGTGGTAGTAATTAATGGAGAAGGTAATATTTATGAGAAAACACAAATGAAATACGGAATTTCTTATTCAAAAAACGGCAATCCAATCACAGAATTTACATGGCAAGATCAGACGGAAGACGCAAATTTAACTTATCATTAAGTATTATTTTTATTGCTTTATTTCTTATCAACTGTACGAATCAAAATGATGATTCTGGTTTCAAAGAAATTAATAAAGAACAGGTAAAAGGCATTACTTTTTACGGCAATACCCAAGGAACTACTTACACCATTTTATGTAACGATAATATCGAGTTGGAACAAAAAGAAATTGACTTAGTTTTAAGTCATTTTGATACGGCATTGAGTACTTATATTTCAAGTTCCATCATTTCAAAATTTAATGCTGCCCCAGCCGGTAAATTCAATTACAATGACACCTTTAATTATTTCAATGATTGCATGGAGGTTTCACTCGATATTTTCAATCAAACAAATGGTGCCTTTGATCCTTCTGTATACCCATTGCTAGAAGATTGGGGTTTTATGAAAGATATTGAAAACTTACCCGATTCTAATAAAATTGAAGCAACTAAAAAAATAATAGGATTTAAACCAGGGTATCATTATAATTTTTATCCAAAAGAGCAAGGGGTTTCTATGTTACATAAAAGAACCCCTGGATTTAAACTTGTATTTAATGCGATTGCGCAAGGGCAAGCAGTTGACGTTGTTGCAGCTTTATTAGAATCAAAAGGTGCGAAAAATTATTTCGTAGAAATTGGTGGGGAAATAAGGGTAAAAGGCAAAAATGCAGAAGGCAATATATGGACGATTGGCATTGATCGACCGATTGAAAATTCTACGGCAAGTAATAGAGAAATAATGGAAATAATAGCCTTGGAAAATAGGGCCGCTGCGACTTCTGGCTCTTATCGTCAATTTTATGAAAAAGATGGAAAAAAATACGCGCACACCATTGATCCTAAAACAGGTGCTCCAGTAACACATCAATTATTAAGCGTAACTGTAATTGCAAATAATTGTGCCTTAGCGGATGGTTATGCAACCGCTTTTATGGTAATGGGGACAGATAAAACAATTGATTTTGTAGCAGCGCATCCTGAATTGGAATTAGATATATACCTCATTTATAATCAAAGTAATCAATTGCATTCTTATGCAAATAAAGGTTTTGAAAAATTAATCAATTAAGTTATGGCGCAAATTCAAAAAAGCATTTTTACATTTATTAATGATTTAGCTAAAAACAATAATAGAGATTGGTTTGCAGCAAACAAACCAACTTATGAAATTGAGAAAAATAAATTTGTTGATTTTGCTGATGAATTGCTCAATGAGGTGAAAAAGCACGATAATATTGAAACTGTAAATGGTAAAAAAAGTGTGTTTAGAATTTATCGAGATGTACGATTTTCAAAAAATAAAGCCCCATATAAAACGCATTTTTCTGGTTCATTTAAAAGGGCGACAAAATTGTTGAGGGGTGGCTATTATTTTCATATAGAACCTAACAATAGTTTTATTGGAGGTGGTTTTTGGGGACCAGAACCCAAAGATTTGAAAAAGATGCGTTACAATATTGCCGAGTTTGAAGATGAATTTCGGGCGATATTAAATGATAAAAATTTTAAGAAGCATTTTGGTCTCTTGCAAGGAGACCAGCTGAAAACAGCACCAAAAGGCATTGATAAAGCGCATCCTGCCATTGATTTGTTGCGTTATAAACAGTATTTGTTGGCCCGTAGCTTTACAGATGAGGAAGTATTGAGTCCACAATTTTTAAATGAAGTAAATGCTGCGTTCAAAGCCATGCGTCCATTCTTTGATTTTATGAGTGAAGCATTAACGACCAATGAAAATGGAGAAGTAATTGTTTAATTTTTAAAATTTAAAACTAGCTTTAAGTAATGTGCATAAACCGATTTAATGGCTGGGTTTGTATTGACGTTTGTCAAGCCAAGGCTGTATTTTAATGCTGGCGAAAAATTATAATACGTCAATTTCTTATCCACACCAAACCCCAAATCTAATGTCAAGTTGTTTTTTGGAAGAAATACATTGCTGTAATCAACTTTATCGAGATTGATTTGATAAGCGGGACCAATTATTAAATAGGGCGAGAAATTGTTGCCAGGTTTTATTTTATATTTTAGGTTAATGCCAAAATCAAGGGATTTAGAAAAGAATTTCGAAACTGGAAAAGGAGCAGGATTGTCTTCAATTATCATTCCGTTATTGAAAGAAAAGCTTGCCAGTCCAATAACTGATAAGCTGGGAATTAGCGCATATTCACTTAAAATACCTAGGTCAGCGCCAAAGTTGTTTACTGCCCGATATACATTATTGGGTGATTTTACTTTTAAAAGCGTGGTGTTTGCTCCCAAACTAAAGCCAAATTGGATTTTTTTTGTCTCATTTACTTGGGCTTGAACAATTGTTGTACTTAAAAACAAAAGTACCGTACTTACCTTATTTAACATGTGAGTAAAATTTACTGGTTAAGTAATTTTTCAGCCATAATTGAATGATTTTCAATTAAAACGTTAAATCTTAATAAATATTATATGCGCAATCCTATTTTTTGTCCCGATTCGATTCGTTTGGCTTTTTATTAAAGCTTCGCTTTTTATTAGGAGAAAACTTTTTCTTATTTCTTGGTTTATTGTTTCCACCTTTGGATTCCCATTTAGGTCCTTCACCTAAATCAGCTGGTGGTTGCATTTTTGGAATCTCCATTTCAATTAAGGTTTCAATTTTACGGAAACGGTGCATGTCTTTTTGATTCACTAAAGTAAAAGCTTCTCCAGTAGTGTTTGCTCTTGCTGTTCTACCAACTCTATGTACGTAATCTTCAGCATCATGTGGCACATCATAATTGATGACCATATTGATCTCTTTAATATCAATTCCCCTACTCATCACATCTGTAGCAACAAGTATTCGAATTCTTCTTGATCTAAACCCTCTTAAAACCTCTTCTCTTTCATTCTGTTCTAAATTAGACGAGATTCCTGTTGCCGGAAGACCAGCTCTTTTTAAATCTTTGACAATTTCATTTACTTTTAATTTTGAAGAAGTAAAAATGATGATACTTTCAAAATCTTTTCTTTCTCTGATGATATGTTGAAGTACTTTGTTTTTTTGATTATCGAAAGTTAGGTATACATTTTGTGACACACCCGCAGCTGGTTTAGAAATAGACAATCTAATCTCTTCAGGATGATGCAATATTTTTTGCGCCAATTGATTAATACTTTTAGGCATGGTTGCACTAAAAAGTAGGGTTTGGTGTTTTTCAGGTAAAAAGGAAATTATTTTTTGTAAGTCATCAATAAAGCCCATGTCTAACATTCTATCAGCTTCATCTAACACCAAGTGTTTAACATTTTTAAAGTTGACATATCCCAATTTTAAATGAGAAATTAGTTTACCTGGTGTGGCCACAATAATATCAGTTCCTTTCGTTAAAGCCTCTTTTTCTTCCGACCAATCTTTTCCGCCACCTCCACCATAAATGGCTTTTGATCCTACAGAAATAAAGTATGACAAGCCTTGAATTTGTTGTTCAATTTGAATCGCTAGTTCTCTGGTAGGCACAATTACCAATGTGTCAATCGCTGTATCTTTTTTACCAATTAACTTGTTTAAGATGGGTAAAATAAAAGCTGCCGTTTTTCCAGTACCTGTTTGGGCACAAGCAATTAAATCTTTATTATCTAACACCATTGGAATGGCTTTTTCTTGAATGGGAGTGGCAGTTTCAAACCCCATATAGTCAAGTGCTTCAATTAATGCTGGTTTAAGATTTAGTTCGGTAAATTTCATGTTCTTGTAAATTGATATTTTTTATTGTCAATGCTAAGCATTAAAATTTAGTTAATTTTTTTCCATTTGCCTGGAAAGGTAATGTTAAGCATAATAATAATCCATAAATTGGATAATAAAATTGATGGACCAGTAAAACCAAAATAAGCCCTGGTTTTTTTTCATTTAACCCCATCCATTCAATTAA
>CBDUKB010000006.1:0-31281 GCA_965367695.1 uncultured Putridiphycobacter sp.
GTCCGTTCTAAACTGACGATAATCTTTGCGCATGTGGCAATAGGCATAAACATACCAAAAATTATTTTCATTGAACAAACCAACTGGCTCCACTACTCTATTTGTGGGGTCATCACTATTTAAGGCTTGATATTTTAACGCCACTTGCTTCTTTTCCGCGATACTTTCGAATAAAATGGACAAGGCATCTGGTAACTTTTCGTTAAAAATGGTTTCAGCAGGATCGACATTAATGTGGTGTTCCAATGATTCAATCCATGCTTTTTCTTTTCCTTTTAATACTGATTTGAGTTTAAACATGGCTGATTGATGATGTGCTCCCAATGACTTATCTGTAAACTTTTGCATGAGCTTTTCTGCAGCCACAAAACTTCCCGCTTCTTCCTTTGTAAACATTATGGGTGGTAATCTGTATCCATCAACTATGGAATAACCAATCCCAGCTTCACTATTTATTGGAACACCTGAAGCTTCCAAGCTGCGAATATCTCTATATATGGTACGTAAGCTCACACCAAACCGATCGGCAAGGTCTTTTGCCCTTACAATTTGCTTCGACTGTAAATGAATTAATATGGCTACTATTCTATCAAATCTACTGATGTTGTCTAAATCCATAATCGCTGCACCTATGTTCCAAATATAGGATTTCAATTTAATTAATACACTGCTTGTCCACCTCATCTTTTCCGTTTTTGTCACTTCACCTTATTCAATATACCTTAAAAAAATAAGGCTCCATTCAATAATTGCTAAAGTAAAAACAAGAAAGTGACAAGGGTATGTCAACAAGTTTTTTCATAAAATTAAATTAAACATATATCGTTAAAAATCAGTATTTTAAACTGAAACTAAATGATTTATTTTTACTGCTGACAAACTGTTGTCACAACCCGCTTTTACATTTGTCTAAATCAAATTAATCACTAAAATAAAAATTATGAACACAAATGTAAACACAGAAAACGTTGTCATCAGCACAGCACAATTATTTGCACATTGGACCGGACATAGAAATGTGACCAGAAAAGTAATTGAAGCCATGCCTGAGAAAGATCTTTTTAACTTTTCAATTGGGGGCATGAGAACCTTTGCTGAAATGTGTATGGAATTAATCGGTATTGCTGGCCCTGGCTTGATAGAAATTGTAAGCGGTGAAAAAGCTGAATTGGTGGAGACCATTGATCACCAAAATAAAAAAGCAAACTTATTGGCTAAATGGGACGAAACCACTGAAATTATCAATAAATATTGGCCACAATTATCAGCGGATCGATTCCAAGATTCAATCATGGCATTTGGTATGTATGAAGGTACTGTTCAATCTACCATTTTTTATTACATAGACAACGAAATTCATCACCGAGGACAAGGATATGTGTACTTGAGAAGTTTAGGTATTGAGCCACCATTTTTTTACGACCGAGCATGAGTCAAGTCCTTGTTTTTAAAACAAACGTAAAATCAGAAGATAGTATCCAAAAATTGAGTCATGTTTTGGATACCTTGATAAAAAAAGAAGGCCACTGGAATTTCGACTTGGAGGATTGTGAAAACATTCTCCGGGTTGAAAAACCTACAACTTCTTCAACACAAGTCAGCAAAATTTTATTGAAGCAAGGATTTTTATGTGAAGAAATACATTGAAAAAGGAAAATGCTAATCAACTATATTTTAGCATTTTTCCTTTTTATTGTAGCAGAAATTAATTATCTTTTTGAAATTATTAAATTCCTTGAAGATGAAATATTTTTTATCCCTTACAATTCTTTTACTCTCTAGTCTCAATCTAAGTGCCCAATGCACTGATTTGTTTATTTCAGAATACATTGAAGGTTCAAGTAATAATAAGGCAATTGAGATATACAACCCCACCAACACCATCATTGATTTATCCGATTACAAATTGCACAGGAATTCAAATGGAAGTGCAACTTCAAGTGCTAGTTTTACCATGTTTGGAAATTTAAATCCAGGCAATGTTTATGTAATTAGTAACTCTCAAGCTACTGGTAATATCCCTATTGAAAGTGATACCGTTTCAGGCGTAATTTCTTATAATGGAGATGATGCTGTTTGGCTTCAAAAAATAAGTACCGGCGACACGCTTGACATTATAGGAGTCATTGGAGTTGATCCAGGCACTAATTGGCCTGTGGATACAGGCTCTACTGTGAATCATACTTTGATTCGAAAAATAAATATTCAAAGCGGTCAAACCGATTGGGCAATTGGGGCAACTGAATGGGATATTTATGTACAAGACATGGATGATTCTTTAGGGTTTCATACAGCAATTCCTTGTTCTTTTTCATGTTCAACAACTTACGATACCATTTCAGTAATGGCATGTGATACTTACAATTCCCCTAGTGGATTAACTTATTCAAGTTCTGGCACTTTTAACGATACAATTCTAAATGTTGCAGGCTGTGACTCTGTAATTACGATTACTTTGCAATTAAATACCAGTTCAAGTGGTACAGCTGTTATTGTCGCTTGCGACGCTTATACTTGGATTGATGGAAACACCTATACAAGTAATAATAATATTGCGACTGACACACTTACTAATACTAATGGTTGTGACTCAGTAGTCACCTTGAATTTAACAATAAACTACTCCACTTCTAGTACAATTTTCGCTTCAAATTGTGGCCCATTCACTGACTTTAATGGATACACATGGACATCAGACACTGTATATACCAATACCTATACCAGTGCTTCAGGATGCGATTCCATTGAAATTATCAACCTTAGCATTTTTAACTTATCAAACACTGTGGATGTCATTACAACTTGTGACAATGCTTATACTTGGATTGATGGTAATACTTATACAACGAATAATAACAATGCGACTATGGTCTTTACTGATATGAATGGCTGTGATTCAACTATCACATTAGATTTAACATTTAGTTCGGTTGATGTATCCGTAGTGGTAACACCTGAATTTATTGCAGCAGGTCAAGACAATGCCACATATCAATGGTTAGATTGTAATAATAATTATGCCATTGTTCCTGGGCAAACTGCTCAAACCCTGTCTGCTCCTTCGGCAAGCGCTTATGCGGTTATTGTTACATATAATGGGTGTTCCGACACTTCTATGTGTTACAATGCTGGGCCTAATCCAAATGGTTTAGCTGATTTTGATTTATTTAAACAAGTCAACATCTTCCCGAACCCTAGTCAAGACCAAATTAATATTGAATGGAAAAATGGGCAAGTATATGATCTTGAAATGATTGATTTGACGGGAAAGCGAGTATATTCAAAAAATAGTATTGCTTCTTCTTTCTTTACATTAAACCATGACTTGCCAGCTGGGATTTATTTTATAAGATTGAAAGTGGATGGCTTGACAGAAAATAGGAAAATCATCATTGAATAAGTGATTTTTTAGCATGTATCAAAATTAAATCTTAAAATTATTTAACTAGGTAGGCATATTAAAAAAGGGTTAATTATATTTGCTTGCAATACTTATGTCCACAAATCCACAAATATCTATCGTCGTTCCATTGTTAAACGAAGACGAGTCATTACCTGAATTACATCAATGGATTCAAAAGGTAATGAATGCCCATCAATTTTCGTACGAAATTATTTTTATTGATGATGGATCAACTGATGGCTCGTGGAAAGTAATTGAGGAATTAAAAAGCAAGGACAATTCTGTTAAAGGAATTAAATTTCAACGCAATTATGGAAAATCCGCTGCCTTGCATGTGGCATTCCAAGCAACTAGCGGGGATGTAGTCATCACAATGGATGCTGACCTTCAAGATTCACCTGAAGAGATTCCTGAATTGTACGACATGATTACCAAAGAAGGATTTGACTTGGTTTCTGGTTGGAAAAAGAAAAGATACGATCCCCTTTCTAAAACAATCCCTACTAAGTTGTACAATGGTGTAAACCGCATGATTAGTGGTATTAAGTTACACGATATGAACTGTGGTTTAAAAGCTTATAAAAGAGAAGTAGTTAAATCGGTAGAAATATTTGGTGAAATGCACCGATACATTCCAGTAATCGCTAAAGCTGCTGGTTTCAATAAAATTGGTGAAAAAGTAGTGCAACACCAAGAAAGAAAATATGGTAAATCAAAGTTTGGACTCAATAGATTTATCAATGGGTTTTTAGATTTGTTTACCATTACATTTATTACCAGATTTGGTAAAAAGCCCATGCACTTTTTTGGGTTGTTCGGTACCTTATTTTTTATGATAGGGTTTGGCATTGCTTTTTGGCTCATCATAAATAAGTTGTTTTTCGATACCGGTGCTAGATTAGTTGCTGATAGAACAGAATTTTATGTTGGATTAACGAGTATGATTATTGGAACTCAATTATTTTTAGCTGGATTTATTGCTGAATTAATTGGACGAAGCGCTACCAACAGAAACACCTACTTGATAGAAAAAGATATTGATGATTAATGGTAATTTAAAAATAACCATTGTCGGTCCTGCACACCCTTTTAGAGGTGGAATTGCCTTGGGAAATGAAAGACTTGCCGAAGAATTACAGCAAATGGGGAACCAGGTAAACATCATTACATTTACCACCCAGTATCCAAATTTTTTATTCCCAGGTAAAACGCAATTTTCTGAAGCAAAAGCGCCAGCAGATTTAAAGATTAAAAGGAAATTGAGTGCTATCAACCCATTCAATTGGCTAAAAGTTGGTGGTAGCATCAAACGTTCAAAGCCTGATATTGTCATTTTTCGATATTGGCTACCTTTTATGGGACCTTGCTTCGGAACAATTGGCAGAATCATCAAAAAAAATAAGCATACGAAAATCATTACCATATTAGATAATGTAATTCCACATGAGTCTAGAATCGGAGACAAACAATTCACCAAGTATTTTATCAAACCAAATGATGGATTTATTGCCATGAGTAGGAGTGTTGCAAATGACTTGAAGACATTTACCGATACAACTTGTTTATACAATCCTCACCCGCTCTTTGATAACTATGGTCCAAAATACTCACAATTAGTGGCTAAAGAACACTTAAAGCTACAAACTGAATTAAAATATATATTGTTCTTTGGGCTCATCAGAGATTATAAAGGGTTGGATTTATTATTGAAAGCATTCAAACTTTTTGATCATAAAAAATATGGCGTAAAATTATTAGTTGCTGGAGAATATTATGCGAATGAAGCAGAATACCAACAATTGATCAAAGAATTGGATTTAGAAAATGAGGTCATTGTCAAAAACGAATTCATTAAAGATGAGGAAGTAGGCTATTATTTTTCTGCTGCAGAAATCATTGCTCAACCTTATAAATCGGCCACACAAAGTGGTGTCACTCAAATAGCCTATCATTTTGAAACACCCATGTTGGTGACCAACGTTGGTGGCCTACCAGAAATGGTTCCTCACGAAAAAGTAGGATATGTGGTTGAAAGAGATCCAAAAGCGATTGAATTGGCCCTTAGCGATTATTTTGAAAAGCATAGGACGGCTGAGTTTCAAGCCAATTTTGAAGCTGAAAAAGATAAGTTTACTTGGGATAAAATGGCTTTAAAAGTTATTGAATTGGCAAGCAAAAAACCTTAAGCGATATTATTTTCCAATTCAACTTTTAATTCATTCGCCATATGATCAAATAAAGCAGTCAATGGTTTAACAACCATCATCTTTAAAAACATATTGATATCACCATTAAAAAATAAGTAGGCTTCCGTTTCATTAGCGCCTTTTTCATTGATAAAAATGTCTAAAGTAAACGGGAAAGGCGCTTTTTCGCCACCTACAATATCAATTTTAGAAAAAGGTATGGTACTTTTTTTAACCAAAGGAATAATGGCGGCATTTTGAATTTTAAAAGAACAGGCATCTATAGTTGCCTCCCAGTCCGAGATTTTATCTTCAGGCAACAATTTCTTCACATTATTAAAGTCGTTTAAAAACTCAAAAACAGCTTGCGCAGAATTTGCAATGATCACTTTTTTACTTTCTATTTTAGTTGACATTAGCAATCCACATTTCAGGGTTCATTCTCCAGGCAGTCAACGATTCTTTATCATTCACTGTAATATAATTTTCTTCAATTGCTTGATTGATTAAATGGTCATAATCAGTTAGCACTGTATAATCACATTGCGCCACTTCAAAATTATGAATGGCCAATTGAAAGTTGTAGGTAAATACAGCTACTAAACCTTTCACCGACATACCAGCTCCTCTTATGGCCTCAACAGCTTTTAAACTACTTCCTCCTGTTGATATTAAATCTTCGATTACTATTACATATTGTCCTGCACTGTAATCCCCTTCTAATTGATTTTGCATGCCATGTGCTTTAGCAGATGATCTTACATAAATAAAAGGTAAGCCCATTTGTTCAGCTATTAATGCACCAATTGCAATTCCACCTGTTGCAACCCCAGCAATTACATCTGGTTTACCATATTTTTCCATGATGGTTTCAACAAATACCTGACGAATGTAAGTTCTTACTTTTGGGTGAGAAAGAATTTTCCTATTATCACAATAAATAGGAGATTGCCACCCACTCGACCATGTAAAAGGATTTTGAGGTTGAAGCTTAACCGCTTTGATTTGAAGCAAAAATTCTGCTACCTTTAGCGCCTTATCTTTATTTAATATCATATATGCAAATTTATAAAGTTTTTATCGATAACAAGCCTGTATTTTTTGAAATTAATCCAGAAAGTACAGAAGATTTTTTATCCATAGAAGAAATCCGAAATGGACTGGCTGAATTTAAAAATTCTGATTTCACAGACTTATACATTGAAATTGAATCAGAAGCAGTGTTTAATTCAGTTTTTGAAAACTATAAGTTCGTGGAAGCTGCAGGTGGCTTAGTAGAACTAAATAAAAAATACCTCTTTATAAAAAGAGATGGGAAATGGGATATTCCAAAAGGAAAATTGGAAGCAGGAGAAACCATAGAAGAAGCAGCAGTAAGAGAAATCATGGAGGAATGTGGATTAACAACCCCACCCCTAATTGAAAAGCATTTATTAAATACTTATCACACTTATGTACGAAAAGAAAAAAACCATTTAAAAAAGACTTACTGGTATTTATTGAAGGCAGGGGATGATAACACTGAATTGACACCCCAATTGGAAGAAGCTATTACTGAAGCAGTTTATTTACCAAAGGCCGCTTTCGATACCATCAAAAAAAACACGTATAAGTCAATTAAAGACGTTTTGAAAGCAATAAATAAAAGCTAAAATTATTTACATTCCTCAAGGTAAATCCAACTTGATTTACCTTGGTTTTTTTTATAGTCGGCCTTATCTTTTTCAGCTGCTGTTAAACCTTCATGCTGGGCAATGGAAACTAAATTTAAATTGTTTTTGTGCGATTTAAGAATTATGGCATCATAGCCTTGGCTAATGAGTGTTTTTTTATATGCTAAAGCATTATTACTTTCTTTAAAACTGCCTACTATAAGGTGATACTGACAGGGCATGCTAGAAACAATATTTACCTCATCTAACACTTTTATAGCTTTTACTGGGATTGTTACTGCCATAATATCCATTTTTTGAACCGCACCCTTTAGTTTTGGTGCTTTTTTAATGGCTACCATGACCGCTTCTTTTTCATCCACTTCAACAGTTTTGATTTCGGGTTCATTTATTTTTGAAATAGATTTTTCACCATCTCTGAATATTTGAATTACACCAGAATAACAAGCCACCCATAATTCATTACTTTTCCAATTTCCGGTGATACCTATCGGGTGATGTTTTGTTTTGATGGTTTCAAGAACTGTAAATGAATCGGCTCCAACTTTTTGGAAAGTATTGGCATAATAATTAACAACGTACAAAAGTTTTTCATCTGCTGACATGACCATGGTTCTAGGTCCAGCATTTACCGTACAATATGTTCTTTCACCTGTGAGTAGATTAATTTTCAGCAACTTATTGATGTTATTTAACGCAACATACAACAGTGTATTGTCTTTATTTAATATTAAATGCCTAGGTCCTTTCCCCACTTTTTGAATATAAGAGACATTGTAGTTCAGTAAATTTACTTTTGCAATTTTATCGGACCCCATAATTGCAACATAAGCCAATTGGTTTTTGTTGTCAATTACAACACCCCTTGGTCGAGCCCCCACATCTACCCTTTTAATTTCTTTTTCTGTTTTTAAACTAATTATGGAAATATCAGAACTGGTCCAATTACTTACAATCAATAGTTTTCCATTGGGACTAACTGCAACGAACTTGGGTACAGAACCTACTTCTATAATGGATTCTATTTCAAATGAACTGGTATTGACTTTATATAAAAAACTAGGATCATAATTTTTACCTGAACAACCATCACATCCTTCTTTTTTAAATTCTGGCCCATACATAGCATAATTCGAAACCCATAAATATTTTCCATCATTGGTAAAACAAGCTTCAACAGGTGATCCTAAATAAGTTCGGTCTTGATAAGTATCAAATCCTAATTGATGCAAGTTGACATGGTCTTTAAGTGACTTAACCAGCTTTCCTTTTGCATTATAAAAAGTAATGGTATGCCGGTACATCATGTTTTGAGCTGCAAACAAACCAACACCATTGTAAACGATAGATTTTGGTGAAATTGATTCGCCTATTTCTTTAACCAAAGTGATTTGACACCATGCTGAATTTGAATAAAAAACGGCAAGTAACACAGAAATTTTAATGAAGAAATAAAAAGCAGTAATGGAATTAATTAATTTCAAATCAGACTTGTTTGGTCTACAATACTACAAAATTAATTTTAGTTTAGTGAGTTCTTCAACTTTATCTAAAGCGCCTGCTTTTTGATAAGCGAAAGTTAAATTTGCCAGCATTCTTTTTAATATGTCGGTATTTGAACAAGGTTCATAATATTCCTTATCAAAAGGTAGATTTAAACTTTTTAAATAAGCTTCAATTTCATTTTGATCAAAAATTCTTCCTTTAGCAAATGGATTAATGTAAAATAAGACATTTCTTTCAGGATGAATATTCAACATTTTTAAGGTTTTGTTTTCGTCTACAAACCCTAAAATAAACTGATTGGGTAAGTTCACCCCATAAATAGGTAAATCTAATCTTTGGGCAACAATCGAATATATAACAGATAAGCTTAAAGGAGTTCCTTTTTTATTTCTCAAAACTGAATAAATGAAGGAGTTTTGAGGTGAAAAGAAATTTTTCCTACTCCCTTCAAAGCCAAGAATATCAAACATTACATGATTGAATACCTTAACACTTTCATATGCTGTTTGGCTATCATTTATCTCTAACCAAACCTTTTGTTGTATTTTTTCAATTTCCTTTTCTATCATCAATTCATTGATATTTGGAAATTGGTATTGACTAATGATTAAGGCTCCTTTAAGTAAATCTCGATTAGTAGAATTTTTCCATTTCTTCAATTTTTCACTTAGTTCTGCCAAGCGAATTTCACTAATAATATCCTTTAATTTAGATTGGTGAGATTCACTTTTAGATTCCTTGAGCCAACTGCGTTCAATATTTGGTAAAACAGTTGAGCCATAACTTACAAGTTTATGACGTACTAGAGAATAAACAATTGGATCAGGGTCTTCGACTAACCTAATCAATGCATTTACCTCAGACTGTTTAATATGAAATATGTGCTCCACAGCACAAACTTAGTCCTTATTTGCTGTTGAAAATTTGTCCCACAAAATTGTTTTGAACCTCAATTTGTGTAAAGCAAGGAAAATTTTGAATAAATTGAATGCTTTTTTATTTGGCGAAATAGTATTTATAACCAAAGCCAAAATTTAAAAACCTAAGCAGTCCTTGACTGTATTCGGGTATAAATCCTGGAAAGGATTCCCTACACAAATAAGAAGCATTGTACTCTTGAAAATAGATGGAATATCCGATTATTGCATTAAATGCATCAGAAGAACCCAATTCGGTTAAAAAGTTTACTTCAATTTGAGGTGCAATAAATAAAGAAGGATGTTGAGTACGACCATTACCTCCGTTTAATAGACATGAATCAGACATGGCAATAAAATCGCCATAACCAACTTTTAAACCACCGTATAATGAAACCCTATCAGTCGTAAATTTTTCATAACCAAGTTTTAGATGAACAGCTGGTAAATGAGCCCCCCCTGTACCAATGGTAGAGTTAAAGGCAAAGCGATTCATTGTAAAATAAGTATAATTTACTCCTGCTCCTATCGTCAAGCCTTTGTAAACATTTCGTTGATAACCAATACTCCCATGAAATAACCCTTCCATGGTTTGTTCAAAGGCTCTGTTTCTTTCGTTGGTGGGAATGGTGACATCTACATATAATGAACCCTTAGGCGTCAAAGATTGGGCAAATAAAAAATTTGTTGACAGCCAAAAAATACCGAATATGAGGAGGATACCTTTCATGTTAATTTGAATGTGAAATTATAATTTTCTTTAGTATTGATGTTCCAGGTGCTTGTAATTTAAAGTAATAAGAGCCTTCCTTAAAATTTCGAGGATTAAAATTAATTATTTTTTCTCCTGCAAGGATGTTGCCATTAAATAAAGAGTCTACCAACTTTTCTTCTCCATTTAATAAATCCAATTCAACTACCATAGTGCTTGGTACTTCAATTAACAATTGAGTTGCCTCACTGTATATATTATACTTTGCCGTTTCAAATCTGATGGAATTCATTGCTTCCATTTTCTTTTTACGAAACTGTTTGGTATAAATTATATATGCTGTTACAATAAGCAAAGCTGCTGTAATTCCATAAATAACACCCATGATAATATCAAAGGTGCTTGCATCATTTAAACCTGCTGAATCTCCCATTAAATATGAATTACATTTTCAATTTTACTCACTTCTAAATATTTCTCAATAATTGCTTCACTGCTTTCCATATTTTGTAAAATGCTTACCGTAGTATATTTGTTACTTTTTGAACTATTCAAGGTAATTTTTGCGCGCTTATCAAAAATATCCTTAATTAACTTTTCTTTTGTGGGGTCTGTTAATATAATAAACTTAAAGACATATGGTTTTGGAAATTTCTCCTTGTCTAACAATGCTTTAAGGTTTGCATAAGTTTCTGGTGTTGCACTCATTCTATTGGAAATATTTGATTCCTTTTAGTACTAAATTTAATAAACTACTTTGAAAAGGAAACGTATTATTTTTAATTTCATTGCGAAGATAGTCCATTATTTCTGATTCATGAAGTCCTTTATCCAATATTTCCTTTTGAATATCAAACACCGAAATTGACTGTGAAAGTTTAACCAATGACCAGTCTGAAAAAGCTAAATCCTTCCCATAAACCGATAGGTTATAAAGTAAATGTTCTTCTAATTTGACCAAATCATTGAGGAATTGGATAAGGATAACACCGTTTGTTGCATTCGCAATTCCAAGTTTAATTGGCATTAATGTACTTTGATAATTTTTTAATAAATCAATACATGTTGCCGTATCAGCTAGAACTATACCTGCATGGGCTTGCTGTTTAAATGCAAACCCGAATGTCAACATGGCTTCATTTAACCTTGTTATCTTGTTTTGATGGGCCTTAATAATCGCAACAGGAGGAATTTCTCTCAAATATTTTTGTTTCCAATCAAAAATTAATTGTTCATATTGGTCAGAAACGGTCTCTTCTGAATTTGCTTTTAAAATATTTAAGGCTTCTGTCTTTGAAAAAATCATGATTTAATCATGTAAAAGTGTTAATTTTGTTTTCAATGGAATCACTCATTAAAACCGGTGCAATTTACGAATTAATTCAACAGGAATTGTTAACACTTCCTGGAGAATCTGCACACATTGACATGATTCCTTTTAGGACTTTATCTTCAATAGCCAAACCCAGTAAAAATGTAAAGGAATCTGCGGTACTTTGTTTGCTTTCAGCAAAAGAGCAAGAATTATCAATTACCTTAATGGAAAGAACCATTGATGGAAGTCCACATTCAGGTCAAATAAGTTTGCCTGGTGGTAAAAAAGAAAAATATGATTTGAACTTAGCTGCAACTGCACTTAGAGAAACTCAAGAAGAAATAGGCATCCAACCTGAAAACGTTGACCTTTTAGGCAAATTAACTCCTATTTATATTCCAGTGAGTAATTTTTCAGTCCAACCCTTTATTGGTTTGGTTCAAAGCGAAACACCTTTTATTTTATCCGAAAGAGAAGTAAAATCAGTCTTTAAAATTAAAGTTAGCGATTTACTTAACCCAAAAAGCAAAGTAAAAAAAGACATTCCAAATCACATGGGTCAAGTACTTAAAAACATTCCTTGCTTTTATATAGAAGAAAGAATTATTTGGGGTGCTACTTCAATTATTTTAAATGAATTCAAAGTAATTTTAGAAAATGTAATTTCAAAAAAAACACCCACTAAAAAGTGAGTGTTTACTTTATTAAGTACTAATCTTTATTATTCATTTGTGAATTTATCAATAACTTGTTGTGTCACTCCTGAGTTTGAAAAACCTCCATCATGATACAAATTTTGCATGGTTACATACCTAGTTAAATCCGAAAATAATGAAACTGCATAGTTCGCACAATCATCAGCAGAAGCATTTCCTAAAGGTGACATCTTTTCAGCATAACTAATGAAGCTGTCAAATCCTTTCACACCACTTCCCGCAGTTGTTACTGTTGGAGATTGAGAAATGGTATTAACCCTTACATGTTTTTTAATACCATAATGATAACCAAAACTACGCGCGATTGACTCAAGATATGCTTTGTTATCTGCCATGTCATTATAATCTGGGAATACTCTTTGTGCAGCAATGTAAGTTAATGCCAGTATAGAACCCCATTCATTCATGGCGTCCAATTTCATAGCTGTTTGCATTACTTTATGAAAAGATAATGCAGACACATCCAAACCTTTTAATGTATAATCATAATTCTCACTGGTATAATGATTGCCTTTTCTCACGTTGACTGACATGCCAATAGAGTGCAAAATAAAATCCAATTTACCTCCCAAAACTTCCATTGATTTGGTAATCAAATTTTCTAAATCTTCTATATTAGTGGCATCTGCAGGTATGATTGTAGCTCCAATTTTTTCTCCTAACTCATTAATTTCACCCATTCTCATTGCAATTGGTGCATTCGTCAACACTATTTCAGCACCTTGTTCATGGGCTCTTTCAGCAACTTTCCAAGCAATTGATTGTGAGTTTAATGCTCCAAATATAATTCCTCTTTTTCCTTTTAATAATCCGTTTGACATACTGTATAGTTTAGTTAACAAAAGTAATTTTTATTTTGATTTTTAGCTTTCATTTAGTTTATAAATTCATTAAAATACTAAAAAAATAGCCTTTCGAATTGAAGAGAAAGTCCATATAATTCAGCAATCACACCCATTGATACCATTTTAATAAGGCATAAATGCATAGCCCTACCCCAATTACAACAGCAATTATTCCGCCTATCTTTGTATTTGCCGCTGAACGCTTGATGCCTTTTCGGATTTCATCTTCTGTTTGGGTGCTTACAATAAAAGGGTTTTCCTTTAAAACCGGTGCCGAAACCATCAATTTACCATTCCTATCATTCGCGTCACCTAGTACAAATAAAGGTTGTCCAATCGGAATCATACTTTCTTCGTATCGATAACCAATTGTCTTCGAGTTTGTACCATTCATTAAATTAAAGCCTTCTATATTAAATATGGAAGTATTTGGGGGTTCTTTTTCGAACTTGGAATATGACACGATTCCCTTTAAACCTGAATCATTAATATTGATTGGAATCTCGCCTGTTTCATCTTTTAATAAAAAATCAAGTACTTTATTTTCAGTATCAATTAGTTTTTTTGTCTTTCGCTCCCAACGTTTAGCCGGATTTCCTTCTTTATTTTCCGTGATCACTAATGTTTCATATTCTTGTTCTAATAATACTCTATAATAAACACATGGCTTTTTTGTGAATTCAGCATGAATAGGATTGGTGCTAAATGCCTTTCCATTCATTTTAGTGAAAAGACTAAAATTACCAGCCCCATGTGCATTGCTAAGCCCTTCAAAATTTTCGAGTATATTTTTAATTTTGGATAAATCAGTACTTTGAATAGCATTTAATTTACCAATGGTTTTGGCTGAACCTATATATAAAGCTATACCAATTAATAATAATACAACTCCTACGATCAATAATATCATTTAAATGTAATTTGATGGAAGTTAAATATAAAATAAATATTAATTAAAGTAGAATTTAATCGATACATCTAGCTATTTAATCGAATATGTTTACATTTGTTCATCCTTCAATTGAATGCTTTAAAAATTCATGCTCTCTTCGATTATTTCTTTTATTTCAATTGATTTTATTGCAGTTTCAGCAATTTTTAAAAGATAGAAAAGCAAGATTTAACCCCTGGTAAAATTAGCTACATCATTAAAATTTATATTTTTATCGATTAAATACATGGTTTTATCGAAATTAGTTCTATATTTGTCCTGTACGAAATGGTATGGACGAATATAAATCAAATAAAGCTGTTGTAAACAAATTCGGAGATTCAATCGTTTTGATTGAATACAATGAAATGGGTGTAACTTCAGTAAATGATTTAATTGAAGTTGAAAAATCAGTAGTTACCGCTATCGGTAATCATCCTTACTTTTCAATTTCTGTTTTGCCTACAAATTTTCGTCACTTTGATGAAGAAGCAAAAAATTTTATCATTGATGAAAATAGGCATTTAAACAATAGATTGATAGATGCGTACGTTACAAATTCTTTGTCAAAAAGAATTGAATTAGAATTATTTTTTCAGTTGTATAAACCAACTAGAAAAACAAAAATATTTAACTCGATTAATAAGGCATTAACTTATTTATCAAATAGTAAGAAGTTAGAAACTGAGAAAAAGAGTGTGCTAGTTTAGCGGGGATTTTACTAGTACATGATTCAAGACTTTCATGTTTCTGCATACAAAGAGGTTGTTTTACAACCTCTTTATTTTTGTCTAAACTTTTTTACAAAAAAAAATGTGTTTTGTTAAAACACATTTTTTTAATTTCCATTAATTTTATTTTGCTGGTAATACTTTGGTTGAAACTTCACCAAATCCTATTCTCAGTCCGTCTTTTTCGCAATAACCACGCATAATCACGGTATCATTATCCAAAATGAATTTTCTTTCAGTTCCATCCTTCATTTTAAACGGTTTAGTTCCTTTCCACGAAGTTTCAAGCATAGAACCATATTGACCATATTCAGGTCCACTAATGGTGCCTGACCCCATTGCATCCCCAACATTTATGTTACAACCGTTCACCGAATGATGCGCCAATTGCTGATTCATGTTCCAATACATATACTTAAAGTTGGAGCGTCCCACGCAATCTTCTTCTCCATTTTCTGGTTGAATAAAAACGTCTAATTTCACATCAATATGCTTATCTCCTTTATACTCTAAATAAGGTAACACCTTTGGATCTTGAATTGGACCTGGAATTCTAAAATTCTCTAATGCATCCATAGTAACGACCCAAGGAGAAACGCAAGAAGCAAAATTCTTACCTAAAAATGGCCCTAAGGGAACATATTCCCATCCTTGAATATCTCTTGCACTCCAATCATTCAATAAAGACATTCCGAAAATATATTCATCAGCTTCCGCTGTGGAAATGGAGTCGCCCAAAGGCTTTCCTTGAAAAGTATAAAAAACTGTTTCAAGTTCAAAGTCCAATAAATTAGATGGACCAAAGTTAGGCACAGTATCATTTGGACCTTTTTTCTGTCCTTTTGGACGGTGAATAGGTTGGCCTGAAACAATAATGGAAGAGGCACGCCCGTGATAACCAACCGGAATGTGTTTCCAATTCGGCAACAAAGCATTGTTCGGATCTCTGAATAAACAACCCACATTATAAGCATGTTGTTCACTTGAATAAAAATCAGTATAATCCCCAACTTTAATAGGTAATAACATTTCTACTTCATCCATTGGGTTTAAAACTTGGGAAGCATGATGCTCATTGTTCTTTAAGTCTGGAAAATCAGATTTTAATAATTTATAAATCCTTAACCTTAATTCGCTCACACTTTCCTTTCCTTTTAACATCATATCATTCAGATATAAATTGTCAAAATCTTCAATTGTAAATTGTAAGTTTTTTAAATACCCCAAAACAAACAAACTTTTTAAATCAAGTACATTATTTCCAATAGCAACTCCTACTCTTGGACTTAAATTAGCAGTTTTAAAAATTCCAAAGGGTAAATTTTGGATTGGAAAATCAGAATTATCGGGTACTTCAACCCATGATTTATCTTTATTATCAACTTTAATTGACATGTTTTATTATTTTTACGTGTTAAATTACTCTTGCTTTAAATATCAATGCCTAAAGATACAAAAGAAATAGAAAACAAAAAGAAAATTAAGTATGGATGGCTTGCCTTTTTATTTGTTATTATTCACTTTGTATTTATTTTAATTTCAATTTTTCCAAAATCATTTACTACTCCAAATTTGCACTTTATTTCCAATCAATATGTGCAACCATTTTTTGTTCAAAGATGGGCCATGTTTGCTCCTTGTCCGACCTTTGAAAATAGAATTAAATTAAAATTCTACTTTCAAAACGATTCAAGTAATTGGATTGATCCGAGTGAAGAATTATTAAATATCCACCAAAAATTTAGATTGACCCATCATGGAAATTTAGCCGTGGGACAATACAACATGTTATTTTGGTTAAAGTGTGATTTAGATACCTTACCAATACCTATTAATCAAACTGTTGATTTTCAAACATATCCAGTTTTAAAGAAAAAAAGAGGGCCTTACTTATTAAAAAACTATGTAAATGGCTTAGCAAAAACAAAATTCAATAAAAAACCAATTTCAACAAGCATACAAATTGATTATAATCATGTTTATAATCCGAACGAAAGTAAACAATACTTATTTATCAATTTTAAATGATGACTAAAATTCCATATTGGTTTACAAAACCATTTGAACATGGTTATAAAATACATGTCTTTAAAAAGGTATTGTTTGCATTTTTATTCCTAAATACTTTGAGCATGTTTCCCATGGTTTATGATGTATTCTCATATAATGGAATTGCAGGAACAAGTGGTTTTCGTTGGAATGGTGTTGAATCATTTTTAAATATTTTAAGTCACCCCATTTGTAATAACCGCCCATACATTGCATGGTTTTTTATCCTTGCTCAATTACTTGCTTTGGTATTAGGATGGTTCAATAAATGGCCAAAATTAGCTGGAATCGCTATCTACTTTTTTTCTACAAACCTCTTAACAAAAGGAGGAATGTTTTTTACAGGAGGGGAAGTACTACTTTCAATATTATTGTTTTACCTCATGTTTATCCATGAAAATAAAAAAAATGATTTCCTCCAGAACTTACTCAATAATACTTTTTATTATGTGATGCTGATACAAATTATGTTGCTCTATTTTTTCTCCACTTATTTTAAATTGTTCGACACGAATTGGACCAATGGCATGGCACTTATTTATGTATCTGAAATACCCTTCTATTCAAATAGGTTATTTTATAACTTGGCACACATTTCCATTCCACTTTCAAAATTAATTACCTACGCTGTATTAGCCTATCAATTTTTATTTCCAATTCTTGTTTGGATACCAAAAATAAAGCTACCCTTTCTATTATTTGGCGTTATTTTGCATTTAGGTATCGCATTTGGAATGGGTATATTTACATTCGGAATCGTTATGATTATTTGTTATATATTATTTTTAAATGATAATCAACTTAAAACGTTCACTCAAAAATTTAACATATCAAATAATGGCTAAGAAGCAAAAGTATTATGTAGTTTGGGAAGGACATCAACCAGGTGTGTATAGCGATTGGAATAAAGCGAAAATGCAAGTAACCGGCTTTACTGGGGCGAAGTTCATGTCATTTGAAAATTTAAAAGATGCCGAAACTGCCTTTAAAACGGGAGAGATACCACCTAAGAGAGAAGGTGAAAAAACCAAATACTATGTGGTATGGAGGGGCCATTCTCCAGGAATTTACACCGACTGGATTAGCGCTCAAAAAGAAATTCAAGGCTACCCAAAACCTATTTATAAAATTTTTGGAAGCAAAGCCCTTGCAGAAAAAGCATTTATAGAAGGACCAGAAAACTACCAAGGCGACTATAAAAAAACAAGGGATTTAAGCGAAACAGAATTAAAAGAAATTGGCCAACCTTTAGAAATAGCACTTTGCGTTGACGCAGCTTGTAATAACAAAGGAGATTTTGAATACAGAGGCGTATGGATGCATAACAAAGAAGAAGTTTTTAGAATCGGGCCCTACCAGAAAGGCTCCAATAACATTGGTGAGTTTTTGGCACTGGTCCATGCTTTGGCTTACTTAAAACAATTCAAGGAAGAAAAAATGAAATTAATCCCTATTTATTCCGATTCAAGAATTGCAATGAGTTGGGTAAAGGCGAAGGTCTGCAGAACGAAACAAATACCAACTCCAGCAGTCAAAAACTTAATTCAAAGAGCAGAAAACTGGCTTAAAAACAATACTTTCCAAAATCCTATTTTAAAATGGGAAACTAAAGTATGGGGAGAAATACCAGCGGATTTTGGGAGAAAATAACCCCATGATTATATCACCATTCCACTCTTTTGATATGGATATGCATTAAATGTTCCTGTAGCAATCGCAATAAGTTCTCCACTTTTTTCATTTATAATTTCCCCCTGCGCAATGATAATTCTTTTTCCAGCTGAAATAATTTTACCAGTCCCCATCAACACATCTCCTAGAAATGCAGGTTTTAAATAATTTATTTTAAACTCAACCGTTGAAACCAAATTCAAATCTTTCCCAGACTCTGTTAAGGCCGCAACTCCCATTATACCATCCATGTAAGCAGCAATTATTCCGCCATGGGCAGTGGTTGGTGTGGCTAAATGCTTTTGCGCGACAATCAATTTATAGACTATTTTGCCTTCCTCATAACTTAAGAGTTCCATTCCATTCTCTCTACCAAACTGATTTGTTTCTTGATAAACTTCAATTAAGTTTTCGATAAATCTTTCCATAAGACCAAAAGTATAAAATTACCCGATTTCTTGCCTTTATTATATCTGTATTTTAATATGCTTTATCAGAGTGAAACATCAATTGGTCGAATAATCAACATTTTAGTCTCGGTTTATTTTTCTTGTTTAATATATTATCTTTTACTTTACACAATATAGACTTTGAAAATGAATTTTAAATCCCCGCTAATTTTCATTCTATTGGTTTTTTGTAACTATTCCTTTTCAGGAACAGTTACAAAATCCAATAGTTTTGCTTCACCCATTAGTATAGACAATATTGCAGGATACTTGCCAGCACTTTCTTACGTTTCTGGTGTTGACTTTCCTGCTACGGATTTAATACTGGCAGTTAACGTGACTTTTACCTTTACTAAAACAGATGGTACTTGTGCCCTGCAAACAGGTGGGAATGCATATCATGGCGAAATTGGCATGGGAGTCATTAATCCAGGAGGCACTTTTGTGGTACTTGCTAATTATAACACTTGGTCTGGAGGGGCAGATATAGGAACGGTAGATGTCACTTTTGACCAAACAGCCTTGAACATACCTTCTGGTACACCTACCACCGGATCTTTTCAACCTAACAATGGCAACCTGCTTAATTACACTGGCATCAGCCCATTTGGAAACTGGAACTTATATATTGCAGACAACAGCGCCAACGATCCAATTTGCCTTTACGGATATAGTATCACCATTATAACGTACGACCCGCTGCCTATTGAATTGTTATCCTTCAATGCTTATTTTGATCCCGTTCAAAAATCTGTATTGCTCAATTGGGAAACAGCTTCCGAGTTAAACAATGATTATTTTACTATCGAAAGGTCAGAAGACGGTTTCGTTTGGAATGAATTAAAAAAAATTCAAGGAGCTGGCACTTCATCAGAAGCCATCACCTACTCAACTATCGATCATCAGCCATTTTTTGGAATCTCATATTACCGTTTAAAACAAACAGATTTTGATGGAAAGTTTGAATATTTTGATGCTAAATCCATCAATCATTCTCGAAGCTCAACAGAAATTCATGTCAATCAACAATTAATCATTATTAATGAACTAGTGGACCAGCTTCACATCTATAATTTAAATGGTCAATTAATTGCACAACAAAACAATGTCGGTCCAAATTATCAAGCACCTGAATTGCCTACTGGCATTTATATTTTAAAGATGTTGGCAAATAATAAAATGCAATCGAAAAAAGTATTTATTGAATAACTTTTTGGGCAAATTCATTCAAGTTAATACCATTAAAATTCCCCGAACTCATTAACAATATATTGGTTAATGGTTTCATTTCCTTTTCAAGCTGTTCAAATAATGCACTTGAATCCGTAAATACAGTCACATTTTCTGTTCCAAAGCCCAGTTTTACATCCTCAGCGGTAATTGCTGACAATTTTTTATGTTTTACTACTTCGGGACTGAAATAAACATATGCTTTATCGGCTGCTTCCATGGCATTTTTATACTCAGGCAAAAATGCTTTTTTTAGAGAAGAGAAAGTGTGCAGTTCCATACAAGCTATTAATTCTCTATCCGGAAATTGTTCTTTTACAGCTTGTGTTGTTGCTTTTAATTTTGAAGGAGAATGAGCGAAATCTTTATAGACAATTGAATACTCACTTTCTGCAATCGTTTCTAATCTTTTTGCTGCTCCCTTGAAACTTTGAATGGCTTTAAAAAAGTCACGGTCTGAAACCCCAATTTGGTTTAATATTAAACGTGCCCCATTCATATTTTGTAAATTATGCGCACCAAAAATATGCATAGGATATTCATACCCATCAAAAATAACTACTGTTTTGTTTTGAACGACTTTATAATCTAATGTTGCGTATGGAATTGTTTCAACATGGTTAATTTCACCCGCAATTTTAATCAATTCTGGGTCTTCCTTAAAATAAATTAACTTCCCATTTTCTTGAATGTCATTTGCAAATATTTTAAACTGTTCTACATAGTTATTAAACGTTGGAAAAACGTTTATATGATCCCAAGCAACCCCACTTAAAAGGGCAATATTTGGTTTATACCAATGAAACTTAGGTCTTAAGTCAAGTGGCGAAGAAAGGTATTCATCTCCTTCAATCACCATATATTTAGCATCAGAAAATTGCACCATACAATCGAAACCTTCCAATAAAGCACCCACTAAATAATCAGTCGGTATGGCTAAGGTCTGCATTACATGTAAAATCATTGAGGTGATAGAAGTCTTTCCATGACTGCCCCCAATTACAATTCTAGTTTGATTTTTTGCCTGTTCGTAGACAAACTCAGGGTAAGAATAAATTTTCAACCCCAAGGCTTGGGCAGCTATTAATTCAGGATTATCTTTTCTTGCATGCATTCCTAATATCACTGCATCTAGTCCTTTATGAATGCTTTCGACGTTCCATCCCATTTTACTTGGAAAAATTCCTTCCTTGATCAATCTAGACTTCGAAGGTTCAAAAATTTCATCATCTGACCCAGTTACCTTTAGCCCTTTTCGATTCAAAGCAATGGCCAAGTTGTGCATTGCACTTCCTCCAATTGCTATAAAATGTACATGCATATTCTATTTTTTACGAATGTCAATAAAAAACTAAAAGTTTCTACAAATCTTTCTCCTATTTTTAAACATTCACTTTTTAGTAGGATGGCCAAGAAAGGGTTAAATTGGTCATATTTACAATAAAACAACCCAATTCTCAAAGATTTTTTGCATATTTGACAAAAGAATTCAAGTATGAAATTATACCCAATTAACACGGGAAATTTTAAATTAGATGGAGGTGCTATGTTTGGAGTAGTACCTAAAAGCCTTTGGGAACGAACAAATCCTGCTGACGCCAACAATATGTGTTCTTGGAGCATGCGTTGCCTACTCATTGAAGATGGTGATCGTTTAATGTTAATCGATACAGGAATTGGCGATAAACAATCGGAAAAATTTTTCAGTTATTACTATATGTTCGGTGATGACAGCCTTAAAAAAAGTATAGCCGCATTAGGCTTTGGATTGGAAGATATTACAGATGTCATTTTAACCCATTTGCATTTTGACCATTGCGGTGGTGCCATTGAACGCAATCATGTGGGAAATTTTGAGCCAGTATTTAAAAACGCAACTTTTTGGAGTAATGCAAATCATTGGAAATGGGCAACAGAACCAAATGCTAGGGAAAAAGCTTCTTTTTTGACTGAAAACATCATGCCTATTCAAGAAAGTGGTCAATTAAAATTTATTGAACGAACCGGAAGATTTATTGAAAATTCATTTCCTGACATCAGTTTTCTATTTGTTGACGGACACACTGAAAGTCAAATGATCCCACACATAAAATACAAAGGAAAAACCATTGTATTTATGGCCGACTTATTACCGAGTACTGGGCATATACCAATACCATTTGTGATGGGCTATGACACAAGACCTTTGCTAACTTTAGATGAAAAAACACTTTTTTTAAACAAAGCCGCAGATGAAAATTATATACTATTTTTAGAACACGACCACCTTCATGAATGCTGCACACTCAAACAAACTGAAAAAGGAGTGCGACTCGATCAAACATTTAAGTTAAGTGAAGCATTTTAAAACTTTAAAAAAAACATTATGAATAAGTACATCATTGAATTATTAAAAATCCATAGTTCTTTAATTCTACCTGGTATTGGCGCTTTAATGGTGACTAATAAAAGTACGGGAGAAATAAAATTTAATCCGCATTTAACATTTAATGATGGTGCATTAGCTGAATTTATTGCCAAGCAAGATGGTATTGACAAAACAGAAGCACAAAACCAAGTTGCGAAATTCACAAGAGATATTAAAGCAAAGCTTGACAAGGGCGAAACCTACGACATATTTGAATTTGGAAATATTTTTAAGGATAAAAATGGCGAAATTAGTTTTGAAATGGCAGGAGTTAAGCCTGTGAAAGAAGCTAAAGAAAAAGTGAATAAAAAAACTGAGCCAATCATAAAAACATCCAAAAAGGAAGCGATTGATAAAGTAGTTGAAGAAGTCAAATCAAAAAGTGAAAAGATTATCGAAAAAAGTAAGGATAAAGCGAAAGAAGTTTCAAAATCCGTCGATAAAATAAGTGAAAAAACAAAAGAAGTTTCAAGTAAAATTGAAGAAGAAGTTAAATCTGTTAAAAACACCTTCATTCCAGCAAGTGATGCTGAAAACAAAAATATTGTCCCAAAAATTGTACAGACTAGTAAAGAAAAAATAGACACTAAAATTCCTCTTGCTGAAGCTTCAGTAAAAATTAAAGAGACCGCTGAAAACACTTTTGAGGAAGTAAAAAAGAAAAGAAAGCTTTGGCCTATTTTGCTGTTATTACTGATAGGACTTGGAACTGCGGCTTATTTTTACCAAAATCAAATCAAAACTTTTTTAGGATTGAATGATCAAAAAACCATCCATAATGTAAACAATTATCCTGATGCTGATCAAGATGGCATTCCTGATTTTGCTGATGTGGACATTACAAAAGGTACAGACGCAGATGGTGATGGAATTGACGATTTAGCGGATCTTGACTTTACCAAAGGAAAGGATGTTGACGGTGATGGAATTGATGATGACTTTGCTTTATTAGCAATGACACCAACTCAAAAAGAAATTGATCCACTGGCATTGCAAGATAGTGATGAAGATGGTATTCCTGACTTTGCAGATGTAGATCATACTCTTGGTACTGATGAAAATCATAATGGTATTGACGACAGTTTTGATGCAGCAATGAGCAAAGGTTCAGACTTGGACAAAGACTGCATCATTGACAGCTTAAAAAATATCGCACTTTTGAACCATATCAATAACAACTTTAAAGATAGTGATGGAAATGGTATTCCTGATTTTGCAGATGTAAATTCAACGGGAGGACCAGATGTAAATGAAAATGGAATTGACGACATGTATGAATCTGTTGAAATGGATATGAATCATGATGGCATCAACGACTCTATACAAATGGCCATGGCCACCTTGAATATTTCAAAGGAACTTGAAAGTACAATTGACAAAAATGAAATGGTTGAAGATGAACTTGACCAGTCAGCAACATTGAAAGAAGAAATCATTGAAGATGAATTAGCAATGGAAGAGGTTGAAAACACAAAAGAACCTGAAGAAAAAGCAGTTGTTAAAGTTGAAAAAGTTGAGCAAGTAAAAACGCCAAAAACTACTAGTACAGGCTATTCCGCTACCGGAAATTATCATGCAATTGGCGCTGCGTTTGAAGAAAAATCGAATGCAGAAAACTATACAAATACTATGAAGGAAAAAGGCTTTTCAGCAGTAATTGTCGGACGTTTTGACGGATTATATTTAGTTTCTTTAAAGCAGTATAGTAATTTAAGTGATGCAAAAGCCAACTTAAACGATATCAGAAATACATCTAGTAGTGCTTGGATTTTTAAACATTAAGTAAAAGTTTATAATTCAATTAAGTATTTTGGTGATGGATGAATTTCCAATATTAACATCAGGAAGATTGTATTTAAGAAAAATCACATTAGCTGATTTAAATGAGTTGCAATTAATTGTGAATAATAAAAATATTACTGATCAATTACTCAATTTTAATTTTCCTTATACGGCAGAAGATGCCTTGAAACGATTAAATTTTGTTTGGGAAGGATTTGACCAAAAAAAAAGATATGTATTCCTAATTACCAGTATCACAAATGGAGAGATTTTAGGAGAAATAGGCTTACATATAGATTTATCAAATAACCATGCTGAAATTGGTTATTGGGTAGCAGAAAAAAAATGGGGAAAAGGCATTGCAAAAGAAGCCACAAGCATGGTTTTGAAATTTGGTTTTGAAAAACTAAAATTACATAAAATATATGCAACCCATTTTACCTCAAATCCTGCTTCAGGAAAAGTTTTAATTGCAAATAAAATGATAAAAGAAGGTGTTTTAAAAGACCATTACCGAACTGAAAGCGGTTATCACTCTGTTGTACAATATCGCCTTACTCTTCAAGAGTATGTCCTTTCCGGTATATAAAACTACATATTTTCAGGAGTAATCATTAAAACCTCATTCTTTTCATAAAAAACTGTATATTTAAAAAACTCAGTTTTTTAAATATGCCGGTTAAAAGTTGGAATAAGCAGTTGGAATTATATGACCTCATTATCGAAAAATGTGGCAAATTTGAAAGACTTGGTAAAACAATGCCTTACACATCAGTAAATGGGTACATGTTTTCACAATTGAATAAAAATGGAGAAATTGGTATTCGACTTTCAAAAGAAAAAGGAACCGAATTTATCAATAAACACCAAGCGAAAGTTTTTAAATCCTATGGTACTGTCATGAAAAACTATGTGTGCTTACCCGATCAAGTTTTATCAGAAATTGATTTATCAGTAAAATACATGCTCGAAAGTTATGAATATACAAAATCACTACCTATCAAAAAAACATAAAGCGACAAGATTATAAGTAAAGTCTTTATATTTGATCACTAGGATTAATTCAATCAAACCTCAACATGTTTACCCTTAAAGAAGTTGCTAATTATTACAACACTACCCTAAATCATTACCAGCAATGGTGGGGACTCAAAGAAAACCTATCCCTTCATTATGGTTTGTGGACTGAAGGAATCACAACTTATCCTGAAGCATTAAAAAATACCAACAAAGTATTATTAAGTCATACCTCAATTTCAAATAACAGCAAAGTCTTAGATGCTGGTTGTGGTGTTGGTGGTGCGGCATTTTATATTCATGAAAACACAGGCGCGTCAGTGACAGGAATAACCCTTAGTGAAAAACAAATTGACTTTGCAAACAACCATTTAAAAAAGAAAAATATAAAAAATAAAGTTGCTTTTCTTAAGATGGACTACACCAATACTACTTTCCAAAATGAATCATTTGATGTGGTTTGGGCTTGTGAAAGTGTTTGTAATGCGCTTGATAAAGCTGCATTCATCAAAGAAGCCTATCGTATACTAAAAAGTGGTGGTCAACTGATCATGTGCGATTTTTATAAAAAGAAAAAAAATCAAAATGACCCAAATGCATGGATGAAAAAATGGGGTGAAACATGGGGTGTATCAGACTTTGAGACCGTTCACTTTTTTGAAAGTGAATTAAACAAACTTGGATTTAAAAGTATAAATTCGATTGACCATACCAGGGACATTCAAAAAAGCGCAAAAAAGCTATATCATGCCGCACTATTAGGCGCCATCCCTTCAAATATTTACAATTTCCTTAATCCAAAAGTTTCATACTTTGCTAAAAACCATTATAAATGTGGTTATTATCAGTATAACGCATTGAAAGCTGACTTATGGGAATACAAAATCATTACAGCCCTCAAATAAATGTGGAATTGAAAAGCTTAAACTTGGGTATTATTAAGCTGATAATAAACCCCAGTAGTGTCGGCAATAAGGTCTTCGTGTTTACCTGTTTGAATGACTTGACCATTCTCAAGCACCAATATAGTATCTGCATTTTTAATGGTAGATAATCTATGTGCAATCACGATAGAAGTCCTGTCTTTCATCAATTTTTCTAAAGCATCTTGCACTAATTTTTCCGACTCCGTATCCAAGGCACTGGTCGCTTCATCCAGTATTAATAACTTTGGATTTTTAAGTACCGCTCTTGCAATGGCAATCCTTTGTTTTTGCCCACCAGATAATTGGATACCCCGATCCCCTACTTCGGTTTCAAATTGTTCTGGAAAACTTAAAATAAATTCTAAGGCGTTCGCCTGCTTTGCTGCTGCCTCAATCTCTTCTTGAGTCGCCTCTAAATCGCCATAAGCAATGTTGTCTCTAATACTTCCACTAAATAAAATTACTTCTTGAGGTACTATCGCAATTTTAGCCCGAATACTCTCACTAGAAAAATCCGCTATATTTTTTCCATCAAAAGTGATATTGCCATTTTTTAATTGATAATATTTTAATAATAAATTAGATATAGTAGTCTTACCAGCACCTGAACTTCCAACCAATGCAATTGTATTGCCATGTTGGACATCAAAAGTTACACCTTTTAATACTTCCACATCCGGACGAGATGGATAAGAAAACCTCACTTCATTAAAAGCCACATTTCCTTTAAAACCAACTAATTCTGCTTTATCGTTATCAACCTCTTCTTCCTCTCCTACCAAGGTCATTAAATATTCTGATGCACCAATGGCTTTTTGAATTTTAGCATATAAATCTGGTAAAGAAGCAAAAGAAGCGCCAACAAAAATAGTATAGAGAACAAAAGCATAAAACTCTTCATTTGAAATTGAATCCGGAACCATACTTTTAGCTTTCCATACAATAAATACAATAGCACCAAATAAGGCGAATACGATAAAGGATACAAATGCACCTCTTAGTAGTCCGTTTTTAATACTCAATTTGGCTACTTTATTTACTTTATCTTCATACCTACCATACTCATAACCTTCATTTGTAAATGATTTCACACTAAATATCCCCATTAAAACTTCTTCTAATATTGCGTTAGACTTGGCGGATTCATCTTGTGCTTTTTTTGATAACTTTTTCACTTGGCGTCCAAACAATACAGCTGCGATAGCAACAAAAGGTATAACTGCTAACATCCAAAGTGCAAGTTGCCAAGATGCAAATAAAATAAACCCAACCCCCAATATAATGGTAATAAATTGGCGGAAAAACTCAGCAATAGTTGTATTCAAAGTTTCTTGTAATAAATTAATATCAGTTGCTATTCTCGAAGTCAACTCCCCTACTTTATTCCTATTAAAAAAATCAATCGGTAAATGAAGTAATTTATTGAAAGTAGTGGTTTTTATATCCTTTAAGGTTTTTTCCGTCACATTTGAAAAAATGACTACCCTAAAGAAAGAAAAAACAGCTTGGAGGGCAAAAATAATGATCATTAATATGAAAATCCCATTGGTATTAATCGAAGACAAATCAAAACTAGGCATACTGGTTAAAGCTGGATTTGAATTATCTTTCCCTAATAATTGTCCCATTAGCAAGGGAAATAACATTGATGTGATACTAGATAATAATAAAAACACCCAACCAATAGCATAAATTCCGCTATAGGGCTTTAAATAAGATAAAAAGTTTTTGGCTTGCTTGTAGGATTCTGGTGTTAATTTTATTTTTTCAGTTTTTTTGTTGCGTCCAAGCATAATTGATTAATTTTGCACAAAAATACATGGAATTCTATAGTAGGATAATAAAAATGTATTTTTTTTTGGATTATGCTTTGAAGTAAATGATTTTTATATATCTTTGCAGTCCGATTTAGGAAAATAGAATTTAAAATAGATATAAAACGCTTTAGAAATGAGTAAAAGAACGTTTCAACCATCATTAAGAAAAAGAAGAAACAAACATGGTTTCAGATCAAGAATGGCTACAAAAAATGGTAGAGCCGTACTTAACGCAAGAAGAAGAAAAGGTAGAAAAAAATTATCTGTTTCTTCAGAAAGATTAGCTAAGCGTTAATAAATAACAACTTTTTTACAAAAGCCCTGACTATAAAAGTCGGGGCTTTTTTTTTGTCAAAACATTGCTGACAATTAAAAGGTGAATGATTATAAAATTTAAAAATTAAACTTTTATATTTGTCAACAGTAAAAAATAAAAATTGTTATGGCCGTAAAAAAAGCTGCTCCTGCAAAAACAAGTAGAAAGACCAAAGCTTCCAAGTTTTCAAAAGAAACTTACATCAAGTGGTATAAAGACATGTTGATGATTCGAAGATTTGAAGAAAAGATTTCTCAATTATACATTCAACAAAAATTTGGTGGATTTTTACATGTTTATATTGGCCAGGAAGCGATTGCTGCGGGTACAGTTTCTGCATGTAAAAAAGGTGACAAGCATATTACAGCTTATAGAGACCATGGTCATCCAATTGCTTTGGGGACCGATCCGAAAGTATTAATGGCTGAATTATATGGTAAAGCAACCGGTTGTTCGAAAGGAAAAGGCGGTTCTATGCACTTTTTTGACATGGAAAGAGGCTTTATGGGAGGACATGGTATTGTTGGCGCACAAATCCCAATGGGTGCCGGAATTGCGTTTGCAGAACAATACAATGAAACTGGCAATGTATGCTTTTGTTCATTTGGTGATGGGGCAGCAAGACAAGGTGCTTTACACGAAACTTTCAACATGGCAATGGTTTGGAAATTACCCGTGATTTTTATTATAGAAAATAATAACTACGCAATGGGTACTTCAGTTGAAAGAACCACGAATGTGACAGATATGTCAAGAATGGGTGATTCATACGAAATGCCTTCATTTATAGTTGATGGAATGAAACCTGAGGCTGTTCACGAAGCGATTGAAGAGGCTGCTGAGCGTGCAAGAAAAGGAAATGGCCCTACCCTATTAGATATTAGGACTTATAGATATAAAGGGCATTCAATGTCTGATCCACAAAAATACAGAACGAAAGATGAAGTAAGTGAGTGGCAAAGTAAAGATCCGATAGAACATGTATTAAAAGTCATCCAAGAAAATAAATACATGACCCAAAAGCAAATTGATGCGCTTGAAGCTGAGACTAAAAAAACAGTTGCAGATGCCGTAAAATTTGCAGAAGACTCTCCTTTTCCAGAAAAAGAAGAATTGTTCAAGGATGTTTATCAACAAACAGATTATCCATATATTAAAGAATTTTTAGCTTAATTTAAGCACTCAATAAATAGATCAAAAACATTATGGCGGAAATAGTAAGAATGCCGAAATTATCAGACACCATGACCGAAGGAGTTGTGGCGGAATGGCATAAAAAAGTAGGCGATACAGTTGCTGAAGGGGAATTATTAGCTGAAATTGAAACAGATAAAGCAACCCTTGAATTTGATTCATTTTATGATGGTGTTTTATTGCACATTGGAATTCAAAAAGGTGAGGCTACATTAGTGAATGAAATTATTGCCATTATTGGTGAAAAAGGTGAAGATATCTCGGCTTTATTAAAAGAAGATAATGCAAAAAAAGCAGCAGAATCTACTCCTGTTGAAACAAAGGCTCCACAAAAAGAAGCACCTACTCCAACTCCTGCTCCTGCACCAACAATTGTTGAAAAACAACAAGAAACTGCAGAAGAAATGGTAAGTGTAGATACACCGGACGGAAGAATATTTGTTTCGCCTTTGGCCAAAAAAATGGCAGAAGAAAGACACATTAATCTTTCAACTGTGCGTGGTTCAGGAGACCATGGAAGAATTGTAAAAAGAGATATTGAAAATTACACCCCTGCATCAGCCAGTGCGAGTGCACCTGTTTTTGCTGCAGCAGTTGGAAGTGAATCTTTTACGGATGAACCTTTGTCTCAAATGCGTAAAGCCATTGCTAGAACGTTGTCAAACTCTAAGTTTACAGCACCTCATTTCTACTTAAAAATGGATGTAGACATGGACAATGCCATTGAAGCAAGAAAAGCCATGAATGCAGAAGAAGGTGTGAAGATTTCTTTTAACGATATTGTTGTAAAAGCAACTGCAGCAGCCTTAAGAAAACACCCGAAAGTAAATGTTGATTGGTTAGGCGATAAAATAAGATACAATAACCATATTCACATTGGCGTGGCAGTAGCAGTTGATGAAGGATTGGTTGTACCAGTTGTGAAATTTACCGATACTAAAGGGTTTGCGCAAATTGGTGCAGAAATTAAAGAATTGGCAATAAAAGCTAAGTCTAAAAAATTATTGCCAAGTGACATGGAAGGAAATACCTTTGCTATTTCTAATTTAGGAATGTACGGTATTGCGGACTTTACTTCTATTATTTATCCTCCGAATGGCTGTATTTTATCTGTGGGTGGGATCAAACAAACTCCCGTTGTTAAAAACGGTGAAATTGTTCCAGGTAATCTCATGACACTTAGTTTGTCTTGCGACCACAGAGCGGTTGATGGTGCTACAGGTTCTGAATTTTTAAGAACTTTAAAAGGATATTTAGAAAATCCAATTAAAATATTAGTGTAATCAAAGGATACATTTTTAAGCATTTTAAAAAAGACCTACTTATAGGTCTTTTTTTTATTTTCTTATTTGTAACTATAATTCATCCAAACTAGTATATTTAGGTAACACAAAAATTAACATTATGAAAAAAGGAATGATTGCACTTGGATGTGCATTATTATTATCATTTGGAACTAATTTTTCAAATGCCCAAGCTGTGGAAACA
>CBDUKB010000007.1:0-29674 GCA_965367695.1 uncultured Putridiphycobacter sp.
TCAGATTATTCAGCAGTTGGAATTAATGCAAAATTTATATACTCTAACTTAACAGGAGGCGTATCTAATAGTACAAATATTGCAAGTGCAGGATTAGCAGGAGCAACAGATTTATCATATTCTTATATGAATCCTGATATTACTGTTGGTGCTTTTAATTCTACATTATCTTTTGGTGCTGCCATTTCTAATATTGGAAATAGAATGTCATACACAGATAATGAGGACAGAGATTTTATTCCAACTAACTTAAGATTGGGAACAGCCTTAAAAGTAAATTTAGATTCGTACAACTCTTTATCAGCTACAGTTGACTTTAATAAATTATTAGTGCCTACCGTGCCATTTAGAAATCCTGATAATCAAAATGAAATTATTTCAGGAAGAGAAAATAATGTAGGGGTAGTAACAGGAATGATTCAATCATTTTATGATGCGCCAGGGCTTTATTTCAAAGATGAAAATGGTGTATACCAAGTAGAAAAAAATAGCCGATTAATTGAAGAATTAAGAGAAATCAATATCGGTGGTGGAATTGAATACTGGTACAGTGATATATTGGCATTTAGAACTGGGTTCTTTCACGAAAGTGCTGTAAAAGGAAATAGAAAATACATCACATTTGGTGCAGGTTTAAAAGCTTATTCATTTGGATTGGATCTTTCTTACTTAGTTTCGGTTACTCAAAATAACCCATTGGCAAACACCATACGATTCTCTTTAAGCTTTAAATTTGGGAACAATAATGCCGATACTGGCGCAACCAAATTAGGAGACAATTAAAAATGTTAAACATTCGCACTGGATTTGGAATTGATATTCATCAATTAAAAAGTGGATATCCACTTTACATTGGTGGTGTTTTATTGCCTTCTGAATTTGGAGCTGTCGGACATTCTGATGCGGATGTCCTCTTACACGCAATTTGTGATGCTTTATTAGGGGCAGCGAATTTAAGAGATATTGGTTCACATTTTGCTGATACTGATCCTAAATATAAAGGGATTGATAGCAAGATTTTGTTGACAGAAACCTTCAAACTCATCAAAGAAAAAAAATACAAGCTTTCGAATTTAGACGCAACTGTACTCTTGGAAAATCCAAAAGTAAATCCGCACATTCCAGCCATGCAGAAAACGATTGCCGAAATTTTAGAGGTTACCACTGATGCTATTTCAATTAAGGCAACACGCGGTGAAAAAATGGGTTATATTGGTCATGGTGAAGGTATACAAGCCTATTGTTCTGTACTGATATATCGCGATTAATTAACATTTCATTATTTATGCTCAAATTACTTGGAATATTATTCATTATTTTCAAGTTCAGTAGTTCATTTGCCCAAAATTATAACTTTCAATATTTAAATAATAAAAATGGTTTACCTCAATCTCAAGCCTATGCCATTTGTTTCGACTCAAATGCAGTTGCATGGATTGGAACACAAGGAGGGGGCGTAGCCATTTATGATGGAGAAGTATTTAAGTATTTGACCCAAGAAGAAGGACTCATTTCAAATCGTATTTATCACATTTCTTTAATTGATAACCACATGTTCATTGGTTGTAAAGGCGGTGTTTCGGTTTTTGACTTGAATTACAATTTCATCCGCAATTACGAGTTTGATGACCCAAGTTTGCTGGCACAATCAATTATATCTTTTAAAAATACTATTTGGATAGGGAGTAACAATGGTTTGTTTACTATGGTTGGAGAACAATTAAAAAAGCAAGTACTTTTTAATGATATGCTAATTCATTCTTTTTTTATTGAGGATCATGCTAAACTGTGGGTATGCACCAATAAGGGAGTTATCAATGTTCAAAACCCAACCAATAAAATAAACAAAGCAAGGGGGCTTGGAAGTGAAAATGTTTTGAAAGTTATTCCTTTTGAAAACGATTGGCTGATTGCAACTTATGAACATGGTCTTTGGCTTTACAGTGATAAAAACGGTATTCAAAAATTAAATAGTTTTAAAGGAAAAATTATTTTATTGGATTTGCTAAAAACAGACAATGAATTATGGATAGCTTCCCTGAATCAAGGCGTTTTAATTCTTGATTTAAGGACTCAAAAAATAACCCAATTTACAAATGCTAATGGTTTGTCGAATAATCATGTTCATTGTTTGAGTGAGGACAATTGGGGAAATAAATGGATTGGAACAAGTGGAGGAGGCGTTTCTATATTTAATAACTCTCCATTTGTTATGTATAATAAAACGAATGGATTGAATAATAACTATGTCTATTCAGTATTAAACGACAGTCAACATAATTTATGGGTCGGAACGCAAGGGTTGGGAGTGATGCGAATTAATGATACATCTACTGTACTTTTTGACGAAGAATTAGGGTTTGAATCTGTTAAAACAAAAGTAATATTTGAAGATTCAAAGTCAAATATCTGGTTTGGGACCGAAGGGAAAGGAGTGGCTTTGGTTCAAGCTAATGTGAGACCTGATACGGTTATTAAATTACAGGGTAATGCACTCGTAGAAAATTTATGGGTAAAATCATTTACTGAAAACAAACGGGGCCGTACTTTATATTTGGGCACAAGCCAAGGAATTTTTTACTTAAGAAATAATGCTGTCAATTTTACACTCAAACCATTGAGAATAGATAGTATTCCAAATAGAATAAATTGTGTGAGATGGAACGATTTTGATGCGCATTTAGCTTATGCTTCTGCTAGCGGTATTGGAATTATTTTAAAGAATAATAAAGTGCTTAAAATTGAAGAAAACCAAATTTTTAGAAATGTTGTCGTCAAGGATTCTATGTACTGGTTTGGATCTGCTGAGCAAGGAATTTTGGAAATAATTTTAAGAAATGAAAAAGTAGTTTCCAAGCGGTGGATTAATAAAAAAACGGGATTATCATCAAATAATATTTACCAACTAACACTCGATATACCTTTTCTTTGGATTGGCACTGAAAAAGGGTTGAATCAAATGAATATCGAGACAAAATTGATTAAAGAATTTGGTTATGATGAAGGATTTGAAGGAATAGAAACAAATGTAAACGCCAATTGCAAAGATTTGGAAGGGAATCTTTGGTTTGGAACAACGGATGGATTGTTTTTATATCGTTCAGGTCAATCTTTTAATCAAAGACAAAACAAGCCACCAAAGTTTTATTTTTCAGCCATTGATGTGTTTTTTAAACCCATTGAATCGACTATTTATAATGAAAAATATGTACTAAATCAAAAATTAGAATTTGAGCATGCCGACAATCATTTAACATTTAGAATAAAAGCTTTGCATTACGCTTTTCAAAATAAAATTCAATATAAGTGGATGTTACTTGGTGAAGACAAGGAATGGTCGCCTCCCACTAAAAACAATACGATTACTTATTCAAGTTTAGCTCCTGGAAACTATACGATATATGCCAAAGCATCAATTGATGAACATTGGGAAAAAATCCCGCCAATTCAGTTTAATTTTACGGTTTTGGCTCCTTTTTGGCAAAAAACATGGTTTAAAATAGCCTATATAACTGGCATTATTATATTGTTAATAGGTATTGTATTATTAATTGTGAACCGTCAGAAAAAAAAGAACCAAATTAAAATAGAAAAAGTCGAGTTAGAAAAATCGGTTTTAGAGTTAGAACAAAAGGCATTGAGATTGCAAATGAACCCGCACTTTATTTTTAATGTGTTAAATTCTATCCATAATTTAATTATTTTGAATGATTCGAGTAAGGCCCGTTACGCCCTGTCCAAATTCTCTAAGTTGATGCGTCAAGTATTAGAAAATTCTCGAGAAAAATTAATTTCGATTGAAGAGGAATTGGCAACCATTCAAGAGTATATTCAACTTGAAAAGTTAACCAATGCCAATGATTTTGAATTTAGTATAATTGTAGGAGATGAAATTGACATAAACGAACCTATTTTACCACCAATGATGTTACAACCATTTGTTGAGAATGCAATTATACATGGGTTTAAAAATCTGCCAAGATTGGGGAGAATTGAGATAAAATTTAATTTGGAAAGCGAACATATTTTAGTCTGTAGTATTTCAGACAATGGCATGGGGCGAAAGGCTGCAAAAAACAACAAGTCTCAAAAAGAAAATTACCATAAATCAACTGCACTAGAAGTTACTCAGGAAAGATTGGATAATTTAAACGGTAATTTTAAAATGAAGAATTTTGAAATTGTTGACTTATATGATTCGGAAAACAATCCAATTGGAACTCAAGTGGTATTAAGATTAAAAATTGATTAACCTAATTCAATAAAAGGATCCCAAAATACGGCCTCGAAATTTACAATTTGGTCATCTTTTACGACAACACCTTCTTTTCTCAATAATTCAGCCATGGTTTCGGGAGTTTCAAAATGCATTTTACCTGTAAGTAAACCATTTCTATTTACAACCCGGTGTGCTGGAATATTATCTTTTTGGCTATGCGAAAGGTTCATTGCCCAACCAACCAATCTACTTGACCTTGCAGCACCTAAATATTTTGCAATTTGACCATAAGAAGTAACCCTGCCTACTGGAATTTCTTTTACCAAGTCGAACACATTTTGATAAAAGTCTTTTTCCATTAGTTTAATTGTATTCTGCAGTATTTAATATCGTAACCTTTATTAGAAAATATGGTCTCGTAATTTGTTTTAATATTCAATACAGCTTGTTCTTCAGGGGATAATTTATCGATTAATTCTTTGTATAAATTCCAAGATGATACGATACAGTTGTATTGATGTTTTTCAATTTCTTCGAGTGTGAATTCAAATAATATATCGCTATCTGTTTTTAAGTGAATGATGCCAGCAGGTTTTAAAATTTTTTTATAACGATCCATAAAGATTTTTGCCGTCAATCGTTTATTTGGCTTTTCTTTTTGAGGATCAGAAAAAGTTAACCAAATTTCATCTACTTCACCTACTCCAAATATTTCAGTAATAAAATCTATTTTGGTCCGAACGAAACTTACATTTTGCATGTTGTTTGCTCTTACATAATTTGCACCATACCAAATTCTCGCACCTTTAATGTCTATACCTATAAAATTTTTATCTGGATTCATTTTGGCTAATTCAACGGTGTATTCACCTTTTCCACAGCCCAACTCCAACACAATGGGATGGTCGTTTTTGAAAAATTCTTTGTGCCAATTCCCTTGCATTGAAAATCCTTCTTTTTTTAACAAGTCGATACTTGGTTCAAAAACAAAAGGCATTGTTTTCATGTCATCAAAGTGTTTTAATTTGTTTTTAGCCATGAATTACAAGGTTTGATTCACGTGATTTAAAAAAGTTGCCACTTCTTTGAGTAAAGTGTGTTTTGGGGTCGCTTCTAATCCCGGATCATTTAAGTATTTATTTAATGTAATGAGTGGAGGCATAATTTTTTCTTCTGTCAATTCAGCTTCCAAATTTTCAAAAATGGTAATACATTCCATTGCTTCCATTAATTCACCATCAATTGCAGCATTTACAATATCATCTAAGTAAGCAGTATAGTCAAGGTTTGAATTCCAAATACTACTCAACAAAATTTGATGTGCAGGTTGATAGTCTTTGTTTTGAAGACAGTTTATTACATAAGGAGGAACTTTGGTTGACTTTACGGTATTCAACAAAGTTTCAATTTCAGATTTAATTGCATTATTTGTAGTTTCCACATGCAACTTAACCAAAGGTTCAATAATCAATTCATTCCCATGCATTTTTAAAGCTTCTATGGCTTTTATTACTTCTTTTGGTGCAGGATCGTTTAATTTGAGTAACAATTCACTTATTTTTTTTGTAGGTTTTTTAGCTGTCGACATGGATTATTGATTATAAAATGCAAAGATAATAAAAGAAAAAGCAAACCGATAAGCCGAGTTCTGTAATTTTATTACTAAAATCCTTTGTCATTTATCTAGGCCTTAGGTCACCCTAAGGCTCAATCCATCCACCCTCCAAGATCAACCGGGTAGTTTCAAGCCTTGGTTTACATGATGTTTCAGCTCATAAGGTTTACCTTGCCCTTCAAATCACTTTGAAGGCGGTGAGCTCTTACCTCACCTTTTCACCTTTTCCTCAGCTAAGCTAAGGTAGTTTATTTTCTGCGGCACTGGCTGTATCCAGTATACTGGACCCTTCCCGTTAGGAAGTATGATTCCCTTTGCTGCTCAGACTTTCCTCTTTACCCGAAGGTAAAGCGACAAAGTAGTTTGCTTTTTCTATTGCAAAGTTAATATATTTACTCTATAATCACTTTTTGCGAAAATGTATTTTGATTTTGAATAATCAAGAGATGGTATACTCCTTTTGGAAGGTTGTGAACTGCTATGTTCGTCTGGGATTGGTCATTGATTATATCTAATACTTTTTGACCGTTTATATTGAATAATTGAATGTTTTTTTGACCTATTTCGCTGCTTATAGTTAAATAATCATGTGCTGGGTTCGGGTAGATGTTGACACTTTTATTTGTTAAGTTATTCACTGTAGTATAGTCTATATTGTCTCTAAATTCTGCTTTGCTAACTTCTTCACCGGTAAATCCAATACTTGTTTTAATATAAAATACTGGAATTTTATTGTCTTTTGCTAACCAAGTATATTCAAATTCTGGAGCAGAGGGAATACCAATCCAGCTACCACCTGTTCCTGTTAGGTCAAAGAAAATTGAATCTTGATAAATTAATTGCGACTTGACACGTAAAACTTCAAAACTACCATACAATGTATTTAATGTACCGAAACCATCAACTGTTGAAATTCTTGTTTGATGCCGTTTGAACATAGCATCCATTGCTGGATTTAAATCAAAGAACAAATAAGAAGTTCCGGTCCAACTATCGGAATAATTGAGTGGAAATTCATAAACAACATCAATTGTATCTGCTGTAATTGGCACTGCTACACCGCTTAATTCAATACCTAATCCAACACGTGAAAATTGCGTATTGCTCACTTTATTAAAAGAGATGGGATTTTCAATGGCTACTGGTAAGCCTGCAGTGGGCACCACACCAGCATCTTCTTTCTTATAATATGAAGCCTCATAATCAGGATTAAATGGGTTGTTATACACAAATTGATAAATTAGTCCTGCATTTTGCACATTAAAAAAAGTGTCAATTCTTTGACTATCGACCACAACATTGGTGTAATCCCAAACATGATTAGGGCCTGTGCTACTGAAATTTAAAGAAGTTAGATTTCCTACGATACTTATAAAAGCAGTGTCTGGTCCGGTAATAAAATCGCTAGAAGTTATGGTGATTTGAGCCTGAGATTGAAAAGCTAATAAGATGAACAACGAGTTAATAAAAGTCCGCATATTATAAAATTATATATTTGAAAGTACCTTCAAAATCTTTCAATTCAATTTTTTGTGTCATGGTTTCGTTATAAAGGGTGGCATCAAAATTAACTGTAAATTTAAACGAAATAGGTGAGGTAGGAGTCGCTCTAAAATAATTAATAGCAGTTATTTTAAAATCCTGGTCAAAATTTTCAAGTGTATTTTTTGAACTGTATTTCACTCCATCTAATTGGTATTCAATAAAAACGGTTTCAAAATTATTAAATAAAGATAAAGTTTCACATTTTTCAACTGATAATTCCCATGCCAAACTATTCATGTATACATTAATTATGGTAGATGATGAGCAACTGTTATTCATGTCATCTGTTAAAACGTGTGTTAATTTATAAACACCATCATTCAAGTTAATTGAGCCACTCCCTAATTCACTGAACAATTCCCCATCAATATACCATTGGTGTTTTCCTGACATATTTGCACTGTACAAAATAGTATTTACACCTTTAGCGATATTAAAATTGGCATTAAATACTGAAGATTCAAAACCATAATTAATGTCATAAACAAAGGTTTCATTACTTAAACCTTTAAACCTTACTGGAATTTCATGGTAACCTTTTTCATTTAATTCAAGCTCATCACTGTTTATAAATCCATTATCCTCTTGATAAGTAAAATACTGTGGCAAATTGATGGCAGTAGAAAAAATGAAACGAAAACATTGAGGTTGATTAATGAAAAAATCTAAATTTCTTTCATTCGTATCATATTCATTTAATAATTGATACATTCTCTCGGGTTGAATCAGATTAATTTTTAAACTTTGGTTTAAAGTCTTATTTTCTATTTTTGAGTACAATGATTTGATTCCATAAAAATTTTCAAACCCATCCGTTAAAAATGTAGTAGAATCGTCCACCTCAAAAGAAATGAACCTATTGTCCACCTTTCCACTCATTTTGTAAATTGGACTTAAACTGCCTTGAGGGACATAGTTGGGCTCAATTTTTTTGCAGGCAGAAAAAATCAATAGAAGGGTGAAGAAGAAGGTAAAGTTTTTCATTAGTTGAGTAAGTGGTAGGTAAGTCCTATACTTAATGATAGGTTTTTATTATGCTTGTTAGTTTCTTTTGATGTAAGTCCGTATTCAGACATTAAATTAGCACTAAATGAAGGAGATACACGATAAGCTATCGCATTGATTAACTGAAAGTCTTGTAATTTAAACTGATCATTATTTCTACCCCATTGATATACACTTGTGCTTGTTTCGTTATTAATAGTTTGTTTGACTTTTATTTGGGAAGTAACATATTGGTCAAAAGCTAAACCACTTATAATTTTAAATTTTTTATTGATTTTAAAGCTACCAAGCAATGCACTTTGCCATTTAATGATATTTTTAAACTCGAGATAATTCCCGACTTTTCTATTTTCTCCAGAAATAAAATGCTCTTTTCGAATAGTACCCACCGTATAATTTTCTAAAGCTTCGTAATCAAATCCGGTTTGAAACATAATCTCAAATGATTTTCTTTTACCAATGGGTCTACTTAAAAGTAAATTTAATCCGTAACGCTTGTTGAGGGCCAAGTTTTGTTCAGGCGTATTCCCTAAGCCAACCAACCCTTGCAATGCAATACTGGTGCGGTTTTTATCAACTGGGGTAATAATTTTTATCAATGAATTGTCAAAAGGCCTTACATCATTATTTTCCTGGATTGAAGGAGGTGTTTGACTGTGTAACAGCGCCAGGTCATTTGTTTTCGTTCTTGCTTTTATGATGTAATTATCAGCAACTTGTGAATTGTATGTTTCTTTCATACTCTTCATAGCTAAAGGAATTTTTGTGTTGGATTCAACTGGAACTGTTTGTTCAACAATCGCTTTATTATTTACAATGCGTTTATTTTGTTTCCCCGCATTCACAGGTGGTGTTGAGGTTTGTTTTTCAACTTCCTCAACTGAGTTATTCTTAATCACCTCTGTAGTTCTGATTCCATTTTTAGCATTAAAGTGGAATAATTTTCCTTTTCGAAGTGTAATTTTATTTGCGTCGAGTGTACGTGATGAATATTTTTCAATGTGACCATGGTTGGTATTCATTAATAAATTACCTGCAAATGCCACCATTAACAGGAGGGATGCAATGCCAATCCATTTTTTAAAAAATGCGGTCCTTTCTGTTTTATGTAACAACTGTGCTGCCTCATTCCAATAAGTTGATTTGTATTCGAAGTGTAAGCCTTCATTTATCAATGCCATTTCTGCAGCATTCCAAAAGTAAGGTTGATAATTTAACTTTGTGGCATTAGCGGCGTCTTGGAAGTTAGCATCTTGAGCAAAAGTTTTTTCATTCACTAAGTATTCATCCCAATATGCAGCTTGATAAGTGTTTGAAGTTTGATTACTTGCATCTACAAAAGCTTGATCGAGTGATAAGGCATCCATTTGACTGAAAGCAGCCTCAATATCGGCTGAATTAATTGTATAATTCAATTCTGATTCTATATTTTTAAACCGCTTATCCATTCGCCCACATCCTATTATTTTCAGAATCTCTTAATGCCGCAACCATGATTTGAAGCTTTTTTCTCGCATTTGATAAATGCCATTTAGAAGTACCATCAGATATTGACAATAGCCCACCAATTTCTTTGTGTGTATAACCATCAATCACATATAAGTTGAATACTTTTCTAGAAACGTCTGGTAATTTTTTTAACATGCCCATGAGGACATCTGTCTCTAATTTGCTCCAAACAGTATTTTCTACCATGGGAGACTTTATTTCTAATTCTCGTTCAAACTCTTTGGTTTCAATCAATTTTAAATAATTCTTTGTTTTTCTGAATTCGTCAATGATGGTATTTCTGACAATTCTTCTTGCCCAAGCCTCGAAAGGCGAATTATCTGCTAATTTGTCAAGGTTTTTACAGATTTTCACAAAGCTGATATTCAGTACATGCCTAGCATCTTCTTCGTTTCTATGGTACCTTGCACACATGGGCATCAACTTTACATAACACCACTCATAAAGCTTTTCTTGTGCTTTACGGTCGTTTTTTTTACATAAATCTATGAGTGCTTGATTTACCATTTACTTAAATTTACAAAAAAACAACCGACTTTCAATTAAGAAAGCCGGAATGTTTGAGTAAGAAGTGTTATTCACCTCAATATGGATAACCCATAACCGATATCAAGGAAATATCATCTGTATAAACGGATTTGATTATCTTTGGGTTGGGATAAAGTAGATATTTTATGAAATTATTTTTACTAAGACATGGAAAGGCTGAGCAAGCCGTTGAAAATCAGAAGGATTTTGATCGTTCATTAAATAAAAAAGGAGAGAAGCAATGTAAGAAAATAGGAAAGTTTCTAAAAAATCAAGGCATTGAAAAAATAATTTCTTCTGCAGCTGCTAGAACAAAAGAAAGTACCAAAATTGTGAATAAACAGCTTCAGATAGAAGATGTGTCCTTTGATAAAACACTTTATTTGGCGAGTTCAACAGCAATTAACGAGGTCATTAACAATTTAGTGACAGCGAAAACAACACTGGTTGTTGGTCATAATTTTGGTATCTCGGAATTGATAGATTACTATACGGGGAATGCGGTCATCTTAAGTACAGGATGCATGGCCATTATTGAATTCGACGTTACTTCTTCAGCTCATTTTGGTCGTTTTTCTGGTCGTTTAAAAGAAATCATTTCACCCAAAAATTTATAAATTGGCATTACAAAAAAATCAAGTTATTTTAGGGATTGATCCAGGGACTTCGGTAATGGGATATGGAGTGATATTGGTGAGTGGTAAAACCTTAAAATTGTTGAGTTTTGGTGTCATTCATTTGAGTAAAATCAAGGACCATCCCGATAAGTTAAAAAGAATTTTTGAAAGAGTGGATCAATTAATTGTGGAATACAAACCTGACGTGATGGCTATTGAAGCACCGTTTTTTGGTAAGAATGTACAATCCATGCTTAAATTAGGTCGAGCCCAAGGTGTGTCTATCGCTGCGGCATTAAACCGTAACATTCCCTTTGAAGAATATGCCCCAAAAAAAATTAAACAATCGATTACAGGAAGTGGAAATTCCTCAAAGGAGCAAGTCGCTGCCATGTTAATGAGGCTTTTAAATATGAAAGAAATGCCAAAATATTTAGATGCGACTGATGGATTGGCAGCAGCAGTTTGTCATCATTTTCAAGGTGGAGTAGGCTTACATAATAAAACTAAGTCAGGTACTTGGAAAGCATTTATGGGAGACAACCCAGACAGGGTAAAATAAAAAAGGAGACCATTTAATGATCTCCCTTTTAAAATAATTTTTATTGTCTAGCTATATGACATCTAACACCACTAATAAGGCATAAATTATCCCTGGTAACCAAAAGAAAACAGTCAATAAAATTGAAATTAATAATTTGGTAATGTCCCAATTAGTTTTAATTCCTACTGCAATTGGCGGGATAATAAAACAAAGAATGATTAAAATTATTAAAAGGTCATCAGCTGAGTTTTCAGATTTGTCACTCGTTTTTTTCTTGTTCTTGATGATTTTTTTCAAGGCCTTTTTTGAAGTCGTTTGATTGTTATTGGCCAAAGAAATCTCATTCGAACTTGAGTTTTGGTTAGTTGTTTCACTTCTTTTCTTTGGCTTCGCTTCAATTGCATGAATTTGATTTTCCATCACTTTTGAATCGTGAATGGCAATGTTTTCATCCAATTCAACGACTTGATAATTGTCCTGTCTTAGTTCTCTATCAAATTTTAAAGCTTCTTCATTTTTAATGTCCTTCATCACTAAAAAGTCTTCAGCTTCTTGTGTTTTATTTGATTTTTTAAACAAAGATTGCTTGGTTGAAATATGGTAACCTTTTAAATGCTTTCTTTTTTGAATCAATTTGTTAGAGGCAACATCATTTGAAGTGGCACAAGAACCAGCAATAAATACTAAAAGGAGTAAACTTGCTCCAATGGATAATATTTTTTTCATAATTTTAGATTTAGATAACACTCAAATATAGTGATTTCAATGAGAAATTGAAAAAACATAAACTTTAATATACAATCATTTTCTAAAAGTACGATTGCGCATAAAAAAAGTCCAAACAAAACTGTTTGGACTTTTTTATTTTTTATATTTTTTTACTTACAATCCTAATAAAACTTGAATTGGATCTTTAGAACCAAACAACATTTTTTCTGGATTTTCTAACATCTCTTTAACTTTCACTAAGAAAGAAACAGATTCCTTACCATCAATAATTCTATGATCGTATGACAGTGCCAAATACATGATTGGTCGCACCACAATTTCTCCATTCACCACAACAGGTCGTTCAACAATGTTGTGCATTCCTAAAATAGCAGACTGTGGAGGGTTAATAATTGGTGTTGACAGCATAGAGCCAAATACACCACCATTAGTAATGGTAAAAGTACCACCTGTCATTTCATCTGGAGTAATTTTTCCATCTCTGGCTTTAATCGCCAATCTTTTGATTTCTTTTTCAATTTCTGCCAAGCTCATTTGCTCAGCATTTCTTACTACAGGAACCATTAAACCTTTTGGAGAAGAAACTGCAATACCGATATCGGCATAGTCGTGTAAAATCATTTCTTTTCCTTCAATTTGTCCGTTTACAGAAGGGAATAAGTTCAATGCTTCTGTCACTGCTTTGGTAAAGAAAGACATGAATCCTAAATTTACTTCATGGTGTTCAGCAAAGAACTTCTTATATTTTGTTCTAATGTCCATGATTGGTTTCATGTCTACCTCGTTGAAAGTAGTTAGCATGGCAGTTTCATTTTTCACCGACACCAATCTTTCCGCAATCTTACGACGCATCATTGACATTTTTTCATTTTTAGTTTCTCTTGTTCCGCCCCAACCTTGTGCGTCGTTTGAAGAGAATCCAGCAGCCATAGCAGCCACAACATCTTGTTTGGTAATTCTACCATCTTTTCCAGTTGCATTTACTTGTTTGGCTGAAACATTATTTTCATCCATTATTTTCTTAGCAGCTACGGAAGGATGTCCGGCAGCATAAGATTCACTTTTTACTGGAGCAGGATTTGGGTTAGGTGCTGGAGTAGGTGCAGGCTTTGCTACTTCCTTTTTATTTTCAGCAACAGGTGCAACAGTTTCCGGTTTTTTGTCCATGCCTGCAGGCTTTGGTGCATCCATGTCGATTAAACATACTACAGCACCAACGGCAACGGCATCACCTTCCTCTGCTTTTAATGTAATTACACCACTTTCTTCCGCAGGTAATTCAAGGGTCGCTTTGTCAGAATCTACTTCTGCAATTGCTTGGTCTTTTTCAACATAATCTCCATCTTCAACTAACCATTGTGCAATTTCAACTTCTGAAATTGATTCACCTGGTGATGGTACTTTCATTTCTAATACTGCCATTCTATTGTTTATTAGTATTCTTTAATATTTTATTCACTAATTGCATCAAACAAGCTGTTGTACAATGCGGCTAATCTCTTTTTATGAGTTTGACTTGACCCCGTTGCTGGAGCAGCTGAAGCTGAACGCGCTATGATTTTAAACTCATCTCTTTTCATGCGCATATAAATGTGCATTGCTGCGCCCATATTGTATGGTTCTTCCTGTGCCCAAATATATTTCTTGGCTTTTGGATAACGACTAATCGCTTCGTCAATTTGCTTTTTAGGTAAAGGATATAATTGCTCTAAACGAATAAATGCGGCGTTTTTGACGCCTCTTTCTTTCGCTTCAGATTTGATTTCGTAATAAAACTTACCTGAACATAGTACAATGGTGTCCACTGTTTTAGGGTCCGCTTCAACATCATCCATTACCGGCATAAACTGCCCATTAGCCAATTCTTCTAATTTTGATGTTGCATCAGGGTGACGCAGTAAATTTTTTGGAGAAAAAACAACCAATGGTTTTCTAAATTCTCTTTTCAATTGTCTTCTCAATAAATGGAAATGGTTGGCTGGGGTAGTGGTATTACAAATCTGAATATTCAATTCAGCTGTTGCTTGTAAAAATCTTTCCAATCGTCCACTTGAATGCTCACCACCTTGACCTTCGTATCCATGAGGAAGTAGTAATGTTAATCCACTTTGCACTCTCCATTTATCTTCACCTGCAGTAATGAATTGGTCGACCATAATTTGGGCACCATTATAAAAGTCGCCAAACTGTGCTTCCCAAATTGTTAAAGCATTTGGTGTAACCAATGAGTAGCCATATTCAAAACCTAGTACTGCATATTCAGAAAGTAAGGAATTGTATATGGTAAATTCTGCTTGGTCCTTTGAAATTAAATTAAGGGGAATGATTTCTTCCTCAGTATCTTCAGTAATTACAACTGCGTGACGGTGAGAGAAAGTTCCTCTTTCTACATCTTGTCCACTAACACGAACTGGATGTTTTTCGTTTAATAAGGAAGCGTAAGCGATATTTTCAGCCAATCCCCAATCTAAACGATCGTCTTTTAACATGGTTTTACGATCGTTGAAAAGTTTTTTAATCTTCCTAAAATAATTCTTTCCTTCCGGTAAAGAGGCTACTTTATCTGCTATCTTTTTAAGTTCATTTAAAGGAACACTTGTATCAATTTCACTTTCAAAATCAGCCACTTTTCCATAACGGTAACCATCCCAAACATCAGACAAGAAATTTCTGACAATGGTCTTATTCATTTCTTTAGCAGCTGTATAATTTTCATCTAAATGATTATATACGTCTTCATCAATAGCATTTGCTTGTGCTTGGTCTACAATACCTTCATTTAATAAAGACTTTAAGTAAATGTCTTTTGGATTTGGATGATTAGCAATTGCCTTATATAATTTTGGTTGGGTAAATTTAGGTTCATCACCTTCGTTATGTCCATATTTTCTATAGCATAACAAGTCAATCACTACATCTCGGTTAAACTTTTGACGGTAAGCCAAAGCTATTTCCATTACTTGCACTACAGCTTCAACATCATCTCCATTGACATGGAAAACTGGACATAAAGTAGTTTTAAAAACGTCCGTACAGTAGGTACTTGATCTTGCATCAATGTAGTTTGTAGTAAATCCTACTTGATTATTGACAACAATATGAATGGTTCCACCGGTCCTGTACCCATCTAATTGAGCCATTTGAGTCACTTCGTAAACCACACCTTGACCAGCAACAGCTGCATCACCGTGAATTAAAATGGGAACTATTTTATTTTCATCATGTAAAACGTGGTCAATTCTGGCCCTCGCCATACCTTGTACTACAGGGTCAACAGCTTCTAAGTGAGATGGGTTTGGCGATAGAGTTAAATGAACTTTTTTACCAGTATCAGTGGTAATATCAGTTGAAAAACCTAAGTGATATTTTACATCCCCATCAAAATCCTCGTCTTCATCATCAAATTCTTTTCCGTCAAACTCGCAAAAAATATCTTTCGGTTGTTTTTGAAAAATGTTGATTAATGTATTTAATCGCCCCCTATGTGCCATGCCGACAATTACTTCTTCCACACCTTCATCAGCTCCCTTAGAAATAATTTTATCTAAACCTGGTATCAATGCTTCTCCACCTTCTATGGAAAAACGTTTTTGACCCACATATTTTTTTTGTAAAAACTGCTCAAAACCAGTAGCTTGATTAAGTTTTTTTAGGATTCTAATTTTTTCATCCGCGCTGTATTGTGGACGGTTGGTTAATTCAATACTATTTTTAAACCAAGCTAAACGCTCAGGATCTCTCATGTAAACAAATTCAATACCAATCGATTGACAATATGTTGCTTTGAGGTGGTCAACAATTTTCTGCAAAGTTGCAGCTCCGATTTTTATTTCTTCACCTGCTTGAAAAACAGTATTTAAATCACTTTGCTCTAGTCCGAAATTTTCAATATCTAAAGTAGGACTGTAAGTTCTTCTTTGGCGTACCGGATTGGTTTTTGTGAATAAATGACCTCTATTTCTATACGCATTAATTAAATTAATAACCTTAAATTCTTTTTTGAAATTTTCAGGAACTTCTCCTGTTTCAAAATCAGTTTTTGCAAAATCAAACCCTTCGAAAAACTTAATCCAATCTTGATCAATTGAACTAGGGTCGTTTTGATATCGCTTGTATAAATCGTCAATTGCATTTACGTCTGCATTTCCAATAAAAGTGAATTTATCCATTGTTTTTTATTCAGTAAAATTGAAGTACAAATTTAAAAATTCTATTCAACTAAATGCTTAAAATAACTAAATTAATGGCTTACTTTTAAGAATTGAGTTTACAAGGATTTAAAATATGTTCTCAAATAGACTTTTTGAGCGGCTCGAATGATGATATGAGTTAGAAAATCATTGAATGTGATTTTGTCTAGCAGGTAACTTTTATAGGTAGCTTCTTTTAAATCAATACTGTAAATGAATTGTGCTAATTTATTATTTGCTATCAATTCTTTAACCAAAGGAGATAATTGATGAATCAATCCATATAATGGTTCTTCCGCTAGACGCTCGTCTACCATTAGCTTTGTGTCCACTAAACCATTTAAATCTTTATTTAACTGAGCATAGGTTTTGGATAAAAAATCATGATTTTTTAACGCATTCACTGTTTTTAGTGGTAAATGAAGCTTACTTTGCAAAATAAAGGTTTTGTTTCAACAAAAATACCATTAATTTTGTGACTTAAGAATTAAACAATGCATGTATTTAAATTTGGTGGCGCATCTGTAAAGGATGCAAACGCAATTCAGAATGTTTCGAAAATAATTGGACTTTTTCCAAACCAACAAACGATTGTGGTAGTTTCGGCCATGGGTAAAATGACTAATTTACTAGAAGATATAGTAAATGCATATTGGAATCAACAAGAAAAATTAAAATCCCTATTTGAAAATTTTAAACTTTTCCATGACCAAATTACGGAAACGTTGGGATTAGATTCTGCAGTGTTTGAAGAAAAAAAACAAAGTATCTATCACAATTTTGAAATGCGATTGAATCAAAAACCTTCGCAAAATTATAATTTTGAATACGACCAAATTGTGCCTTTCGGCGAGCTAATGTCTACAGTCATTGTTGCCGGTTATTTGCAATCCACGAGAAAGGATTCCCAATGGTTGGATGCAAGAGAAATAATTAAGACGAGCAATTTGTATCGTGAAGCACGTGTTAAATGGGATTTAACAACACAGGCTTATATTGAAAAGGTAATTCCAATTTTTAAAAAAAATAATATAATTGTCACACAAGGATTTATTGGACAGACTGATGAAGGCATGAGTACTACGTTAGGTAGAGAAGGATCTGATTTTACTGCCGCTATTTTTGCTTACATAGGAAATGCAAAAGACGTAACCATTTGGAAAGATGTACCAGGTATGTTAAATGCTGACCCTAGATATTTTAATGGAACAGTTTTGTTGAAAAAAATATCCTTCAAAGAAGCGGTAGAATTGGCTTATTACGGTGCATCTGTTATCCATCCAAAAACTATTCAACCGCTTCAAAATAAAGATATACCTTTGTATATAAAGTCTTTTTTAAATCCAAAAAATCCTGGAACGGTTATACAAGCTTCAACAAAGTATGATGAAGATGTACCCAGTTATATTTTTAAGGAAAACCAATTACTTGTTTCATTGACCCCCAGAGATTTTTCTTTTGTTGCGGAAGATCACTTAACTGAAATTTTTGCAATTCTTGCAAAACTTCACATCAGGGTAAACCTCATGCAAAATTCTGCAATTAGCTTTTCTTTTTTAATTGATGCAAAACATGATCTTAAAAACTTGGTCGATAGTTTTACCAACACATATAAAGTTCGCTATAATGAAGGGCTTCAATTGCTCACAATCCGTCACTTTAATGAAGAAACCATTGAAAGATTAACGGCGAGTAAAACAACTATTTTAACCCAAAAGACACGTGAAATGGCAAGGGTAATTTTGAAATAATCAGAATTACTCTAATACTGTTTGACCCAATATTACCAGTGACTTGTCATTTAACATGCCAACAGATTGGTGTAAAATATTTTCGTCCCCATCAACAAAATATAAGGTTGGGTAAGCGGTCAATTTATATTTTCTTGCCAATCTTGGTCCTTCTGAGTTTTTTTCCATGTCCATTTTAAAATTGATAAAATGATCATTATAAAATGAACCTACATTTTCTTTTGTAAAATATTTTTTAGCCATAATTTTACATGGTCCACACCAAGCGGCATAGGCATCTAAAAATATGATTTTATTTTCAGTTTTTGCTTTAGTGAGTGCTTCTTCCCAAGTGCCTTTAAAAAATTGAATACCTTCAACGGTTTCCACATCTGTTAACATAGTTTCTTCTTTTTGATTTGTAAAAGCGAAACCAATTAATGCTAAAAATGTGATGGTAAAAATAAATGTGATGTTCTTTTTCATGTCTTTATAATTATAACTTAATAAATTTGTATCAGTATTGTGATTGCAAAATACATACCATTATCATGTATAACAAAATTATTTTTCTACCTAAAATTGGAATCTCACTCCGAGAGGAAGTGTTAGCATTTGTTAAATTATGGTATGATGCGGAAAACACAATTACCTTAAAAACATCAGGGTCTACAGGGCCACCTAAAATTGTACAGCTTGAAAAAAAACATATGAAAGCTTCGGCTTTGGCCACTGGCAGGTTTTTCGCATTTAATGAAAATCAATCGCTTTTACTTAATTTACCCGTTGGTTTTGTGGCAGGTATGATGCAAGTGGTCAGGGCAATTGTACATAATATGACCTTGGTTGTTGGACCTGTCAGCAGTAATCCGTTAATACAAAGTTTACCTTTTCCGATTGACTTCGCTGCTTTTGTTCCATATCAAGTGAGTACAATACTAGCCAAGCCTGCAAGTAGAAAAGAATTTGAGAAAATTAAAACAGTAATTATTGGAGGGGCAGCTGTTCCAAAAAGTTTAGCCAATACGATTGCGAGTTTGAAAAATTCCTGTTATGCCACATTTGGCATGTCAGAAACCATTAGTCATGTTGCATTAAAAAAAATATTGAAAGAAAAGACAAATTTTAATGCTTTGCCTGGGGTTAAATTCAGTACTAATGCTGAAAGTTGCCTCGTGATTTCTGCACAACATTTAGAAATTGATGGGATGGAGACGAATGACATTGTAGCGTTAATAGATGCATATACATTTGATTGGAAGGGCAGGAAAGATTTTGTTATCAATTCGGGAGGCATTAAAATTCATCCAGAAGTGATAGAAGATAAAATTCATGGCATACTGAATGAGAACAGGTTTTACATTACAAAATCTTATCATGAGGAATTGGGGGAGCAAGTTGTATTAAAAATTGAATCTATGCATGTAATGGATTTAACGGAAATTAAGGCAAATTTAAAAAAGGTATTAAGCAAATATGAAATGCCTAAAATTATTGATTTGGTTTTTCAATTTTATGAAACGCCAACTGGAAAAATTATCCGAGAATAATTCATTCAATGATTGTATATTTCGTTTTGGCAACTGACCTTGAGTAACGGTTAAAATGCCACCATTCTGTTGAAATTCCAGTGAAATGAGCATGTTTCATTACTTTTCTGAGGAGTTTTCTATTGTTAATTTGTGCTTCAGTCAATTCACCTGCAGCAAGAAAGGTAGCTTCCAAACGAGGATAAGCTATTTTTTCAATTTCATCATATTTAGCTCCCATGTCAAGTGCTGTGCCATCATTTTTTGCAATGGTTAAATCTACGGCCGAGCCAAAATTATGAATAGAACCGTTTTTTGGATTAGATACGAATTTAATTTTTTCATTGATTGGTAAATCCAAATAATCCCACATATACTGCTGTACAGATCGAGGCCTGACCGCGTCGTATACCAACAATGTTAAACTGGAATCTTGAGATTTTAAAAATTGTTGTGCAAGTACTAAGCTTGCCGCCACATCTGCTTGTAAATAAGCCTTTTTTAACTTACCGTAAACATTCTTGTTCATAAAATTATCTGTACTTGAATATTTCAGGTCTACTAGAATGCTTGGATCTAATGTTTGTATATCGATTAAGCCTGCATTGATGATTGAAAGTTCTAATGAATCAGGTTCTTGAACGTTACTTTCAATTAGAGTATCTTGTTGCTTATTAATTGTTAATGATTCAATCTTCTCTACTTTTTTTTGCTCATTATCCAATTTTTTAGGTAATTTTCCATCTGAATAATTACAACTTGTGAATAATAAGGTTGATATAATTAAGAAATTTTTAAGTAGAAAAAAATGTTTAAAGGAGTCCATACAGTTTTAATGTTACGTCCAAATAATTTTGGATATAATATTTCCACTAAAAATACGAATCCATTTCAAAATGAAGTCAATGATGCGCCGGAATTTATTAAACAAAAAGCCATGCTAGAGTTTGACGAGATGGTTTTAATATTGGAAAAACATCAAATAGATGTAGTAGTATTTGAAGATTCACAAAAAAGTAATTTACCTGATGCCGTATTTTTTAATAACTGGATGGCATTGATGCCGAACAAAAAAGCATTTATTTTTCCTATGTATTCTGCTAGTAGGAGGGGAGAAAGACGCAAAGAAATAATTGATACCATAGTTGATAAATTTAAAATAACTGAATTAATTGATTGGAGTCATTTTGAAAAAGAACAAAAATTTCTTGAAAGTACAGGTTCAATGGTTTTTGATTTTGACAATAACATTGCTTATGCGGTAGAATCTGATAGAACAAATGAAGCTTTGTTTACAGAATTTTGTAATATTAATCAATTACAAGGATTCTATTTCGGTGCTTTTGATATGAATGGAGTTCCAATTTATCACACCAATGTAATTATGTCTGTAGCAAAAAAATACGCCATTATTTGTTTGGATTGTATCGACAATCAAATTGAAAGAAATATGGTTAAAAACAAGCTAATCGAATCTGGAAAAGAAATTGTTGAATTGTCTTTTAATCAGTTAAACAGTTTTGCAGGGAATTGTTTAGAAGTGATTAATAAAATAGGGGAGTCAAAACTTTTGATGAGCAGAACCGCTTATCATTCATTTAGTGAAAAGCAACTAAATATTATTAAAAAGTATTCCGAAATTGTTCAAACAAATATTTCAATTATTGAAAGAGTAGGAGGGGGCAGTACTCGTTGTATGATGATGGGCGTGCCTAGTTAAATGGATACAAAATTATACCAAACTTATAAAATAAATTAAAGTTGTTAAAGCTAAAAATAATAGGTTCTGGATTATTTTCATGGTTTAATATATCATAAGATATAAGAAAATTAGCAAAAGCTTTTTCACCCAAAGGCCTTGCATAACCAATTCCTGCCATCCAACTATTTGCATTCAATTTAGATGTGCTTGTTGTGTAGTTTGCTCCATATTTAATATTGTATCTATTAAAGCTAGTTTCTAACACCAAACGATCAATTGGTCGATAACGCAGATAGACACCACCTCCAAAAACGTTCGCATATTCTATGACTCCTGAATAATTAAACCTTGTGTATTGATACATGCCTTGAAGACCGACATTTATTTTTGGATATATATCGTATCCAATTTGTGGTGCTACATACACGAATGTATAAGTACCCAAAAGTAAATTAAGGGAACTGCCCACACTAATTTTTTTTTGAAGTTCAAAGGTGTTGAATTTCTTTTCTTTTGGAACAGTATCTTTTTCATTTTCTTCCATGTCATATTGACTGAAGCCATTGAAAGAAACAAATAATAGGGTGAAGAAAAAAACTATTTTCATTGACATATTTTTTTAAGTGTATCTATATCTATTGTGTGTGCTCCTTTAAAAGTAAAGTTAGTGAAATTTGGTATTTCCGATTTTAAAAGTTCTATGTGTTTTGAAATTTTATCAGCCGAAAAGTAAGGATCTTCATCACCAACCACAAAAATATTACTTGATTTTTCAAATGTACTTGTCCAATTTTGTTCCATGTCGGGCGGGAAAACCCCTGCCCAAAGAATAAATTTATCAGCTTGAAAATTGCCTAAGTTTAGCCAACGAGCAGCAGTTGCTCCTCCTTGAGAGAAACCTAATAATATTTTTTGTTCAAAGGAATGTACAACCTTTATTTGTTCCCACAATTGATTTAAGTAATTTATATAATCCTTAATATCATCTTCTCTATTTTCTTTGGTCATCCATGACGCACCAACGCGACCTGAAGTGCCATTTAAATAAAAACGGTGAAAACCTTCTGGTACAACAATAAAAAAATTTTCAGACATGGTTTGAAACTTTCGAATGAAAAATTTAGCTAATTGACCGTACCCATGCAAGGCAAAAATAATGGTGTCTGCCTTTTCCGCATCACCAAAAGTATGGTAAACGGCGGTTTTATTTATTTGAATTTTTTGTTCCATTAATTTATTACTTCCTTTATAAAATCAATTACTTTTTGGCTTACTAGTTCTGTTTCTTCTTTAAACGGTGAATGACCGCATTTTGGTATAAATGTAATTGAGTTTCCTTTGCTTAATGTAGTTATTAATTCTACTTGTTTTAATGTTCCATATTGGTCATCAGTTCCTTGAATAACTAATTTTGGAGAATTAATAAGTGTTAATTCTTCTAATAAATTCCAATATTTAAATTTTGGGTTTAACCATGTTTTACTCCAAGCTTCAAATATTGCTCGGTAATCTTTTTGATGAAATTTTTGTAATCCTTTAAATTTATTTAATTGATATGCTTTAAGTGCGAGTTCAATTCCTGCTATAGTGATTTTTTCCACCATCACATGTGCAGCTTCGGTGATTATTCCATGAACCATTTTAGGATATTTAGCAGCAAAATCTAAAGCAATCGAACCACCGTCTGAATGACCATATAAAATAACTTTTTGAATTTTTAAGTCAATTAATAATTGATGCAGTTCTGCCGCAGCTAAATTTAAATAGTTTAAAGGTCTATTGAGCAAGTTTCCTGAAGATTGCCCATAGCCTGCTCGGTCATAAACCAAAGTGTTTAACCCCGTGTTTTGGCCAATAATATTTGGATAATTTCCCCAAGTCAGTGTACTTCCTAAACCTTCATGTAAAAAAACCAAACAAATAGGCGACTGCCTTGTTCCTGTGCGATATTTATAATAAATTTTTTCCATAAAAAAAGCACTCACTTAAAAATGAATGCTTTTGTTTAAAATGAAATTCACCTTAACTTTTTATTCTTTCAGAGTAAACGCTATTTCTAGTATCTACTTTAATTTTATCACCAATATCAATGAATAATGGAACTTTGATTTCCGCTCCTGTATCAATAGTTGCTGGTTTCATAGTGTTGGTTGCTGTATCGCCTTTAATACCAGGTTCAGTGTAAGTTACAACTGACTCAATAAAGTCTGGTAATTCAACAGTTAAAGGCAATTCTTCTTCTGCATGGAATACAATAGTAACTAAAATTCCTTCTTTCAAAAATTCTTTTTTCTCAACCATGTTTCCATCAATGAAAACTTGCTCGTAAGTTTCGTTATTCATAAAATGAAAACCATCCCCTTCAGCATATAAATACTGATAAGATCTTGTTTCAATTCTTACAACGTCTATTTTGTGACCTGCTGAAAATGTATTGTCAATAATTTTTCCTGTTTCAATATTTCTCAACTTTGTTCTCACAAATGCTGGTCCTTTACCTGGTTTTACATGTTGAAATTCTGTAACAGTGTAAAGTTTATCTTTAAACTTCATACATAATCCATTCTTGATGTCTGATGTGCTATCTGCCATGTTCTTTTTTTAAATTAATCCTTTTATTATTCCTTTATCTGATCTTTGAATAAAATCAATTACTTCCTTTTTATATTTTGAATCTTGGATTTCTTCTTCAATTTGAATAATTCCCTTTGAAATAGAATTATTCATTACAAACAAAATTCTATAAATAGATTCTATTTCTTTAACTGCGTCATCATCTAATCCTCTTCTTCTTAATCCAATTGAATTTACACCAGCATATGAAAGTGGTTCTCGAGCAACTCTAATATAGGGTGGTACATCTTTTCTAACTCTCGACATTCCTGCCACAAAGGCATGAGCACCAATATTTACAAATTGTTGAACCCCAACCATTCCTTCAATAATTGCATGATCGTCAATTGTACAATGCCCTGCAATGTTGGATGTGTTTGCAATAACTACATTGTCACCAAGTAGACAGTCGTGGCCAATATGAACATAACACATTAATAAGCAGTTCTTGCCGATTACTGTTTTATTTCTATCAACAGTTCCTCTGTGAATGGTAACCCCTTCACGAATTACTGTCCCGTCACCTATTTCGGTTGTCGAGTATTCTCCTTTAAATTTTAAGTCTTGAGGAATTGCAGAAATGACAGCTCCAGGAAATATTTTACAATTTTTTCCAATTCTTGCTCCTGGATAAATGGTCACATTGGGACCAATGTCAGTTCCATCTCCAATTTCAACATCATTATAAATGGTTGAGAAACTAGCAATTTTCACATTTTCACCAATGAGGGCACTTTCGTCAATATTTGCTAATTTACTTATCATTCCGACTTATCTTTTACCACTTGAGCGAGCATTTCGGCTTCCATAACTGGCAAACCATTTACATAAGCAACGCCTCCCATATTTACTAATCCTCTTCTAATTGGAGACAATAAATTTAATTCAAATACCAAGGTGTCACCTGGTCGAACCATTTGCTTAAATTTAACTTTATCTATCTTCATAAAATAGGTGGAGTATAAATGTGGTTCTTCTACTTGGTTTAAGGCAAATATACCGCCTACTTGCGCCATAGCCTCAATTTGAAGTACTCCAGGAAAGACTGGGTTTCCTGGGAAGTGACCCGTGAATTGTGGCTCATTCATGGTGATGTTTTTTACACCAATAATTGAATTTTCAGTGATTTCCATTACTTTATCTACCAATAAAAATGGGTAGCGGTGTGGCAACATTTTTTCAATCGCAACAGTGTCAAATAATGGAGCTTTGGTTACATCAAACTTTTTACCTTGCTTCGCTTGTTTTTTAATTTGTTCTTTAAGCACTTTTGCAAATCTCACATTGCCTGAATGGCCAGGACGAGCAGCCAATATGTGTGCTTTAATTGGTTTACCAACCAAGGCTAAATCTCCAACTATGTCGAGTAGTTTATGACGTGCAGGTTCATTTTCGAATTTTAACTTGGTGCTATTTAAAACACCAATCCCTTCAACTGCAATTTCTAAACTTTCTTTACCAAGTAGTTTTGCTAATTTATTTAATTCACTTTTATTGATGTTTTCTCTTTCAACTAAGACAATTGCATTGTCTAAATCACCACCTTTAATCAGACCATTTTTAGCTAAGAATTCCAATTCTCTTAAAAATACAAAAGTTCTGCATGGGGCAATTTCATTTTTAAAATCGCTGATATTAAACATGCTTGCATGCTGGGTACCTAAAACCGGTGAGCGATAATCTACCATTACCGTAACACGATACTCTTTGTCGGGAATGGCTAAAAATTCAATTTCTTTATCAACATCTTCCCATTTCAAATTTTCATCTAATTCAAAATAATCTCTGAGTGCGTCTTGCTCAATTTTTCCTGTTTTATCAATAGCATCTACAAATAATTTTGCACTTCCATCCATGATTGGAATCTCGGGTGCATCCACTTGAATCAATGCATTGTCAATTTGCATAGCATATAATGCCGCTAGAATGTGCTCGGTTGTATATACTTTGGCACCATTTTGCTCCAATGTAGTTCCTCTATCTGTTGAAATTACATTGTCAACATCTGCCTTGATTAAAGGTTGTTTATCAAGATCAATTCTTTGAAATTTATAGCCATGATTATCTGGAGCTGGTTGAATAATCATTTTCACTGCTTCTCCAGTGTGTAATCCTACGCCATTAAATTCGATAGCAGCTTTTAAAGTGCATTGCTTTTCGCTCATTTACTTTCTTTTAATTGTTTTAATTCCTCTTCTACTTGTCTTAGACGGTCCATAATTTGTGGTAACCTTCTAAAGCCCATATAAGATTTTTTATAATCATCCGCATCATAAGCTGGAGAGCCTAATAATGTAGTGCCTTCTTTTTTTATTGTTTTTGGAACACCGGCTTGTGCGCCTATCAAAGTTCCATTAGCCAAATGAATATGGCCAACAATTCCAACTTGTCCACCAACCATCATATTTTTACCAAGCTTTGCCGAACCGGCAATTCCTGTTTGGGCAGCAATCACTGTATTCTCACCAACTTCAACATTGTGGCCAATTTGAACCATGTTGTCGAGTTTTACTCCTCTTTTTATAATTGTTGAGCCTAAAGTTGCACGGTCTACACAAGTATTTGCACCAATTTCAACGTGGGATTCTAATATAACATTCCCAATTTGTGGAACTTTTTGATAATTATTTTCGCTATTTGGAGCAAATCCAAAACCGTCCGCTCCAATTACAGCTCCTGCATGAATGGTACAGTTATCTTGTACAATACAATCTCTATAAATGGTCACATTCGGAAAAATTTTTACGTTTTTCCCAATCTTCACATTTTCTCCAATCACCACATTAGCATATATTTTACTGCCATCACCAATCTCAACATTTTCATCAAGGTAAGCAAAATTCCCAACATAAACTGCTTCGCCTATTTTGGCTGAAGTAGCTATGTATGCTTGGCTTTCTATTCGTGCAGGTTTTTCAATTGCTTGATTATACAAATCCAATAACTTTGCAAAACAGGCATAAGCATCTGCTACTTTAATTAAAGTACAAGTCGGTTTAAGCGCTTCCGTTGGTTGAAATGTGTTATTTACAATTACAATTGATGCATCTGTTTGATAGATGTATGCTTCGTATTTGGGATTAGATAAAAAAGATAAGGTACCTATTTTACCCTCTTCAATTTTAGATAAACCAGTAATCAATTGGTTTGGATCACCAACGATTTCACCTTCTAAAATACCCGCAATTTGTGCTGCTGAAAATTCCATTGTGTCAAAAATAATAATTCGTTCTTAAAGTCGTGCACTTACCCCATGTTTTTGCTATTGAGTTATTAACACTAACTTTGATTAGCTAACTTCATAACACATAAAATATTTTTCAACTGGTGAAGAAAGTGCAGCAATATTGAAATTGTCTGAAGCGATACTTAATTCAGTAACATTGCCTAATCGGTCTAATATTTTTATTTGCTTATAATCCTCTGTGTAAGCACTGTTGCTAAGTTTGTCTGTGATTAAAAAGTAAGGTACTTCTTCATCTTTTAATTTGTATTTAGCCTTTATTTTTGCAGTTTCTTTTTTTATTCTTTCTGCAGTAAAAGGTTTTTTTCTAATTTCGGTCTTAAATAATTTTCTTGAAACTATATTTTTACTTAAAGTACTCAATATAATGTCAGGATGAGATTGCCATACTTTAATTGCTACAATTATATCCGCATCATCAATCATGGCAAAATCAGTTAATAACTTTTTATTTTCCTTAAAATCTTGCAATGAATAATTTTTTTCAAGAAAGATTTTTAGACATGGTGAAGCAAATAATTCTTCTCCTTTCATAAAAAGTTCTTTGGCTCTTTTTAAGGTGTTTCTCAATAAATATTCAGAGGAAACAACTGTTTTATGCATATATACTTGCCAATACATGATGCGTCTCGAGCTGATGAAACTTTCAATTGAATATATACCTTTTTCTGTAATCACCAGTTCACCATTTTTAACATCTAACATTTTGATAATGCGTTCGCTGCCGATTATCCCTTCCGAAACACCAGTAAAATAACTATCTCTTTGCAGGTAGTCTAGTCTGTCCATGTCTAGTTGACTTGATACCAGTTGGTGAAGAAATGGTTTGTGGTATTCATCCTTAAAAATTGAAATTGCCAAATCTAATTTTCCATCAAATTCAATATTTAACCTTTCGATGAAAAGGATTGATACATCTTCATGGTGTATTTGTTTAAGAATGGTATGCTCCAGTGTATGTGAAAAAGGCCCATGTCCAATGTCATGGAGTAATATCGCAATCATAGCGCCATTTTGTTCTTCAGCACTAATTGCAACTCCTTTTCTTTCTAATGTACTTAAAGCTTTAAACATTAAATGCATAGCACCCAATGCATGGTGAAAACGCGTGTGATTAGCACCTGGATAAACTAAGTGCGACAAGCCAAGCTGTTTTATCCTTCTGAGTCTTTGAAAATATGGGTGTTCAATTAAATCGTAAATTAATTCGTTTTGAATTGTAATAAAACCGTGAACGGGGTCGTTTATGATTTTAAGTTTATTTATTGTAGAGTTAGACAAATCAATTATTATTAAATTTAGCAATTCAAAATTAACAAAAAGAACAATATGGAAGCAAGAATATTATGGGCAGATGACGAAATAGACCTTTTAAAACCACATATTTTATTTTTAGAGCAAAAAGGTTATCAAGTCGAGACTTCCAATAATGGCCGAGATGCTGTTGAAATGGCAAAGCATACGCACTTCGATATTATTTTTTTAGATGAAAATATGCCTGGTTATAGTGGACTAGAAACTTTGGCATTAATTAAAGAGTCGAATCCACAAGTACCAGTAATCATGATCACGAAAAGTGAAGAAGAGCACATTATGGAAGAAGCGATTGGTGGACAGATTTCTGATTACTTGATTAAGCCTGTGAATCCAAATCAAATATTGTTATCGCTGAAGAAAAACTTGAACACCAAAGAGCTGGTCAGTCAAAAAAACACATCTGACTATCAAACTGAATTCCGACAAATTGGTATGCGCTTAAATGATCGGCTTGATTTTGAAGAGTGGAAAGAAGTCTATAAAACGCTTGTGAACTGGGAAGTAAAATTAGAGGCATCAGGAGATAATGGGATGGAAGAGGTTTTTAATATGCAAAAACGGGATGCCAATACTCAGTTTTGTAAGTATGTTGAAAATAATTATGAAGATTGGGTTTCGGGAGAAACCGAAGCACCAATCATGTCACACAATATCTTACAAAAAAGAGTTTTTGATTCGGTAGGTAAAGAACCTGTTTTTTTAATTGTAATCGATAACTTAAGATTTGATCAATGGAAAATATTACAACCATTAATCAGTGAGTATTTTAATGTGGCTTCAGAAGAGTTGTTCTATTCTATTTTGCCTACTGCAACGCAATATGCCAGAAATGCAATGTTTGCTGGGTTGATGCCTTATGATATAGAAAAGAAGCATCCTGATTTATGGTTAAACGAGAATGATGAAGGGGGTAAAAACATGCATGAAGAAGCCTTGTTAGCCTCAAACTTGAAAAGACATAATAAAAACGTTAAAATGTCATACCACAAAGTGATAAAATTGGACTTTGCGAGGAGAATGGTCGATAAATTCAATGAT
>CBDUKB010000008.1:0-29451 GCA_965367695.1 uncultured Putridiphycobacter sp.
CTGGTTGGTTTATCATTTGCTATAACCGGTAATTTACAACCTTTAGTAGCGGCAATTTTAATGCCTTTGAGTTCTATTTCGGTTGTGTTGTTAGTTACCTTGAGTACGAATATTAAAGGCAAGAAGCTGGAAAAATTATTGGAAAGGTAAGCAGAGTTTGAAAATAGCCCCTTCTTTTAAGCTGGGAATGGCTTCGTTGTAGTGAGAATAGCCTCTCCAAATTAAAAATAATCCGACCCCCAATAAGGCAAGTGTTTGAAAAGTTTTAGTGTATTTCATCAATTTAGATTTAATACCTTGAGCCATAAAGTAAAAAAGTATCATTAAGGGGATAGTACCCAGTCCAAAAAATAACATAAAGCCAACACTTTCAATAAAAGAGCTTTGGGCGAAGGCCGCTATCGCTGCGCTATAGACCATGGCACAAGGAATAAATCCATTTAAAAAGCCAATATAAAAACTAAATTCTAATTTATTTTTGTCAAGTGCTTTGGTAAGTTTTGATTTGAACTTTAAAATACCTGAAAAAAGTACATAGCCTTTTTGTTCCAGTTTGGCTAATAATTTAGGTAATAGTGCAAATAAAATTAAAATTATACCGCTGATAATTGAAAGGCCAGCTTGAAAATTAAAATTTTTAATACTGTTGACAATCAGACCAAATAAACTACCAATTAAAAGGTAGGTGAGCAGTTTTCCGAAAGAATAAAACAGAATACTGATTAACTTATTGTTGTTTTTGCCAGTTGGAATCATTAAGGCAATAGGACCACACATGCCAATGCAATGTATACTACCAGCTAATCCTAATATAAAGGCAGACAATAACACTAAAAAGCTATTTTTTCTTGATAAGAATATGCTTTTCCATTATTAATAAAATTGATTTTTATATCATAAACGCCAATTTGAAAGTTTGCATATTCCAAAGTTTGTTGATGAAAAGCATTGAGTTTTATTGTAAATGTTTTGTCTAAACTTTTATTATCCCTTCTATAAAACAAGATGGATCCGTTGATATTTTTTAATGATTTTGGAAATTCAAAAATAATTCCTTCTGGTTTTTGAGTAATAAGAATAGGTTCATTCAAATTCGAATAATTCTCTCTCGCTTTTTTACTTTCATCATAATGTATTTCTGCTTCATAAAAATCGTCTTGTACCAAATCGGCATTGAGCTGAAAAGTTTGTATTACAATGTATATAATGAAGCTCATAAAAGCTAAAATTGCCAATGTAATACCATGTCCCCAATTAAATTTCATAAGTTTAATGCTTTAAAATCCTGGTCCACTAAAGCTAATTGAAACAGTTTCAATTTTTTTATCCTCATTATATATCCCGATTACAATCGGTGTTTTTGTGCCTTTTAAATCTGATAACCCCATTTTTATTAAGGTTTTTCTTTTAGTTTGTACGCCAGGTCCTAACATAATTGGGCCTCCAATAATTTCAATACTCGCATTGTGTTCCTCCACTTTCAAATGAATAGGTATTGAGTCTTGTGTTTTATTAATCAAGTGCAAATTGTAAATATTTGCATATTCATTCTCTCCCGTTTTTTGATAGGAGGTACCACGTTCCCTTAAGAAATTAACTTCAATATCGGCTCTTGTCACCAATAATACAACTAATAAGGTTAAAATTCCAACCATTAATATAATATATGCTTTCGCTCTTCCCGAAAGTGAATATTTGTCACCTGTTTTTATACCCGCTTCTGAGTCATATCGAATCAATCCTTTTTCTAGGCCTACACCTTCCATAATTGTGTCACAAGCATCCATACATGCAGTACAGTTTACACATTCTAATTGTGTACCATTTCTTATGTCAATACCGGTGGGACAAACATGCACACACTGATGGCAATCAATGCAATCACCTTTTCCTAATTCGGCACGGTCTTCGTTTTTCTTAAATTTTGAACGACCTTTTTCTCTTTCTCCTCTTTGATAATCATAAGCAACTAAAATAGAGTTTTCATCTAAAAGCACACCTTGAAGTCTACCGTAAGGGCAAACTGCGATACAAACTTGTTCTCGAAACCAAGTGAAAACTGCAAAAAACACAGTTGTAAAAATAAATAGAGAAATTAATCCACCTAAATGATTTTTTGGAGAGTCAGTGATAATGTTAAACAATTCATCTATTCCAATTATATAAGCAAGGAAGGTATTTGCAATTAAAAATGAAATGATCCAATAAATCGCCCATTTCATTACTCTTTTTCTTATTTTTTCGAAGTTCCAGGCTTGTTTGTCTAGTTTTTTTTGTTGGTTCCAGTCTCCATCAATCCAAAATTCAATTCTTCTAAAGATGAGTTCTAGAAAAATTGTTTGCGGACATGCCCAACCACAAAATAACCGACCAAATACCACGGTAAATACAATAATCAAGATGACAAAAGCCATCATGCCTATGGCAAAAAGATGTGAATCTTCTGGCCAAAAAACTTTGCCAAATATTACAAATTTACGTTGTAATATGTTGAGCATGATTAATGGTTCTCCTTTGATTTTAATGAAAGGCGCAACAAAAAGGAAAACTAATAAGGCATATCCAAAAAACTGTCGCTTATTAAACCATTTTCCTTTAATTTTTTTTGCAAAAACCCATACTCTTTTTCCATCCTTGTCGACAGTTGCAATTGCATCTCTAAAAGATTCGTCTTGTTTTGGGCTGTTTGTTTCCATTGTATTTATTCAAAGATATTATCACCTTGAGGTTCTTTTCCACCTTCTGCTAATGGCATTGAAAGAATATAACTAGAAACTGCTTGTATTTTATCTCCACTTAATAAATCTTTCCATGCTGCCATTCCATTATTGGCTCCTTCTGAAACCGTATGAAAAACTCCTTTGATGTCTCCATTGTATATCCAGTTTTTATCGGTCAAATTCGGGCCAATTCCACCTCCACCATTGCTGGCATGACAAGCAACACAATTGGCTTCGAAAACTTGTTTTCCTTTCGCTAAATCACTTCCTTCTGTAAGTAATGTAACCGTTTCTTCTGTTACTAAATCTGGATTTAATGCTTTATATGCTGCTACTTCTTTTTCTTGTTGCTTAATTTCAGCAACATATTCTGCTTCTTGCAAATCACCCACTTTGAAAACATGATAAACAGCTAAATATCCTACAGCCCAAACTATCGTGATGTAAAAACCATATTTCCACCATGGCGGCAAATCATTATCAAGCTCTTTAATACCATCATAGTCATGATCAAGTAAAATAGTGTCTTCATCTTCTATTGCCACTGGATTCGTAAGGGTTTTATTCCACCTTTTCCAAATTTTACTCGGTTTTTTATCTGGTGCATATTCCACCATTGTTCCTTTAATTAAACCAACAAAATACAGCATAATCATTAACACAATGACATCAAAAACTACAAATGCCCAGAAAGCACTATCAGGAAAAGAAACTAAATAATTAGGTTCAATTGTGGCTTCAGTAGAAGCCGCTGAAGCGAAAAAACTAAAGCCCAATAGTACAAGTAATGCTTTTAGTTTTTCACCATTTTTCATGCGCTTAAAAAAGTAAACGTTTTTTGTTATATTGAGCATAGTGATTAATGCTACCACTAATAAAATAGAGATGGCTAGCATAATGCCAAATAAAATTGTTGGACTGATACCCAACTGTTCGTATATGGGTAATGCAACTGGCTCAATGTTTTTTGGTAAAACTTCTTGGGTATTTCCATTGATGGCGAATACACTCAAACAACTCAAAATTAAACCAGACTTTAACGTGTTTATCAATTTCATATCGTTTTGTTTAGTCCTCATTAAGAGGCATTTTTTCTAATTCTTTTATTTTATTCTTATCTAACCTTATGATGTACCATATTAGGCCCACAAAAAAGGCGAAAAATATGATGAGTGAAATGATGGGATAAATTTCAATTCCATCAATTGAAGTTAAATGACCTTTTATATATTTTAACATAATATTAGTTTATTGAACTTGAATATCAGTAGTTAGTGTTTTGGTTGCATCCGAACCTAATCTTTCTAGGTAAGCAATTAAAGCAATTAATTCCATTTGTGGATTTGCCATTTTAATTTCAGCATCTTGACTGATAATTGCTTGGTAAATTTCCTCTGCTTGTGTCATCAACAAAGCTTCGGCTTGTTCTTCAAATCCTTCTGGATAAGGAACCCCCAATTTTCTTAAAGTGCTTATTTTACTTTTTAAGTTTGAATAATCCAAAGGCTGAGTTAAATATGGATAAGCCGGCATAATTGAACCTTCTGAAACAATTCTAGGATCAATCATGTGTTTGTAATGCCAAGATTCTCCTCTGTTATACGCATTACCTTTACCTGATTTACCCAAGTCTGGACCCGTTCTTTTAGAACCCCATAAATGTGGGTGTGCATAAACAAACTCTCCGCCTTTTGAAGGGGAACCTTCTGAACCACCATATCTTAAAACTTCATCTCTAAAAGGACGAACCATTTGGGTGTGACAATTATTACAACCCTCTCTAATGTATATGTCTTGACCTTCTAATTCTAAAGGTGTATAAGGTTTAACTGTGCTAATTGTAGGTACATTTGAGCTCACCATCATGGTAGGAATAATTTCAATGATTCCACCAATTAAAATGGCGACTAAAGCCAATCCAACAAATTGAATCGGACGTCTTTCAAGCCAAGAGTGCCAATGCTCACCTTTATTGCCTTTTTTAGGGTTAATTAGTGCTGGAGCTGCATCTGCTTCATCTGCAATAAAGTTTCCTACTTTTGCTGTTTTGAACAAGTTATACGCCATTAATATAACACCAGTGATGTATAAAAGTCCTCCCAATGCACGCATCATGTAAAATGGTCTTAATTGCGTAACAGTTTCTAAAAAGTTAGGGTGCGTTAAAGTGCCATCTGGATTAAAATCTTTCCACATTAAACTTTGTGTAAATCCTGCCCAATACATTGGAATGGCCCATAACAATATTCCTAAAGTTGCAATCCAAAAGTGTGTGTTCGCGAGTGATTTTGAATAAAGTTCTGTTTTCCACATTTTTGGTACCAACCAATACATCATACCAAATGTTAACATTCCATTCCAACCAAGTCCACCAATATGAACGTGTGCAGGAATCCAATCAGTATAGTGTGCAATCCAACTTACATTTTTTAATGATAACATTGGTCCTTCAAAAGTGGCCATACCATAACAAGTAATGGCTACAACCATAAATTTAAGTACAGCGCTATCTCTCACTTTGTCCCAAACACCTCTTAATGTCAACAAGCCATTTAGCATACCACCCCATGAAGGGAATAATAGCATAATAGAAAAAGCCACACCTAATGATTGAGCCCAATCAGGTAATGCAGTGTACAATAAATGGTGAGGCCCAGCCCAGATATAAATAAAAATTAATGACCAAAAGTGAATAATCGATAATCGATAAGAATACACCGGTCTGTTTGCTGCTTTAGGAACAAAATAATACATTAAACCTAAGTATGGTGTGGTTAAGAAAAATGCCACAGCATTATGACCATACCACCATTGAACCAAGGCATCTTGCACCCCTGCAAAGGCAGGATATGAATTAAACCAAGAATATGGAAGTTCAAAAGACCTGAATATATGCAATACCGCAACGGTCACAAATGTTGCGATATAAAACCAAATAGCAACATACATGTGCTTCACTCTTCTCACGATAATGGTTCCAATCATGTTAATTCCAAAAACTACCCAAAGTAAAGTAATGGCGATATCAATTGGCCATTCTAACTCAGCATATTCATTTGAAGTATTGTAACCCAAAGGAAGTGAAATCACAGCCGCAACTATGATTAATTGCCAACCCCAAAAATTGATATAACTCAATTTATCAGAGAACATCCTGGTTTTAAGTAAGCGTTGCATAGAATAATACACACCGGTGAAAATACCATTACCAACAAATGCAAAAATTACTGCATTGGTATGCAAGGGTCTTAACCTACCAAAACTCAACCAACTCGTAATATTCATTGATGGCCATACTAACTCAAGTGCCACTGTTAATCCAACGAGCATTCCGGTAATTCCCCAAGCAGCAGTAGCAATTAAAAAATACTTGACAATTTTATTGTCGTAATAAAATTTTTCTGATTCCATTATTTATCCTTTTTGGTTTTTTCTTCATCATCAAATAACATTCTTACCGCAGGACCATAAGTGTCTTCGAATTGCCCTTTTCTATTTGCCCAAATAAAGGAAATTAAAAAAAACAATGCCAATGACGTACTTACTGTAATTAATAAGAATATAATTTGCATAACAAATTTAATTTGCGACAAAAATAACTAAGCAGGGAAAAATTAAAAATGAATTAAACCACCTCAAAGCATGATAATTGTCATAATTTTTTTAAAATATTGTTTAAGAAGCTAAAATAATCAAATTATTAAATAAATTGATTTATTTTTTGATGGGCTTAATCGTAAAACCTTCTTGCCTAAGTAGATTCAAGATGCCGTTTTCTTCAAATAAATGTGCCGCACCCACTGCCACGAAACAGCTTTTGGAATGAAAAGCTTCTATTAATTTAGGAATCCAATTTTTATTTCTATTAGTCAAAAACAAATCTTCAAATTTTAAAAATTCAGGTGATTGTTCTTTCATTAATGGCATCATTTCACCAATGTTTTCAGTGGCGTATAGCTTTTGTAATTTTTTAAATTCAAGTTTGTCTTTTTCAAATGATTCAAGACTTTCCATGACTATATTTGACATTTCTTTACTTGGTATGGCATCAAAAAAGCCAATTTGATCTTGAAATGTTTCAAGCCCAATAATCGGGATTTCATTTTTATTTGCCAAGTCCATTATATTCATGTCGTAAGACTCAGTTTCTCCTTCAAAAAAAGATTGTGTCATTGATTGAAATAAAAAGAAAGGTTTAAAACTATTGTAAGTGGCTAAAAATTTTGATTCTGAAAGGCCGAATTCTTTTTCATAAAATTGTTTCAATTTTATCCAATCTTCAGGTGAGAAGTAATCAGCAAGTGTGCCGTTTTTCAACTTTAATAACATAATGGCTTGAATGGCATTAGGCATACCGTCTAACTCCATGATGACGGCATCACTATTTAAAATAATTGTCTCCAAGTTTTTAGTGAAATCATAATATTCAACTTCAATCATGTGCATGGTGCCAAATATATAAGCGTCTTTAAATCCTTTTTTGCTCACTTGCCACAACAAAGCATTGTCGCTCTCAGCTTCTTGAATTTTTGGTTTAGTAGAGCAGCTTTGGAGGATTAAAAATAAAAAGGTGAAAGTGATGAAATATTTAATTGCTTTCATATGCCCGTTAATTTTACAAGGTATTGGTTGTTTTCAGAATCAACCAATTTTTCAGTTTTTAATCCAATTTTTTCTGCAACCTTAGTCAAGGTATCAAAGTCAACATATAGCCAATCAAACCAATCGGATTTTACATTTTTATAGGTCATTTGAAATTCCATTTCACCATAATAATTACTATTCAAATCAATCCAAGTGCCGCCTTCTTCATCTTCATACAAATATTGAATGTCGGTTGAGTCACAAATAATTTGACCATTATGATTTAATAGTGATTTCGCATGTGCAAGAAAGTGACTTAGCTTATCGAGTTTTCCAGCAATTCCAATGCCATTCATGAGCATTAATATGGTGTCATATTTAACTTCTTTTAATTGAAAGAAATCAATGTTCAATGCCTTTATTTTTGATGTGGTGAGATGGTTAATCGCGCCTGCAGAAGTGTCAATTGCTGTGACGTCCATTTTTTGTTCTACTAAATATTTACTGTGACAGCCAGCCCCAGATCCAACATCTAATATAGTACCTTTACATAAATCTAAGGCCATTTTTTCAATGGGAGGCATTTCTTCATAACTTCGAAAAAGATAGGGAACACTCATAAAGTCATCTTCGCACAAATCAGAATGCACTATAATATCTTCGAGTTTTTCTTTTTTTTCAAACTCGTGAATGGCTTTTCCTATGGGGTCTTTTTCAAACATTTTAAATGTCGTAATCGTCTATATTATCAAATCCTTCAAAATCTTCTTCGTCTTCAAACTCTGAAAAAATATCGTCAAAATCATTTCCTAATCCAAAATCATCTCCCGAATCGGTTGAAGGTAATCCAAAATCAACCGCTCTCGATTCCTCTCTTGGTGCGATACCAATTGAAAGGATGATTTCAGGTGCTGCTAAGTTTGCTAATTCATCAATATGAATCAATTCAATTAAGAAAATCCACATTTTTAAAAAATCATAAACTAAAATAAATCTTTGATCATCTTTATTTACAAAGTCTTTAATTTTAGATCCTTGCATTAAATGATATGGTTCAAAAGAATCGCCTGATTCAATTTCAAATAAACCAATTTCTTCACCCTTATCCCAGTCGGCATTACTCACGTAAAAAGATGCCATTTGGTCTCCTTGAAAAAAGAATGATCCAATTATTTTTTGATAAAAATTTTCAAAATTATCTTCGCCATCTATTTCAATGTCTCTGAATATTTCTTCTTGTTCAGCATTGTCTAATAATACCCTAAATTTATATGTGGACATATTGGAGGAATTTGAAGCACAAAATTATTTAAACTTATCGCAATTCAGTTAAAATATTGCAGACTTTTGTTCACATTTCTTTGTTTGACCACATAAATTCATATCAATTATTATAATGCAGGTTTAAAAAGTTAAAATATTAAAACGTAATATGTTTTTATACAGGTGTTTATGTTATTTGAATTACAAAAATATTGAGATTCCAACGAAATTCTTTATCTTTGATATTATGCATATTGCAAATATTGAGTTGACTAAATTGTATTATTCCATTGGTGAAGTAGCCGAAATGTTTAATGTAAATGCTTCATTAATTCGGTTTTGGGAAAAAGAATTTTCTGTGATAAAACCAAAAAAGAATAAAAAAGGAAATAGAATGTTTACGCCTAATGATATAAAAAATTTCGAAAAAATTTATCAATTAGTTAAACTTAAGGGTTTTACTTTGGATGGTGCAAAAAAAGAATTGAATAATAAAAACCAAATACTGCCATTAAATCTAGAAGTGATGGAGAAACTTGAAAAGTTAAAATTGCAGTTATTATCGTTAAAGGTAGATTTGGAATGACTTTTGTTAATATGGTATAGTTATGAAAAAGTTGATAAATATAATTGGGTTACTGCTGGTGTTCGTATTGGTGGTTTCTAATCAGCGTTCTGTGCCGGTTAAAACATATAAAACAATTGCGTTTAAAATAATCAAAGTAAATGGTAAAATTTATTTTGTAAAATCCGGTGCAGATTTAAAAACAGGTGGTATTTATATTGAAGGTACACCAATAGAATTTTCTACACATAGAGACAGGGCTGCAATTGTTAATGAGATTAGAGGAAGGTATATTCTTCAACCGAGTCCGAAAGGAAAAGCAATTGTATTACCTGCTACAAGTAATATTGAGCCCAGAGCTGGCGGCAGTACCTTAATTAACCATTTGGACGTTATCAATTTTTTTGCTGATACCTGTGTTTTTATTGGTCCAACAAAAGCCAAATTCGGTAAAGAGTCTTTTCCTTTAGATGAAACCCACTTTTTTTACATTACATACAATTATCAAGGAGAGAAAATTGCCAAGAAAATTGAAAGCAAAGGGCAAACAGTAATAATTGACGAAAACATGTTGTTTGAAATTGATGGAAAAAAAATCCCAACATTTGAAACGGAAATGATATTGTACTATAGAAATGGAGAAAAAGTACAAAAAATGAATGCCTTTGTCCCTGTATTTCCAAATCAAGAAACGTTAAAAGTTGAAGTATCGGTATTGCTTGAAGGTGTTCAAAAATTATCGAAAGATAAACAAATTGATGAGGTGACTACTTTTGTAAATGAGTTTTATGGAAAACCTCAAAAAGAAAACTTAAATGCTTGGTTGGAACAAGAGTTTTCGCTGACCATAGAGAAAAATATTAATTTTAAATAATGATGACCATGAAAACAAAATTAAACCTAATTGCAATTGCTCTTTTTGGATTCGGAGCTTTTTCAATGATGAATCAACAAGAATCTCTGAAATCACTTACTGAAAACAGTTATAAAGTAATTCGTGTAAATGGTAAGATAACGTTTGTAAAAACCAAATCAGACATGAAGCAAGGTGATGCTTATGTCGACGGAACACCTATTAAGTTCAGTACTGCACAAGCAAGAGCCGCAATAATTAATAAATTTAAAGGCCGTTGTGTATTGTCAGAAGCTAAAAAAGGAAATGCTATTGTATTGCCAGCAACTAATAATATAGCTTCTCGTTCAGGAGCCTTAATCAATAAAATTGACCTTCAAAATCACTTCTCAGGTAATTATTTAGTATTGGAGAAGTTAGCACTTGAAATTAGTGAAAAGTCATATCCTCAGAATGAGAAAAGCTTTTTTTACTTATCCTATACTTATAATGATGAAGTAATTCGTAAAAAATTACCTTTTATTGGAAACAAAGTGATTTTGGAAAGAGATAACATTTTTAAAATTGACAATGAATTAATTCCAGTTGAGCAACTAGAAATGTCATTGTGGTATATGGATGAAGCTTCAGGAGAAAAATTGGCTGAATTTACACCAATATTTCCAGATTTAAAATTGTTGAAGTCTGAAATTCAGATAATAATTGCTGAAGGAGCAGATAAATCAAAAGATGATAAAGTAAAAGAAATAACAGCTTATTTAAATGAATTTTATGGGAAGCCACAAAAAGACAATTTAGTAGATTGGTTGGACCATAATCTTGACATTTGATAGCTAAATCAAATCGCTTTTTATTATTTGTTAATAATCCTTTATTATTTTAGATAAAATTAAGTTCGCAAATGTGATACTTCTTTTATCTTTGCCCAATGAAAGAAACAATTTTAATCCTTGATTTTGGTTCTCAGTATACGCAGTTAATTGCAAGAAGATTACGAGAGCTTAATGTTTATTGTGAAATTCATCCTTGGAATAAAGCACCTGATTTGAATGAATCAGTGAAGGGTGTTATTTTGTCTGGAAGTCCATTTTCTGTTAGAGATGAAAAGTCTCCCAAGCCTCAAGTTGAAAAATATAAAGGTAAAACGCCTTTGTTAGGTGTTTGTTTTGGTGCGCAATATTTAGCTCAAAATTTTGGAGGAGAAGTAATGCCTTCTAATACCAGGGAGTACGGAAGAGCAAACTTGAATTTTGTGAGCGATACAAATTTGTTAAAAGGGGTAGCGCCCAATTCTCAAGTTTGGATGAGTCACGGCGATACCATAGCAACATTACCTGCTGATTTTGAAAAAATTTGTAGTACACATGATGTTGAATTTGCTGGATTTAAAATAAAAAATGAAGATACTTTTGGAATTCAATTTCATCCAGAAGTTTACCATAGTTTAGATGGTCAAAAATTACTTAAAAATTTCATTGTCGAGATTTGTAAGTGTTCACAAGATTGGACACCGGATGCTTTTGTGGGGTCTACCGTAAAAGCATTGAAGGAAAAACTTGGAAATGATAAAGTAATCATGGGTCTTTCTGGAGGAGTCGATTCTTCGGTCGCTGCATTTTTATTAAACAAGGCAATTGGAAGTAATTTACATTGCATTTTTGTAGACAATGGATTATTAAGAAAAGGAGAGTTTGAAACTGTACTCGAATCGTATAAAGGTTTAGGGTTAAATGTTAAAGGGGTGGATGCTTCTGATAGATTTTACAAGGCATTAGCTGGTGAAAGCGATCCTGAAAAGAAAAGAAAAATAATTGGTGGTATGTTCATTGAAGTTTTTGATGAAGAATCACATCAAGTTGAAGGTGCAAAATGGCTAGGACAAGGGACTATTTATCCTGACGTTATTGAGTCGGTTTCTGCAACTGGAGGACCTTCTGCAACAATAAAATCACACCATAATGTGGGTGGTTTACCTGATTTCATGAAGTTAGAAGTGGTAGAGCCGTTGCGTTTATTATTTAAAGACGAAGTGAGAAGAGTAGGGCGGTCACTCTCTATTCCAGAAATCATTATTGGCCGTCACCCTTTCCCTGGTCCTGGACTGGGTATTAGAATTCTCGGAGACGTTACAAGAGAAAAGGTACGGATTTTGCAAGAAGTAGATCATATCTTTATTAATGGCTTGAAAAAATGGGAGTTATATGACAAAGTATGGCAAGCAGGTGTTATGTTATTACCAGTTCAGTCCGTTGGTGTAATGGGAGATGAAAGAACTTATGAAAATGCTGTGGCACTAAGAGCAGTTGAATCAACAGATGGAATGACAGCAGACTGGGTACATTTGCCTTACGAGTTTTTAGCAGAGATATCAAATAAGATAATTAATGGCGTAAAAGGAATAAATAGGGTGACCTATGATATAAGTTCTAAGCCACCAGCAACTATAGAATGGGAATGAAGCAAATATTACTAGTAATTTTAATCAGTTTAAGTCTTGCAGGCTTTTCACAACAAAGCGTAGAAACTATTGAGGGAAAAAAATATTTCGTTCATTATGTAGAAAAAAAACAAACTTTGTATGGGATTCATAAAAAGTTCAATGTGACGATTGAAGAAATTACGAATGCAAACCAAGGAATAGAAAACGGGCTTCAAGTTGGTCAGAAATTATTAATTCCTATCCCTTATAATAACAAAAAGTATTATCAAAATCACGTAGTTTTGAAAGGGGAGACTTTGTATAGAATTGCAGCACGCTACAATACAAATGTTGCTTCATTAAAAAATATAAACCCTTCATTAAAGGAAAGTGATATAGCCATTGGTCAAGTAATTATTGTGCCTAAACTAAACGGTGAGCTTATTGATAATGGATCCAAAGAAGCCTTGTTGGATGACCCTGTGGTTGGACCAAAAAACGAGTTGGAAGGCTTAAAAGAAGACAGCATAGTAAAGCATGTTGTATTGGCACATGAAACCTTGTACGCCATTGCAAAAAGATACATGGTGACAGCAGATGCCATTAGAAAATTAAATTCCCAGTCTGTTGAAAATTTAAAAGTAGGAGATGTCATTTTAGTACCTGTTAAAAAAGTGAATTATCAAATTAATGCCAACCAAATTGACACGAATTTTATATTTACTCCTAAACCTTTTGGCTCGAAAGCCATCATAAAAAAACCTGTTTATAAAATAGCCTTAATGCTGCCTTTAATGATGGAGGTAAATAAGTCTTATATGAACAAACCAATTAAAATTGGTGAAATTGAAAAATTATATCCAATTACAGCTATTGCTACCGATTTTTATCATGGTTTTTTATTGGCTGCAGATTCCTTGTCAAAAGCAGGACTTAGTGTACAATTATATGTTTACGACACAAAGAGGGATACCAATACCGTAAAAGAGATTTTAAGAAAAAATGAATTTGATGACATGGACATGATTGTTGGTCCATTCTTTTCTGAGTCAATTGAAATTGCAGGAAAGTTTTGTAAAGCACACAAAATACCAATGGTTTTACCCGTAAATACTACAAATCAAGTGTTATACCGCAATCCTTTTATCTATAAAACTACTGGGTCGCACATGTCTCAAATGGACGGTATGATTGATTTTATTATTGAAAACTATAGTCAATACCACATTGCAATAGTAAAACCAAATCTTGATTCTGATATGGCTTTGTATGAGCACTCAAAATTGCGATATAATGCAGCTGTTAAACCACCAGAAACGAACACCACAACCTTGATTGAAATTAATATGGTTTCAAGTAGTGGAAAAGAATTTTCTTATAAATTAAGAAAAGATACGGTTAATATAGTTATTGTACCTTCCACTGATGTGAAGTTTGTGACTTCTGTTTTTACGCAATTAAATAATTTTTTAAACTCAAATACCTACGCAAAAAACTTAAAAGTAATTGTTTTTGGGTTAGAAGATTGGAATAAAATTGATGATATAGATTTAAAACACCGAATGAGAACGAATCAACATTATGCATCTTATCGATTTTTAAATGAAAATACAACGGCAGTGAATAATTTAAATACGGTGTACCGAAAAAAATATGGAGTTGATCCTGAGGTGTCTGGTGTGCAGGGCTTTGATGTTGGGTTTTACTTTTTAAGTGCCTTGTATTTGTATGGTGAAAACTTTGGTAATTATCTAGAAAAGCATCAATTAGAGTTGGTACAAAACAAATTTAAATTCTCATCTGTTACCCCTATGGATGGCAAAGAAAATATTGCAGTATGCATCATCAAATACCAAAATTATAACTTGGAATTTGTTTCTTGGTAAATTTCTAACAAAATATTGGCAACTGATAGTAAAATGTAACGTCTTTATTCTATAAAACTGTTATCTTAGTATCATGAAATACCTGATTATTATAATTGGATCAATGCTTTTTTCCACTGTAGCATTTGGCCAAGCCCAATACATAATGGGCACAAATACCAATGAATCAACGTGTCAGGCGACTATTCTTGATTCTGGTGGTGGTGGTGCTGGTGGGCCCTACAGTAATAATGAAAGTCAAACAATCACCATTTGTCCGAGTACACCTGGCGATTATATTTCTTTGGTTTGGACTGTTTTTACATTAAATGGCACCAATACGAGTGGGGTACCCAACACGACAAATGCCGATAATATTACAATTTATAACGCAGCAACTGCTGATCCAACATACACATTAGGGACTTACTATGCAGGAGATTTAACTGCAGGTGATGTTTTTGGAGCCAACTTGGCTTTGAATCCAGGAGGAAATGGATGTTTAACCATTGAGTTTAATTCAAATGACCAAGGGGTTGGTGATTATGCTTTTACAGTTTCTTGCGAAACACCTTGTGATCCACCAACTGCTAGTGGAATGATAGTCAATGCTGATAATGCAACTGGTGATTCAATCGCAATTTGTGTTGGTGAGGTAATTACCTTTCAGGATAATGGCTCAACAGCAGGTCCAAGTGGACTTTTTACCATTCAGAATTGGATTTGGCAATGGCAAGATGGTTCTGATAATGATACTTTATTGACTGCAGGTCAAGTCACGCACTTTTTTACAAACCCAGGAGAATATGTGGTTCAATTGTCAGTGTTAGATGATAATGGTTGTACAAACACAAACGCGACTGATATTCGTGTTTATGTTTCTACCTACCCTTCATTTGACCCTTTTCCTTCAGATACCACCCTCTGTATCGGTGAATCCATTATGTTAAATGCACTGCCAGACTTCTACGAACAAACATGGTCAGGTTTTCCTTTGAATGTGCAAGACGCGGACAACTGTATGGAAGATTTAACGGGTGTAGTTCAAGCAACTCCTTTAGTGATAACAGGGTTTTCAAATATAATTTTAGACAATGCTAATCCAGATGTGTTTAGTGTTTGTGTTGATATAGAACATTCTTTTATTGGAGATTTTGTATTACAAGTTCAATGTCCAACGGGTCAAATCATGACCTTACACCAACAAGGTGGTGGTGGTGTCAATTTAGGTGATCCTGAGCAAGGTATTATCGATTGTAATGACCCAGCTACCTTTGGAGTTCCTTGGACTTATTGTTTTGATGCCACTTCAACTGAAACTTGGGTTCAAGCAATTGGTAACGGAAACACAGTGCCGAACGCAACTGGAGGAAATTCCGTGCCTGCAGGAAATTATTTACCAGTTGATCCATTAGGTTTTGGCGCTTTAGATGGTTGTCCGATCAATGGAACGTGGAATTTGTTATTTACTGATTTATGGGGAGCAGATGATGGTTCTCTTCCTGGTTGGTCAATTAATTTTGATCCTGCTTTATACCCGCCGGCGACTGTTTTTACACCAGATATTGGTAGTGGTGCCGATTCTTCTTATTGGGATATGACGAGTCCATACATTACTGCAAATTCTTCAGATTTTAATTCAATTACTGTGGCCCCAACTGTTGCTGGTGCCTATACTTATACCTATTATGCTGTCAATGATTTTGGATGTGCATACGATACTTCAGTGACAATTACCGTTGAGGATTTGACATTCATTTCTGCAGGACCTGATACCACGCTTTGTGGTGGTTTACCAGTAGTAATAGGACCAACGAATGACCCTTGTACTTATCAATTATTATTGTATGATACTTTTGGTGATTCTTGGAATGGAAATACGATTGATGTGACCACTGTTGCGGGTGGTACAGTTAATTATCCAGGACCACCTGTTGATTCAATATGGATATCATTACCGGTGACAAATGGTGAAATTATAACCTTAGATTTTAATAATACTGGAAATTTTGTCGGAGAGTGTGAAATCTATTTGTATGCACCTGACGGAAGTTTGGTATATTCTGATGGGGTAATCGGATTTCCGAGTAACCAACCTCAAGGAATTACCGCCGATTGTTATGGTGGATACAATTTTAATTGGACACCAGTGGCGGATATAGTTAGTAGTCCAACTGATGTGAACCCGACTGTGAACCCACCGGTTCAAACAACATATACGCTAACAACTTATCCAACAGGTCATCCTGATTGTATAACTACAGATGATGTGGTGGTTTTTATTGGGCCACTCATTGATCCAGGATTAGATACAATGGTTAGCTTTTGTTTTGGTGGATTGCCAGAAGATTTATTTAATCACCTAGCTGGAACACCAATGAACACTGGTAATTGGTTTGATCCAACTGGCGCTCCAATTTCCATGCCTGTTGATCCAAGTACCATGATGCCTGGTTCTTATGAGTACCGTATAGATAGTGCAACTTGTACCTTATCAGCTTATGTAGATGTTTCAATTATATCATTGCCAATTAATGTTGCTTTAACAGATGCAAATTGTTATACTACTAATACTGGTGTGATTGTCGTTAATTCACCAATGGCAAATTCTTACTCCATTGATGGAGGGGTTACTTTTCAAAATGGAACGAACTTCAATAATTTATATGCAAATTCATATGATATCGTGCTTGCAAGTGGTCAAAATGGTACTGGCTGTACCGCTGATACTACTGTAATTATTGATGAGCCATCACCATTGTCATTTGTGAGTATAACCGCTCCTGCTATAATTTGTCCGGGTGCACCTATTAATTTAAGTGCTAATGGAACAGGCGGAAATGGTGTGTATACTTATTCATGGAGTAATGGTCTTGGTACAGGTCAATCAGTAAATTATTCAGCCCAAAATACAGATACCATTTTTGTCACCCTGTCTGAAAATTGTCCTTCCCCTTCGGTCGACACTTTCGTTGTAATTACAACACCAGCACCTATTATATTCGATTATTATTTTAATGATATTTTGGGTAAACTTGATGTGGAAGGTTGTTCAGAATTAAAGTTTAAAATTAATAATGCAAGTACCAGTATTGGAACAGCAGAAAACCCTCAAAGTACAATTGCGAATACTGAATGGAATATCATTGGAAATGTAACTAAAACAACGGCAGGAGTTGCACCGCTTACGCATAGCATTAAAGAACCAGGAAGTTATAGTGTTTCGGTAGTATTAACATCTAATTATGGATGTACCTATACCGGTTCAATTAATTCTATTGTTGTAAATGATTTACCACAGGCTAAGTTTATTTATTCCCCAAATACCCTGTCTATATTTAATACAATAGCCACTTATACCGATCTTTCACAAGGAGACCCAACACAGTGGCAATGGAAATTTGGTGGTGGTCCAACACCTAGTAATAGTACGGTAGCTAATCCTGAAGTTAAATATCCTGAAGGAATCCCTGGAATATTCCCAATTGAATTACAGGTTTGGAATGAACATGGTTGTACAGATATCACTTCAGGAACCATTACCGTATTAAATGATGTCAATGTATATGCACCAAATATTTTTACACCAGATGGTGATGATTTTAACAATACATGGCGTGTTTATATCGACGGTATTGATGTTTACGATTTCCACTTATCCATTTACAATAGATGGGGAGAATTAGTATTCGAATCATTCGATAAAGAGGGGGTATGGGATGGAACTTATGGAAATAGTGGACAATTAGTTCCTGACGGAAATTATGTTTGGATTATTGATGCTAAAGATATCATTAATGATAATAGATATGATTTCAAAGGAACAGTCATGATGATGAAATAATTTTTTAAGCTAAATTTATTTTATAAAAAAGGGAAGTTAGGTCTTCCCTTTTTTTATTTTTGCAAAATGGAAAAAACAATTGGTAATCGAATTCTTGTAATAGATGAAAAAGACAATTGTAAAATAATCATTACTCCTAAAAAGGAACGTTGGAAGGAAGCCATATTGTTCGCTTGGTTAATGGCTTTTACATTTGTTGGCTTTTACATGATGTATTTGTTGTTTTTTGGATTGGACAGTATTGATAATTCAAAAATAGAAGGTGACCCGACCACAGTACTTCGAAACCAAAAAATATATTTATTGGTATTTGTTGCATTTTGGATGTACTTTGAATTCAAAGTGCTCAAAGGCTTTTTATGGCTTTGGAAAGGAAAAGAATTAATCCGAATTACCAAAGAGGAAATAACAATTAAAAATAGTATTTTTTCATATGGTAAAGCCAATCGTTATTTTATAGAGAATTTAAAGCATTTTGACCTGGTGGAGCACAAAACATTTTCTTTTGGTTTCGACTATGAGAATGCTTTTTGGAGACAAGGGACCGACACACTAATTTTTGATGTGAATGGCAAAGCTATTGGACTTGCAAAAAAGTTGAATGAAAGAGACGCTAAATTATTGTGGCGACTCATGAAGGACAGAATGAAGAAACTGAGTAAATCTTAAGATTTTACCAAGGCCCATAAAATCATAATTCCTAAGCCTAAACTCAATGCTATGTTCAATGATGCTAAGCCAAAGAAGCCTTGTTTTAAAAGTTGAACTGTCTCGTATCCAAAGGTTGAAAAAGTTGAGAACCCCCCACAAAATCCAATCACTAAAAAGTATTTTAAAAACAGACTTTGGTCCATTTTTTCTTTGGAAAAGTAAATAACTAATCCAAGAATTAAACAAGCCAACATATTGGCAAGTAAAGTGCCAATTGGAAATTTAGGATGCATACTCGAAAAAGTCGACTTGCTTAATGCATATCGACAAAGACTGCCAAAACCACCTCCCAGAAATATAAATAATGCTATTTTAACCATGTTTTTGATTTAAATAAGTACTTCCCCAAATTGTAAAGTCCTGCACCAATGGAGCAACCTAAAATTGCACCTCCAATTATATCAGCGGGATAATGTACACCCAAATAAATTCTGCTGTAACCTATCAATATAGCCCATGGAAATAACCACCACCACTTAGTTGTGTACTTGCGAAAGTTTAAAAATAGAAAGGTGGCTATGGAGAAAAAATTAGTGGCGTGGGAAGAGACAAAACTAAATAGGCCACCCCGATATTCATGTCCATTAGGTTTGACAACCGTTTGCACTAAATCTTTGATCTCTTCATTATGTGTTGGTCTAAATCGTTGAAAAACTTCTTTGAATAATTCCACTGAAATTCTATCAGACAAAAGCACACAAAGCGCCATGCCTAAGAATAAATAAAGCAACAAATACCACCCTGCTTTTTTATAGGCATAAAATAAAAAATAGATAAAAAGTGGAATCCACAATACAATAGAACTAATATACCACATTGGCAGGTCCAAGTATGGATGACCTAGCTCATTTAAAAAAAGAAAAACTGCTCGATCTATGGACTCTATTCGTTCAATCATGTTACAAATTAAGCTATAAAGCTAATATTATTCACTTGTTTTTTTACAGTTAATATAAAAAATAATACACATCACTCAGTGAGTCTTAAAAAAAGTACAGTTAAAGTATATAAATGTTATATTTGATTTTTTAAGTTATTTTATGTCAAAAATATTTACTTTTTTAATCGTCACGTTTTTTACAATACAAGCCTTCGGTCAAACAGGAACTGTTCGTGGTTTTGTCAAAAGTACCGAAGATGGAAACGCCATACCTTTCGTAAGAATTTATATAACCGAATTAGAGATGGGTGTTAATACTGACTTTAATGGTTTTTATTCCATTCCAAAAATTGCAGTCGGTACATATACATTAACAGCAACCAATGTTGAATATGTTGAATTCACTAAAACAATAGAAATTGAAAAAGATAAGATTTTGAATTTGAATATCGATATGGATTTGGGTAAATTACTCCAAGCAGTGGAAGTAAACGGTGCGCAAAAAGAAAAAAAGACTTCGGTTCAAACATCTGTGATAAAAATAACTCAAAAAGACATTCTCAGGGTGCCAACAACTGGTGGAGAGGCTGATATTGCAACTTACTTTCAAACGGTACCTGGTGTTGTTTCAACAGGTGATCAAGGTGGACAGGTTTACGTAAGGGGGGGGACACCCATTCAAAATAAAATTTTATTAGATGGAATGACAATATATAACCCTTTTCATTCCATTGGATTTTTCTCTGTTTTTGAAACTGACTTGATTCGTGCAGCTGACATATATACCGGAGGATTTAATGCCAAGTACGGTGGACGTATTTCTTCAATCATGGATGTGAAATATAGGGATGGAAATAAAAAGAGGCTTTCGGGATTAGTTGGGGTGTCTCCATTTACGACCAAGCTACTCTTAGAAGGTCCCCTTTCAAAAAAAGACAATGTTTCATTTATCCTTTCTTCAAAAATGTCGTTGTTGGAACAAACTTCCAAAGCCATTTATCCTTATGTGAATGATGGTGATGGACTTCCATTTAACTTTTTGGATTTGTACGGTAAAGTCTCTTTTTCTGGAGAAAGCGGGAACCAGTTTAATGTGTTTGGTTTTTCATTTAACGACCAAGTGAAGTATCAAGCGGTTAGTGATTTAAGTTGGAATAGTTTTGGAATAGGAACTAATTTTGCTTTTGTTCCACAAGCCTCACAGATTTACTTAAAAGGTAGAATTAATTATTCCCAATATGATATTACCCTAGATGAGTTAGAGTTGCCTGAGCGGTATTCAGCAATAAATGGTTTTGAAATGGCCTTTGATTTTACTTATTTCTTAAAAGAAAAAAGTCAAGTTGATTTTGGTTTTCAATTCAACTATTTTTTAACCGATTATCAAACTTCTAATTCAGAAAACAAAACCATTCAAGTTCGAAATAATGAGCCTGAAGCAGGTTTGTATGTAAGCTATAAAAAAGTTTCTGGTCGCTTTGTATTCGAACCAAGTATTCGTTTGCAAATCTATCCAGAAGGAAATGTAATTTCTCCTGAACCTAGGGTTGGTGCAAAGTATAATCTAACTGAAGACTGGAGAATAAAAATGGCAGGTGGATACTTTACCCAAAATTATGTGAGTACCACTTCTGATCGTGATGTTGTGAATTTGTTTTATGGTTTTTTAAACTCACCTAGCAACTATCCGAAGGAATTTACTAAAAGTAATGGAGAAACAGTTGATATAGAAAATGGATTGCAAAAAGCATATCACCTTATTTTTGGAACTGAATATGATTTAACCAGAAAAATGTCCTTAAACATTGAAGGATATTACAAATGGTTTACCCAATTGACAAATTTAAATCCTAATAAATTATTTGAAGATAATGTTGAAAACGCCAATGAAAGTGATTTGTTTAAAAAGGAGTTTATCATTGAAAATGGACAAGCCATGGGGGTAGATTTTGTTTTAAAGTACAGTACCAAGAAATTTTACTTTTGGACCGCTTATTCCTTGGGTAAAGTTACGCGTTGGAATGGGTTTGATACTTATTTCCCTGTATTTGATAGAAGACATAATATCAATGTAATTTCCACGTATAATTTCGGGAAAGATGATTCTTGGGAGGCAAGTGTAAGATGGAATTTAGGCTCAGGCTTACCTTTTAAGAAAACAACAGGGGTAGGTGATGTACCAACAATTAATACTGTGGGAGATAATTATGTAACTTCGAATAATTCAGATTTGACATTATTGTACGAAAATTTAAACACGGGAAGACTGCCAACTTATCACCGATTGGATATTAATATAAAAAAGACGATTAAATCTAAAAAGTACGAAAGAATGAGCTGGGAAATTATTGGAGGTGTAACAAATGCCTACAGCCAAGAAAATATATTTTACATCAATAGGGTAACGGCGGAAACGGTTTATCAATTACCTATTATGCCAAGTATTGCCTTATCATGGCGTTTTTAAGGCTTGATTTTTGTTACCTTGTTGAGCAATTCCGTTAAACGCAATATGAGAACAAAAATTTATAGCATAGGGGTATTTTTTTTATTGATGTTTTTTTTGCCAATAAGCGCATTAAATGCAGCTGAGATTGAGAAACCAGATTGGCTAAAAAATCGACGTAAAAAGCACCCATTAGGTGTAAATGTTGGGGTGCTCGGTCCAACTGGTTGGGGATTTGTTTCCGCAGATTATTTCATTGATTCCAAATTGGATGTGGAAGGAGGTATGGGGATTCAAACTAATGGCATTCATCCATATTCCTTTTTTGCCGGTGCAAAATACCACATTGCAGGTAAATTTATTTTAGGTTCAACTTTCTATTTTGGTGCCATGGATGCATTTTTCTTTAAAGAGGGAAAAGGCTATCAACATAACCTGTACTTTCCCATTGGCATTCATAAGATTAAAAGAAATAAATTTTCATGGTCAATTGAAGTTGCTTATCAATTTAACAAGTATTCTGACAGTAATATATGGGGTGCTTTTAAGGTAGGGTATCGAATCTTCTAATTAATTTACGTAAATTAATAGCGTATTTTGAACCATTTGAGATACTGGTTGTACAGACAAATAAAAAGATGAATATGCGATTTATTTTAGCTTTAATATTCTTGCTGCTTTCTTCGTCCATTTTTGGGCAAAATATCGAAAAAAAAGCCTTTAAAAATGCAATTTGTCAACAAGATTCAATTTCATTACAAAAAAGAACAGCATTAAAATTAAAACCTTTTTATTCAAATGCGACATATACTTATTATCGCTTGTTATTAGCAAACCTGCCAAAGAATGCTTTACTCATTACAAATTCGGAAAATGATACTTATCCGATTAGAATAATCCAAATACTTGAAAAAAATAGATTAGACATTACAGTAATTAGCTTAAAATTGACAGAAAACGAAAATTATAGGTTATTTGTCAACTCAAGCTACAAACTCAAATTACAGCAGGGAGATCCTAGGAGTAATATTCAACAAATATTAAAAAAATATCCGAATACATTTTTCAGTGTAACTGTCAACCAAAGTTATTGGCGTAATTATTATTTAAATGGGTTGCATGTAGCGGTACTGAATGAGAACACCAATCAAAAGTTGGGCATTTTTTACCAAACCTATTTAAAATATAATGTATTGAATATGAATTTAACAAATTCAGATAAATTGTTATATAAAAATCTATTACCGCCTTTAATTACTTTGTATAAAACCGATACCACGGTATTAAAATTAAAAAAAGATATTTTATTGTTAGCTGAAAAATTGGCAATGGAAGCAGAAGTTAAACTGATTTTAGAAAATGAATAAAGCTTAATGCGTTTATTTAAGAAAGACTATAAAACATACTCAGATGAAGAATTAATGCTGCTTTTTCAAAAAGGAGATAAGAAAGCCTTTGAACAAATTTACCATAAATACGTCAATCACTTAGTCAATTTCTTTTATAATAAACTATGGCAGGATAGAGAAAAAGCAGAAGATGCAACCCAGGATATTTTCTCCAAGTTAATTCAAAAACCAACATTGTTTGATGCGAGTAAAAATTTTAAGACTTGGGTGTTTTCTGTCGCCTATAATCGCTGTAAAAATGAATATAAAAAGCAAGAGGTAAGAAAAAATGTAAGGGAAGAACCAGCCAAAAATTATCAACCGAAAGATACCAATATAACAAGTGACGATATTTATGATCAACAAGAGTTTGGTAAGCAATTACAAATAAAATTGTCAGAAATGAATGAAAAGCATAGTCAAGTTTTTAAGTTAAGGCACGAGGATGGATTGAGTATGAAAGAAATTGCGGAAGTTTTAGCTTTGAACGAAGGAACGGTAAAATCTCGTTTGCATTACGCTACAAAATACCTGGCTGAACAATTAGCAGTTTACCAAAAATTAATTGCAAAATGATGCGTGTAGAAGAATTAGTGAAATATAAAGCCTATCATGAATTAAGTGTTGAAGAACTTGATTTGATTAAAGATATGGTTTCGAACGAAGAAGAATTTAATCAATTAAAACAATTTTTAAGCTTAACGGAACTTCACTTTGAAGAGAATAAAATTGAAGCGAGTGAAGCCATGCATACCCAGTTTTTAAGCGAGCTTTACCCAATAGCGGATCAAAGGACCAGTTGGTGGCTCCCTTTTTTTTCTTTTTTCTTTCCAAGTGATAAGTCTTGGTATCAATACCCTGCTTTACAATTTGCTGGACTATTATTAATTTTGTTTGGCTTATTTAACTTATTCGAAAGTCCACTTAAAAAACAAGAATTGGCAGTCAATTCAAAAGTGGAACAAACGGAGGAAATAAATTTACCAGTTACAATTCACAAAGATACAGTAGAAGATATTGTGGTTAATAAAAATGAACCGAAGCCATTTATTGAAGCAGAAGCAGAAGTAGCATTTGATGCTACATTAAGTAACAGTGAAGGAAAAATGAAGGTTGAACAATTACCAAGTCCTGCTCCAGCTATGAATAATTTAGTGACAGTTGCTCCAGAAATCAATATAAATGAACAAAGTTTAGACATGCTAGAGGATGATTTAATTGTGGTTTCTAAAAGTTTAACTGATAAAGATAAAGAAATTGTACAAGAAGAAGTATCGTCTCGAATTGTGCAGAATGCAGATTATAATGCTGTTACTACTGCGGAAGCAGAAAAAAATCAATTAACAAAAACTTATAATAACTCAAATGTTAGCACAAATCTAGATGTTGTGATCCTTGAAAAGAGCAATAAAAAAAGAGACAAGTTTCAAAAAGAATCCAAACAACAAGCTTTGGTTTTTCGGGTAAAAGATATTTTAGGGCTATCAGGTTTATTTTATGAAGTAAAATAAATCCTTAAGGATTCATTTTTTTTTCAAGTAAAGCTTTTAACTCTGCAACTCTTTTTAGTTTTCCCTCTTTTCGAATGTTTTTAGCTGATGTTGTGTAGAATTGGTGTGTATTAGCTAAATAATCAATTTGTTTTTCTAACCAACCGATTTCAGTATAGGTATAACCGTAAGCAGTCATTTCTTTGACTAATTTTTGTGCGGTAATATGGTAATCTTTTCTTCCTAAATAATCATGATCAGCGTCGGCAATTATTTTTTCGTATATGTCTATTGGTGGTTTAAGTCTTGCAGTAGTCATAATGATTCTTGCCACAAAGTCTATGTCTTTTTTTGAATAGCCATAAGTACTTGCTACCTCTTGAAAAAATTGGACACCAATATTTTCGTTTTCTTCGTACTTAACTAAAAATCCACTGTCGTGAAACAAGGCAGCAGTTTTTAAAAGTATGATTTTATCGTTTTCTATTCCTTCGAGATTTGCATATTTTATCACGGCTTGTTCTACATTCAAGGTGTGTTTTAATGAATGATATATTAAATTTGGATTCAGTTCGTTTTCAAGTTTCTCAATAATGTAAGTCCTTATTCCATTAAAATCAATTTTTGATAAATGAGCTTTCGCACGCAAAGCTAAATTGGCAAATAAGCCTTGGTTGTCCAATTTGAATTCAGGTTTAATATCATTGATGAGGTACATATTTATATTCCCCATGTTTTTAACTTTAATCGGGCCCCTTTCGGTAAGGTTGATAAAATCTTTTATATTTTCAATAAAGGCTTCTGAGACATTAATTTCATTTGGAGGTGCCATTTGTTCACATCTTGAAGCAATGTTCACAGAATCACCCCAAACATCAAACGCGAACTTTTTTCTGCCAATTACTCCAGCAATTAAATCACCTGAGTGAATACCAATTCTAACTTCCCAATAATCTTTTCCTTCTTGTTTTCTCTTTTTTATATCTTCTTGGATGAAAGCCTTAATTTCTAATGCAGCTAATGCCATTTTTAACTCAGTTTCATCTTCCGCGGAATTCAGTCCACCTACTGCCATATAACTATCACCAATTGTTTTAATTTTCTCAATGTTATATTTTTGAAATATCAAGTCGAAATTTGAAAAATAATAATCAAGAATTTTGAGTAATTCGGTGGGAGAATAATTTAGTGCTTTTTTAGAAAATCCAATAAAATCAGTGAATAATATCGCGCAATTAGCGTGTCGTTTGGGTGTGTATTTATTGTGGAGTCTAAACTCTGTTAAAACAGCTTCGGGCAAAATATTTTCAAGCAATGATAAAATAGTTTTACTTTTAAAGTATAAGCGTTTAAAGACATTAATTTTTGCCAATACAATGTTTTTCATAAATGGCAAGGTGATAAAATCTACCGCTCCTTTATTCAATCCTTGAACTAAGTGTAAAGTGTTATCGGTAACAGTCCCAGTAATAATTGTAAAACAATCATTTTTCGGGTTGATGTTACTTATTTCATCAATAAATTTTAAATGATTGATGTTATGATTATCAGTGGAAAGTAAAACGATACCAATGTGTTTTGTATCAAGAATTTCTTTGGCCTCCTCTTCTGTTTTAGCGATAAATATATTATTGCTTGGTTGTTGAAGAAATTGACTCAATAACTGAATTTCACTATCCTTATTATTGAAAATTAATATGTTGATTATCGTTTCTTCCATTTAAACTCACTAATAATACCAATCTAAATCGTTGCCTTTGGTTTCTTTTTTTGCCCTTTTATGGCCATCTATTAAAATCGATTCAATTTCCGCTTTCATTATTTCATTGAGGTCTTTGTATTTCTCAATTTTAACCCCTTCTGTAATAAAGCGAGGTGCTGTTGTAATTTTAGATTCATTTGTAGGTTGAAGTCCAATATAATCCAACACCCAATCGTCTTCATTTTTTCGTTTACTTTTGTAAAAATAAACATATCCGGTATCGTTTTGCAGATTAATTAATTTTCTTTCTAAAAAAACCATGCTGTCGGTTTCTTGATTAAAATTATTGCCATATAAAATAGAGGCTGAAATTGCATTTTGTGTCTTGTATTTTTCTGGAAAATAGTCGAGCTTTTCAATTGTCTTTAAGCTGTTGTATAAATAGGAACGATTAATCAGGTCAGCTGCTAAGAATTCCCAAATAGAATCATTGACTGTTTCCTTTAATAATATTCTTTCAACATTGATATCTGTTTGCACGATATAATCTTTTACAAGGTTTAACTTTTTAAAGAAAAAAGCGACATCTGGTTTATGATCGTATGGTTTTAAAAGGGTTACGTAATTTGTGAGCAAGTCATTTCCTTGGTTTTTGTATGAGTCATAGCTATAATTTGAATACTTTTTGCCTTGTTCGTATTGCTCATAACTAATTTGCTCTTTTAATTCGATTTTTGCTTCCCTTAAAATTTGCTTGTAATTTTTCTTATATTTTTTAGGATTGATTTTTTTATCAGTCACAAGTGCAGATAAAAGCATGTAAATTGGTGTTTTGTATTGTTTTACAAAGGTGTAGTTTAGTAAATCGGGAAATAAATTACTGGCCAAGCTCAAGGAGTCAAATAATGGAAATACAATATTGTAAATTTCGTAACTGTTATTCGACAAAGGAATATCCTTTTCTAAAAGTTTCAAAAATAATTCATTTCCTTTTTTTGTGTTCTGTCTTGCTAATCCCCTTAATATCGCCAACTGATAACTGGCAGTATCTTCAAATTTTTCGTAGATCGACAATAAATAATCATAAATAGAAGGGTCTTTTAATTTACATAAGTCTTCAATTAATTGTTTTTTAGTACCCATTTGATTTTTTGTAAAAGGATAATCAGTAATAACTGACTTAATGGCTTCAAAATCTTTGTCTTCAAAATTAATATAGTCATTTACAGATGCAATAGCTTGTGCTTTGAGCAGACTATCTGAACTGTAAATGTTTTTAAAAAACAAATCTGACTTGCTGTCAAAAACTGATTTTCCAATTAAGGTATCAAATGGTGTAAATGAGTCAAAGAAATTTTGAACAAAAAGAGATGGGGTTGATAAGGTGTCTAAATTAGCTTTGAGCGTATATAAAGTCCCGAAATGTAAAATCTCTTTTATCCAAATCATACGACTGCTATTGGTATCTATAAGCGACAATTCTAAGTAATATTTATTGTCCACCTGGGTTGCTTTTTCTTCCCTTATAGCTAATTGCTTGGTTTTTGTATAATAATTTTTTTCTTCTTGCCAAAGTGAATCAATGTGGTCAAAATGGGCATAGTCGTGATATTTATATGCCTCGACATAGATGCGTTCATAATTTTCTGAGTAATAAATTCTTGACTCGGCATTGCTTTTATAGCTTTCGTCAACTTTTATTTTTTTTAAGTTCTTATTTTTAATTTCATATGCTTTCGAATATTGGTCGTTAAAAACGGAAGGGTATAAATAATTGGAATTTACCGAAAATAATAAAGTAGAATCTATTTGTTTTTCGAAGGGGAATTGGTATTCAAAATTATTCAATTCGAAGTTTGTGAAAAACTGGTCCATTGTTAATTCTGCTGGAGAAACGCGCAATAATAAATAATAAAATGGACCTTTAATAATGATTTTTAGTGTCAGATAATGTCCCTTAGCATTCTTTGCTTGAGCCAGGGAAGAGGGCAATGCAGCATTGCGGTTAAAAATGATTGAAAATGTATCAATGTTATTGGATTTTAAAAACTTTTCAGTTAATCTATTTAGTTCATAGTTATCAGTTTCAATGAAGCCAAAGTCGTGTAGGCTCGCTCTTTTAATTAAATAGTAGGCATTAGTTTTTGGATCAAATGCTTCTAATTCTGGATGATTGTAAAGGGAAGTAATTTTATTGTTATTTTTTATATTGAAGTATTTTGGGGTACTGAGGGAAAAATCATTTTTCAAACTTTGAGTTTGGGTCCATTCAGGTATTAATTCTTTTAATTGAATAGATTCAAAAAACGCATTTCCTTGGTTTTTTACCAATTCATTTTTACCACCCATTTTAAAGATAAAAATGTTGATGGGTGTGTAAAATATTTGATATCGTTGAAAATTACCATTGGCTGTTTTGTTTAAAATGTCTACCCCATTGAATCCGTTTTTTTGAATTTTATTTCGTGAAATTATTTTTCCTGGGATACTTTCGAAAAGTAAACTATCTACTTTATTTTCAAAATCTTTTTCTGTTAAACCTTTTAAAAAGCCATAGGTACTAATTTGTTTAATTGAAAAATAAGAACCATTTGTCAATTCTGGTGAAAAAAACTGTCGCTGATTATTAGATTCTGGTGGTGTCTCGTACATTTTACCTGGAATTTTCACAGAACACAGGTCGGATTCGTAAATATTGGTAAATGCCAGGGAGGTGGTGAT